>JBEKFF010000041.1:0-25663 GCA_050013455.1 Acidobacteriaceae bacterium | reverse complement strand
GCGCAGATACACCAGGTCTAGCACCGTGACGGTATTACTCGTGCCATTGGATACATAGGCGAACTCGTGATAGTTCGCCGGATAACTCGGGAAGCGATCGCGCCCGCAGCCCGCCAATATCAAAGGCAGCAGCAAGCCCAGCGCACGCGAAGGCCCCAGCTTGAGATGAGTGACAGCGCGTCGTGCAGGCTTCATCCCCGGCTCTTGCGCCATTGCGCGACCAACCATGCGATGTATCCAAACTGAAATAGCCACACGACGAGATAGGCGTATACGAGATGGCGTTCCGAGAGTGTGTGGAAGGGAATCATCGCGCCTCCTGAAATATTTGCGGGGTTTCATCGCCCAGGAAGCCCAGCGCGTGGGCATTGGACTGGCGTTGCCGCCGGCGCTCAATCGCATAGCGCATGCCGATAAGGAAGGCTCCCCACATCGCCCATGCGAGCATGTTCCAGAGAACCGCAGGCACCATGCTGGGATCGATGCCGGAGTTGTCGCCGCCACCGAACACCGCCGAGGGATGCTGCGTGCGCCACCAGCGGATCGACATGAAGCAGATCGGAACGTCGATGGCGGCGAAGATGGCCAGCACGGCGGAGATGACCGCCGTCTGTCCCGTGGCCGAGAAACGCCGCACCAGCAGGTAGCTGACGTAGAGCAGCCATAGCAGGAGGTAGGTCGTCATGCGCGCGTCCCACGCCCACCAGATGCCCCAGGCCGCGCGGCCCCAGAGCATGCCGGTTGCCAGGCCGATGCTCGCGTAGAGCACGGTGATTTCGGCTGAGGCCAGGGCGAACGCGTCGGCGGCGGCTGCACGCTCCACGTTGCGGTTGCGCCAATAGAGATAGAGAAACGAAGCGCCGCAGTTCAGATACGGAAACACGAAGCTCAGGATCGTATGCGGCAGGTGGTAGAAGAACACGCGGTAGAGGTTACCCATCGTGGCTTCCTTCGGCGCGGTCATCGCTTCGTAGAAGCCGAAGGCCAGCACGACGAGCGTAAGTCCAAAGTACGCCAGCGCCCATTTCGGCATCGTTCCGGGAGATTTTCGAATGTTAGTCACCATCGATGATTTTAGCTCTTTGTTGGTCTGCGCGGAGGGAGCCCGTGCAACGTTCGGCCCCTAATCCGCGCTAAGGATAGTCTGGAACAAGAGCACGCATGCCGTTGTGAAGACAATCACATAGGCGACCAGAACTTTGATCCATAATGTCGGCTCAAACTCACCCGTAAGCACGGCCGTGGTCGCCTGGATCATCGCCAGCAGCGCCGGCATCGAGATGGGCAGAAGCACCAGCGGCAGCAGCGTCTCGCGATTGCGCGAGCGCAGGCTCAGGGCCGCGAAGAACGTCCCATTGACCACTAAAGCCCACGTGCCCAAAGGTAGTATGAACAGCAGTTTCCAGGTGTCGCCCAGCGGATGCAGGTTGTAGAAGACGGTGAAGATCGGCGCCATGACCACCTCGACCGCCGTGACAAACAGAAAGTTCGCCAGCGCTTTGCCGACGAAGAGTGCCGACGCCGGCGCCGCCGAAAGCCGATGCGCGTCCAGCACATTGTTGTGGGTTTCGCGCGCCCACGACTGGTTCAGCGCCGTCATCGCCGCAAACAGCACCGCAACGCACAGCAGGCCGCCGCTGATCTGCCGCGTCATTGTTGGATACGACGCCGGATCGAACGCCATGGCCAGCACCACCACCACCAGCAGCGCAAAGAACAGCATGCCGTTGATCGAGTCCTTGGTGCGCCACTCCAGCCGCAGATCCTTGCGCAGATGCGTGAGGACGTGTTGCGCGTAGTTCATGCGTGTCCTCCAGTGGGTGCCTTGGTCAAATCGGCGAGCGTCGTTTGCGTTGCGCGGAGATAATCCGCAGGCGCAAGAATCAGTTGCAAGCCCCGCTGCCCCGCCGAGACGGAGATCACATCGAACAGCTCGATCGTCTCATCGGCGAAAGCAGGGAAGGGCTTCTTCGCAGCCAGCACCGTAACGCCGCCACGGATGTACCCGGTCAGCGGCTCAACATCCTTCAGCGAGGCCAACTCCACCTTGCGTGTGCCCGCAATCGCCGCCAGCTTCTTCAGATCAAGCTCGGAATCTCCCGGCACCACCGCAAATAAATGTCCGCCATCGTGTGTCCGCGTTACCAGCGTCTTGAACACCTGCTCCGGCGGCAACCCAATCTTGCGCGCCACGGAGATCGCGGTAAGATCGTCGGGATCAACCTCGTACGTGCGGAGCTCGTAGGAAATCCCAAGCGCATCAAGCTGCCGCGCAGCGTTGGTCTTGCTCGGATGTGCAGTCTTGGTCGGACTCATCGCGGCGTCTCGATCAGCGAGACCAGCCGCCCCGCGCTCAGTGTCAGCGTGCTCTGCGCCAGCGGTCGCGCCAGCTCCGCCTGGTGGGTGGTCAGCAGCAGCGTGCGCGCGAGCCCACTGCGCGAAGGTCGCGCGATGTACGCCAGCAGCCGCGTAATCATGCTCTGCGCCGAGCCGACATCCAGGTTCGAAAACGGTTCGTCCAGCAGCAGAAGATCCGGCTCCGACAGCAGCACCCGCGCCAGCGACGCCCTCTGCCGCATGCCCTGCGAATACTCGCCCACGCGCCGCTCATTCGCCGGATCAAGTCCCACCTCGATCAGCGCCTCCACAGCCTTCTCCCGCAGCACGCTCCGCCCCGCGCCTTCCGCGTGCAGGCTGCCAAAATACGTCAGGTTCTCAATCCCCGTCAGCTCGTCGTAAAGCATCGTCGAGTGGCTCATATACGCCACCACCCCGCGCTGATCCCGCGGGCTCTCGCCAAAGATCGACACCGTCCCGTAGCTTGGCGACTGCAGCCCCGCAATCACCTTGAGCAGCGTGGATTTGCCCGCGCCATTCTCTCCCAGCATCACGACGCTGGATCCTGCGGCCAATGAAACAGTCACCTCACGCAGGGCAACGAAGCTGCCATACAGCCGCGAAACCCGGTTCAGCGCAATCGCCGGCACTGCAGGCGCGCCCGTGTTTTCAGTAGTTTCGGCTCCGAATTCGTTCATCGTCGGCATGATCTGTCTGTGAGTATAGAACCCGCGGGGGACGCCCCATGTGATCACCGTCGCTGCGCCGCCCTCGATCCTGTTGTGGAAACCAAGGTTGCAAACCCCCGACATTGGTGATAAACCTTAAATATTCCTCTCGCTTCGGCGGGTCGGATTTCATGCAGAGTGGTTGAGGGACGAGCCCTACGACGCCACGACAACCGGACAGACCACAGTACCGGTGTCAACTCTCTCCTGGAGGCGCAAGCCACAGGGTACATGAGATTCGGTGGACGCAGACCCGTATCTGAGCCTGACCTCCACGAACCTCCGTACCGAGACCCCCAGACAAGAGAGCGGCTTCCAGGACCATCACCCTTCGACCATCGGAGTCGAACAATGGTGTCTTCCTGTACGAAGTACGAGCTACGCTGCAACGAATGCGGCAAGAGCTATGGCAATAGGCCTCTGTCTGGCTGCCCAGACTGCCTTGCGCCCCTAGAAGTCCAGTACGATCTGGAATCGGTTCGCGGCCGTTTCACGCGCGAAACCATCGCCGCCGGCCCAGCCAACATCTGGCGCTACAAAGAACTTCTCCCCATCCCCGAGGGCTTTCTCCCCGACCTCCCCGTCGGCTTCACGCCGCTGGTTCGCGCGAAGAATCTCGGCAAGCGCATCGGCGCCGACAACCTCTACATCAAGAACGACGCTGTCTGTTTCCCGACGCTCAGCTTCAAGGATCGCGTCGTCGCGGTCGCGCTGGCCAACGCGCAGGGCTTCGGCTTCACCACCGTCGGCTGCTCCTCGACTGGCAACCTGGCGAACTCCACCGCCGCGCAGGCCGCCCGCCTCGGCCTCAAGGCCTGCATCCTGGTGCCCGCCGACCTCGAGTACGCGAAGATTCTCAACACCCAGGTCTACGGCGCGCGCCTGGTGCGCATCGACGGCAACTACGACCACGTCAACCGCCTCTGCACGCAGATCGCCGACGAGTACAACTGGGGCTTCGTCAACGTGAACCTTCGCCCGTATTACGCGGAGGGATCGAAGACCGTCGGCTACGAAATCGCCGAACAGCTCGGCTGGCGCCTGCCCGACAACATCGTCTGCCCCATGGCCGGCGGCTCGCTCATCCGCAAGATCCGCAAGGCCTTCAAGGAACTCATCGCGCTCGGCCTGGTCGAGCCCAAGGACGTTCGCTTCTTCGGCGCACAGGCCACCGGCTGCTCTCCCATCGCGCACGCCGTCAAAAATGGTTGGGACTACATCGAGCCGCAGCGCCCCAACACCATCGCCCGCTCGCTGGCTATTGGAAATCCTGCCGACGGTCCCGCGGCCGCGAAAATGATTCAGGAAACCGGCGGCTGGGCCGAGGATGTCTCCGACGTCGAGCTCGTCTCCGGCATCCAGGAGCTCGCCGAGGACGAAGGCATCTTCACCGAAACCGCCGGCGGCGTCACCACCGCGGTCACCGCGCGGCTCTACTCACAGGGCCGCATCTCTCGCGACCAGCTCACCGTCTCCTGCATCACGGGCAACGGCCTCAAGACCACCGACGCGCTTGAAGGTTGCTTCGCCAGCGAGCGCGCCGTGAAGCCAAAACTCGCCGCCTTCGACGAGTACATCCGCGCCGTCGACGGCCGGTTGATCAGCGACGCAGTGCTGGCAGGAGGTGCGCGTTGAGTGTAACGATTGTTCTGCCCACCGCCCTCGCCCGCCACACCGACGGACAAAAGTCCTTTGAGTCCGAAGCCGAAAACCTGCCCGGCCTGCTCGCCGAGTTCGACACCAAGTTCCCCGCGCTAGCGCAGAACGTGAAAGACGAGCACGGCAAGCTCCGCCGCTTCGTCAACGTCTACGTCAACGACGAAGACATTCGCTTCCTAGGCGGCGACGCCCACCACTTCGAAGACGGCGACGAAGTCATGCTAATCCCCTCGATCGCCGGCGGGTCGTCCTGCGCGGACGGCGAGTAGCGCTTCGCGCAAAACACGAAAGCCGCGGTGGCCTTTGCCACTGCGGCTTTTCTTTTATCCCAAATACCCTGGGTGCCCGCAGCCTGCCCTGAGCTTGCCGAAGGGTCCGGATTTTCGGACATGGGTTTACTGCTAGCCCCGATACGCATCCAACCGCCGGCACGCTTCTGCCAGCTCATCATCTTTCTTCGCAAAGCAGAACCGCAGCAAGTTCTCACCCGGATTCACACCATTCGCATCAGCCGCAAAAAACGCCGACCCCGCAACCGCCGCAATCCCGGCATCCGACAACAACCGCCGTGCCTTCTGCTTGGCATCCTCTCCAGGAATCCGCGTAGCATCCGCCAGCACGTAGTACGCCCCCGTCGGGATCGACGGCGTCAGCCCCGCCCGCGTCAGCGCAGCGCAAATCAAGTCGCGCTTGCCCTGGTACTCTTCCGTCAGCCCGTCATAAAAGCTCTGCGGCAGCTGCAACAGCCCAGCCGCAGCACCGTGCTGCAGCGGGGAAGGGCGATGGCCGGCAGCCAGCGCTCGCTTGCCGCAAGATACCCCAGCCGCCATCCCGTCACTGAGAACGTCTTCGAAAACCCCGAGATCGTAATCGTGCGTTCAGCCATTCCCGGCAGCGTGGCAATACTGATATGTCGCGCGCCGTCGTAGATAAAGTACTCGTACATCTCGTCGGTAAATACAAAAAGATCGAACTCGATTGCCACCTCAGCCAGCGCGTCGAGCTCAACCTTCGAAAACACTTTGCCCGATGGATTCGATGGGCTATTGATAAGGATCGCGCGTGTCTGCGGCGTGATCGAAGCGCGCAGCCGATCCGCATCCAACCCAAACTCCGACCCCTCCAGCGGCACGACCACCGGAGCAACCTTCATCATCTTCAGCGTGCTCACGTGATAGCCATAGAACGGCTCCAGCACCACGCACTCGTCGCCCGCATTCAGCAGCGCCAGCAGGGCAGCGTGCATCGCGCCGGTCGCGCCGCTGGTCACCAGCACCTGCGTGTTCGGATCGACCACCAGTCGATTGAAGCTCGCAAACTTCTGCGCAATCGCCTCCCGCAAGGGAGCGATCCCGTCCATCCGCGTATAGATGTTGTGACCGGAACGGATCGCGGCGATAGCCGCTTCGACTACCGGATGCGGCGGGTCGGTATCGCAAACACCCTGCGCCATGTTGATGCCATCCATCTCCGCACAGGCGACGGTCATGGCGCGAATCTCTGACTGGACAAAATGTGGTGCCAGTTCGCTGAGACGAAGATTGCCGGCGGGAGAGAGGGTGTGAGAGGTCATAGGAGAGGCGCACATCGTACGTACGCCTCCTATCCTAACGAAGTTATCGGTGCCCGTGAAGCGTCAAAACTTCCCGCTAGATTACGTGGAGCAGCCAGAGAATCACAACGATCAGAAGGATCGTTCCGAGGCCGCCAGCCGGATAGTAACCCCAATTGCGCGAATATGGATAAGACGGAAAAGTACCAAAGACGAGAATCAGCAGGATGATGATGACGATAAGCACGAAGTGCCTCCGGGGAGATTGACATGTGACTTGTAGGTAGATGCTCTCCCGGTTGTTTTTGTTATCCAGACGCAACACAGGAGAGAATTTAGCCAGCCAAGCAACGCGGAAACAGGCAAACGGCTCTTACGGTGGGTTGTGGTTATAAATGCTTTTCAATCCATCTCAAGTAAGGCGGCCTTCTCATGTTCCTAATCCTCGCAGTTGTCCTCGTCCTCATGTGGCTTGGCGGATTTTTCATGTTTCACGTCAGCAGTTTCCTCATTCACATCCTCCTGATCTTCGCGGTAATCTCGCTGGTCATGCACTTCGTATCGGGCGGACGGCGGACGGTCTAGCGCAGATAAGCCTACGCATTGCCGCCAATGAGGAAAGCCGAACCTGGGTAGGTTCGGCTCTCTTTCCTGGCTGTCTTGAAGCGTTACTGGTGCGCGATATTCTCTGCCGGCTTCGGTGGAGGAATGGGCAACGCTGCCGTCTCAGCCAGCGCGGCGGGCGTCTCTTCCGCCAGCTTTTGCGGCCTGCTGACTAGCGCAATCTCCAGCACCTCATCCATCTGCTCCACCCAGTTGAGCTTCATCTCTTTCTTGATGAGGTCTGGAAGATCAGCAAGGTCCCGCTTATTCTCAGCCGGAAGAATAGCCTCGCGGATCCCTGCCCGATGCGCCGCCAGCAGCTTCTCCTTGAGTCCCCCAATGGGCAGCACCTTCCCGCGCAACGTGATCTCGCCGGTCATGGCGATGTCGCGTCGCACTTCGATCTTGGTTAGCGCGCTCGCCAAGGCCGTGGCCAGGGTGATGCCGGCCGACGGTCCATCCTTCGGAATCGCGCCCTCGGGAACATGCACGTGGATATCGACGTTGCGATAGAAATCACGCGGTAGCCCAAGGGAATGCGAGCGCGAGCGGATGTACGTCAACGCAGCCTGCGCCGACTCCTGCATCACGTCGCCGAGTTGCCCGGTCGCCGTCATCTTGCCCTTGCCGTCCAACACCTGCACCTCGGTCTGCAGAATGCTCCCGCCCATCTCGGTCCACGCAAGCCCTGTGACCAGGCCAATCTCGGACTTCTCCTGCACGCCCGAATCGCGATACTTCGCCACGCCCAGCAGTGTGCTCAGCGACTCCGACGTCACAGCTTCGACATGCTTGTCGTCGCCCACAACCTTGCGCGCGACCTTGCGGCAGATATTGCCAATCTCGCGCTCCAGGTTGCGCACGCCGGCCTCGCGCGTGTACGAACGAATGATCTCGCGCAACGCATCGTCGCTGAAACTGATCTGCGCGGCCGTCAGCCCGGTCGCCTCAATCTGCTTGCGGACAAGGTACTGCTTCGCGATCTCGAGCTTCTCAAGCTCCGTGTAGCCAGTCAGCCGCAGAATCTCCATGCGGTCCTGCAGCGGCCCAGGAATCGTGTGCAGCACATTCGCCGTCGCCACAAACAGCACCTGCGACAGGTCGTACTCCACGTCGAGGTAGTGATCCTGGAACGTGTGATTCTGTTCCGGGTCCAGCACCTCCAGCAGCGCCGACGCTGGATCGCCGCGGAAGTCCGACGCCATCTTGTCGATCTCATCCAGCATGATCACCGGGTTCTTCGTTCCGGCCTTCTTCATCGACTGAATGATCTGCCCAGGCAGGGCGCCAATATACGTCCGGCGATGCCCGCGGATCTCCGCCTCATCGCGCACGCCGCCCAGCGACATGCGGACAAACTTGCGGCCCGTCGCCTTCGCAATCGACATACCCAGCGAGGTCTTGCCCACGCCCGGAGGCCCGACAAAGCAGAGAATCGAGCCCTTCGGATTCTTCACCAGCTGCCGCACCGCGAGGAACTCCAGGATGCGATCCTTGATCTTCTCCAGGCCATAGTGATCTTCATTCAGCACCGTCTCGGCGTTCTCGATGGAGCGAATCTCCTTCGAGCGCTTCTTCCACGGCACCGCCAGCAACCAATCCAGATAGTTGCGGCTGACCGTCGACTCAGCCGACATCGGCGGCATCGCCTCGAGCTTCTTCAGCTCCTGCATGGCCTTTTCCTGCACCTCTTTGGTCATGCCGGCTTCTTCAATCTTCTTCTTCAGCTCGTCGAACTCGCTCTTCTCCCCGCGGCCCAGCTCCTTCTGGATGGCCTTGATTTTCTCGTTGAGGTAATACTCTTTCTGCGCGCGCTCCATCTGCCGCTTCACTCGCGACTGGATGGTGCGGTCCATGTTCAGCTTCTCAATCGCGATGTCGAGCGTGTCCGCAATCCGCGACAGCCGCACCTCTGGATCGAACACCTCCAGCAGCTGCTGCTTCTCCTCGATCCCCAGCGGAAGGTTTGCCGCAATCACGTCGGCGAGCTTTGCCGGCTCGTCCATGCGCAGCGCTGCGGTCGCCTCCTGGTTCAGCGACTGCTGCAGCTTGCCATACTGCTCAAACAACTGGTGCACCCGCGCGACCAGTTGCTCGGTCGCCGGCGTCGTTTGCAGCTCAACGTTCGAGGTCTTCACCGTCGCAACGAAGAACCCGTCGTCGTCGTTGATCTCGCTCGCCCGGGCGCGCTCCACGCCCTCCACCAGCACCTTGATATTTCCGTCGGGCATCCGCACCGACTGCACGATGTTGCCGATCACGCCAACGGTGTAAATATCGTCCGGCGTCGGCTCATCCACCGACGCGTCATGCTGCGTCGCGAGAAAGATGCGGCGGTCGCCGTTCAGCGCCTCTTCCAGCGCGCGGACGCTCGATTCCCGCCCCACCACAAAAGGGGTCATCATGTGCGGAAAAATGACCATCTCGCGGATGGGCATCATCGGAAGCTTGCGCATAGCGCCGTTCAGGATGTCGCGTTCGTCGTTTGTCATATGCCTCCTGATTAGACGTGCTGTGCGCAGGAACGATGCGCGGCATGCTTGAACGGAATTGTACGCGCTCGGCGGACGCCAAAGTGAAGCGAGTTTTCATCCCATAGAACAGGGAAGCGACTTAAGTGGAAAACGGACAGCCTGGGCCGTCCGTTGCCTGTGTAAAAGTTGGCCTTGATTTGCCCGGATTTCTTTATCCAGCCTTCTCCAGAACCACCGGCACCATGATCTCGCGGGTACGCACCATCTCGTCCGTGATCACCAGTTCCTTCACCTTCTTGTTGCCCGGTATGTGATACATCACGTCGAGCATCAACTCCTCGAGAATCATGCGCAGGCCGCGTGCGCCCACCTTGCGATGCAACGCTTCGCGCGCAATCTCGCTGGCGGCTTCGTCGGTCCAGGTTACCTTCACGCCCTCGAAATCGAACAGCCGCGCATATTGCTTCAGGATCGCGTTGCGCGGGCGCGTGAGAATGTCGATCAGGGCTGCCTCGTCCAGCTCGTCCAGAATTCCAAGGACGGGAAGACGTCCCACAAACTCCGGAATCAGGCCATACTTCAGCAAATCCTGCGGCTCGGCCTGGCGCAGCAACTCGGAATCACGCTGCGCCCGGATCGGCGTCACCACGTCGTCTTCCTTGGCAGCCTCGCCGATCGCCTTGAAACCCAGCGCCTTCTTGCCGATGCGCCGTCCGATGACCTTCTCCAATCCCACAAACGCGCCACCGCAGATAAACAGGATGTTCGTCGTATCGACGATGGTGAACTCCTGGTGCGGATGCTTGCGTCCACCCTGGGGCGGAACGTTGGCGATCGTGCCCTCGAGCAGCTTCAGCAGCGCCTGCTGCACGCCCTCGCCCGACACATCGCGGGTGATCGAAGGATTCTCATCCTTGCGCCCAATCTTGTCGATCTCGTCGATATAAATGATGCCCTGCTGCGCGCGCGCCACATCCCCATCCGCAGCCTGCAGCAGCTTCAGAATAATGTTCTCGACGTCTTCGCCGACATACCCGGCCTCGGTCAGCGTCGTCGCGTCAACAATCGCGAACGGGACATCGAGCATCTTCGCCAGCGTCTGCGCCAGCAACGTCTTGCCCGATCCCGTCGGGCCCACGAGCAAGATATTCGACTTCTGCATCTCGACATCGTTGCCGCGCGTCTTATTCATCTGAATGCGCTTGTAATGGTTGTAGACTGCGACCGCCAGCTTCTTCTTGGTCTGGTCCTGGCCAATCACATACTCGTCCAGAAACGCCTTCACCTCGGCTGGCTTCGGCAGGTGAGCAGGAGCCGCACCGGCCTGCGCGTCACCCTTGTCGTCTTCGAGAATGGAGTTGCACACCGCCACGCACTCATCGCAGATGTACGCGCGGGGATAGTCCGACGGGGAAGAGATGAGCTTGGCAACGGCGTCCTGTGATTTATGGCAAAAAGAACAGCGGAGGGACTCTTCCGCGCCACGTGAGGTCTTCATAGACAGGGTGCACTCCTTCGCGCCCGCAGAACCCAGCAGGCGTCACCAACGAAATTTAGTTTACACCTGAGAACACGGCCTCAGCGAGTATTGCAGCATCACAAGATGTGCAACTCGATTCCCTGTACCAAATTGGATCAGGGCTCGCGATTTTCCCTGTACCACAGGAACAAAACTGCCTCACCCCCTGCAAAACTCTGCAGTCGATGAGGCTGTTCCGCTAGTTATTCGATGCTTCCACTCAACTTAAGTTTCTTATGTCGTGCGAGGACGATCAATGATGTCATCGATAATCCCGTACTCCTTGGCCTGCGGCGCGGTCATGATGAAGTCGCGCTCCACATCCCGCTCAATGCGGTCCAGCGGCTGACCCGTACTCGCGCTCATCAGCTTGTTGGTGAGCTCGCGAATACGAAGAATCTCGCGCGCGTGGATGTCAATGTCGGTGGCCTGTCCGCCCAGTCCGCCCATCGACGGCTGGTGAATCAGGATGCGCGAGTTGGGCAACGTGAACCGCTTGCCCTTCTTGCCCGCCATCAACAGGAATGCGCCCATCGATGCCGCCTGCCCGATGCAGAACGTCACCACGTCGTTCTTGATGTACTGCATCGTGTCGTAGATCGCCAGGCCGGCCGAGATCGATCCGCCTGGTGAGTTGATGTACAGCTGAATGTCCTTTTCCGGGTCCTCGCCCGAGAGAAAAAGCATCTGCGCGATGATCAGATTGGCGACGTTGTCGTCAATCGGCGTGCCGAGAAAGATGATGTTGTCTCGCAGCAGACGACTGTAAATGTCATACGAGCGTTCGCCCCGGCTCGTCTGCTCGAGCACCATCGGTATAAGTCCCATAGCTCTCTTTCCTTTGCTTCTAGACCTGCGTGAATGAATCGGAAATATTGCGGCTGTCCTTGCTCGCTATCTTAGCTCGCCAGCCTCTCGAAAAGTTCTGTGCCCGTCTTTTCCCGGCGCATCTGTTCCCGAATCCGGTCAAGCGACCCATCTTCGCTCAGCCGCTTGCGCAGCGTCTCGACGGGCTCACGCGACTGCAGCGAGAGCATCAGCAGCTCGCGCTCCAGGTCCTCGTCGGTCACGGTAATGTGCTCACGCTCGGCCACCTGATCCAGGATCAGCGAGACTTTCACCTCGTTGACGGCCTGGTCGCGCTGCGCCGCACGCAGCCGCTCAAAGTCGAGTCCTCGCATCTGTTCCGAGGTCATGCCCTGCTGCGCCAGCGCACGCAGTCCACGCTCCAGCCGGGCATCAATTTGCGCCTGCACAAACGTCTCGGGAACAGGGAACTGATACTTCGCCACCAGCTCGTCGAGCAGGATGTCGCGCGCCCGCGACTCCAGCGCTTCCTTCTTGCGGCCGGCCAGGCGCTCGCGCAACTTGGTCTCGAAGTCATTCCAATCGGAGTACGGCCCCAGCTGTTTTGCGAAGTCTTCATCGCGCTCCGGGAAGGTCTTCTTCTTGATTGCCTTCACCGTAACGTCGTAGCTGACCGTCTTGCCCGCCAGCCGCGCATCGCCAAACTCCGCCGGGTAGGTCGCCTCAAACGAGAGCTCCTGCCCAATCTTGGCGCCGCGCAAAGCCTCGTTGAACGCCTGCAGCGTATTCTTGCCGCCAATCTCGATCAGCACGTCTTCGCCGGTGATTTCCTTGGATGGATCTTGGTCCCGAAGGTCTTCTTCGCCAACCACTTGCGCGAGATCCTGAATCTTTCCCTTGAACTCAATTTCAGCCCAGTCGCCGTCCGTCAGCGGGCGGTCGTCATCGACCGGCTCCACGGTCGCATGGTGGTCGAGCACATTGGCCAGCTCGGCCTCAAACTCGCCCTCTTCCAGCGCTGCGTTCGGGCGCTCGACCTTGGTCGCGTCATAGCCATCGATGTTGATCTCCGGCAGCACCTCGAAGGTCGCCTTGAACTTCAACGGCGCGCCATCGGCCAGCAGCAGCTCGCTGATCTGCGGCTGCGAGACCGGCTGGATCTTCTGCTCGACGAGCGCCTTGCGGAACCGGTCGCTCACCAGCGACTCCAGCACCTCCTGGCGAACTTCCTTCGCAAACCGCGACTTGATCAGCGACGGCGGAACCTTGCCCGCGCGGAAGCCCGGAATGCGCGCCAGCTTGGTGTAGCGCTTGGTCACCTGTTGGAACGCCTTGCTCACGTCCTCGGCGGATGCCTCCACCTCGATCGAGCGCGTCAGCTCAGGGTTCAGCGTGGGTGCGGGAGCGTGGTGATGTTCGTGATCGTGACCTGCATGATCGTGACCTGCGTGGTCGTGGTCCAGGTCATGGACTTCAACGTCATGATCTTCCAGCGAGCTTGCGGTCGCGCTCGGCGTAAGGTTGTCGTCGGGAACATCAAGGGAACTGCCTGTGGGTGTCTCTATGGGGGTCAAAGGATTGCCTTCCGAAGGTTTTGGCGGGGGTGTTTGATTCTGATGCTGATTCTAAATTTCTACCGAGAGCGGGGTTAGCGCTCTCCGAACCAGCCTCGCGGTTCGCCAATCCTAAGAATACGAGTGTGTAGCGCGAGGGTCAAACGGCCCGGCCACAATACGGGATGTATTCCCAACCGAGCCCGCGGATTCCAGCCCCAACCGTGCGATCTTCGAAATACGATCGACTACGGCGTGATCGTCGACGCACCCAGTTGCGAGATCTCGAGCCGCACCTTCCACCGTAGCGTCGCTCCCGGCGCCAGCGTGATCATGCCTGCGTTCTCCGGGCTGTCCCATTCCGGGCCAAATGGATCGTCCAGGTTGGTATTCGGCCCGATCGAGACCCACGCCTTGTCCGCCGGTGCGGTCACGCGCAGGCTCGTAATGTCGGGGGTTAGCGGAATCACGCTCAGCCGGTAGTTGTACGAAGGATCACTGAGCTCAGCTACCGGCCCGCTCGCCACACCGGACAAAAGGCTGGTGTACGTTGCGCCGATTGCGTTCAGTCCCAGCTTCGTTCCGCCCGATTTCGAGAAATCGCTGTCCTTGCCCGCTACGTTCACCATGCGTCCAGTCGGCTTGCCCGACTGCTTGTTCACTTCCATGATCGTCTGCGAAGGCACACTGAGCAGGGCATTGGTCCGGTCGCCGCTGGGAATTGCGAAGAAGGGATGCCAACCCACCCCGAACGGAGCCGGCTGCTGTCCGGTATTATGCGCGGTGACCGTTAAATCGAGATCGTGCGCGGTCAGCTGAGCTTCAACCGTTACATCAATAGTGGATAGCCAATTGCCTGAAAAGTCACCCGCATGAAACACCGCGACAACCGACTGCCCGTCCGGAAGAACATCGCTCTTCACCGAGTCCGCCGCACGCGCAAGCAACAACCCCTCAACCGACATATTGCTTCCAGCGTTTTCCGCCGGGAAGCTCAGGCGCTTACCATTCCAGTTGGTCGACAGCGTGCCCTGAGCGCTCGTGGAGGTTCCCGAAAGCCTCTGCGCCCACGGTAGAAGCACGGCCCCACCAAGGGTTGTGCTCGCCGATCCATTGGCATCATCATCCTGACCGCTAAGAATTCCCGAAGCGCTCGCCAGCGACGGTGAGACCAGGAGCGGAACCTCTCCATGTCCAGGAATCAGCGCTGTCACCTCAAATACATTCATGCCTCGGCCCGGGAGAAACGTCGCGGAGATGAGCTCGACACCCTTTCCGATCGATGTCGCGCTGCGACTGAGGCGAATGGGATCCTGCCCACCTGGGCCCGTCGGCATCACGTCCGCGGGAGGTTGGGGATCGACCCTCGTCTTCAGTTTCTGCAGATTTCCGTGCCCACGCTCATAGGCCGCAACCAGCAGCGCAACGCTAAGCAATCCAATCAGGCTCGGCGTCAACCAGCCCCGCGTTGAAAAATGCCGTCCTTCCGCTGATGATCTCCGTTGGTCTGTCTGTGGTCGTCCCAGCTTCATCTTCCTTCATTCTCCAGGCCCCGTGGACTACCGCAAGGCCCCATCGCGCTCCCATCCCGGGAGCCAAGGCAACAACCTGGCGTAGAAAACGTAAAATATCCGAGAACCGTGTCGCCAAATCTCTGAGAGCGGTATCGCCGCCAGTGGCGCAACCTCCCAGCTTGAAGAGACGTCCCTAAACGCCAATAGGATGGCTCAACTTTTATACGCCTGACCACTACCAACGTTATCATCGACCGACGATAGCAAAACAATTACCCGGTTCCAAGGAAGACTCCTCGTGCGCCCCCAGCGGCCTGTCTCAAAACATCCCCTCCCCATCCTCAATCAGCTTCAGCAGAACATCGCCCAGGTCCAGCAGACCATCGCAGAGTGCACTCGCTGTCCCCGCCTCATCACCTACATTCGCGGCATCGGCGAGACTCGTCGCAAATCCTATCGCGACCAGGAGTACTGGGCCAAACCTGTGCCCGGATTCGGCGACCCCAACGCCCGCATCCTCATCATGGGCCTCGCTCCGGGCGCCCACGGAGCCAACCGCACCGGCCGGCCATTTACCGGCGACGGCTCCGGCGACTTCATGTACCCGGTCCTCCACGAGCTCGGCCTGGCCAGCAAACCAGCCGCCGTCAGTCGCGACGACGGCCTCAAGCTGCGCAAGATCTGGATCGGTTCGGTCGTTCGTTGCGCCCCGCCCGGCGACAAGCCCACGCCGGAGGAGATCCGCAACTGCTCGTCGCATCTCACCTCCGAAATCGCCGCGCTTCCAAAAGTCCGCGTCGTCGTCTGCCTCGGAAAAATCGCCTGGGACGGCTACCTCGCGCATCTGCTCGGCCAAGGCATCATCGAGCGCCGCTCCGCCTACACCTTCCGCCACGGAGCCGAGTATGTTCTGCCCAACAAGATCACCCTCCTCGGCAGCTACCATCCCTCCCTGCGCAATACCAACACCGGCCGTCTCAACCGGCCGATGTTCGCCCGCGTGTTCCTCCGTGCCCTCGAATGCTGTGGCCTTGCTTGATCCATCGCTGTATATTTCCCATGGAAAGCATAGATTCCGCGCAAGCGGCCCTGCATAGTTCGCCTCAACTGCAACCTGCGGCGCAATGTGCGAATCATATGGTGTGAACAGAAGATCACGAACAGTTTTGACAACATAGAACGGGAGGACGATTATGCGTCATAAGGAATTCTGGATTGCCCTGGGAGTGGGTGCAGCCATCGGAGGCATCGCCGCCCTGCTGTATGCGCCACAGACAGGCACCGCCACGCGCAAGAAGTTGAAGCGCGGTCTCGAAGATCTCGGCGACACCCTCGAAGACGCCGGCGAATACCTCAAGGACCAGGCAGAGCGCCTGGGCAAGGAAGCTCAGAAGCTCATCGATGCCAGCAAGGACCAGTTCGACGACGCCATCGACGCAGCCACCGGCGCCGTGAAGTCGGCCAACAAGGCCGCCCGCAGCGTGTCCTCCAAGCTGGTTTAGTTTTCCAGCACCACCAACAGATCTTGCCGACAGGAACAAAAGGGCCCGCAGCCATCCGCTGCGGGCCTTTGTTTTTTGCACTCGGCGGCGACACCAAAAAACGATGCGCCCCGCTCAAAGCCGGGGCGCATCGTTCTTTCTCTACACTCTATCCTCTACACTCTATCCCCTGTACTTACACCGTCGTAAGCGCCAGGCCGGCAGCCTTCTCTTCACCCTCAGCCGCAACCGGCCGATAGTGCAGTTGGTTGTTCTCGAGGTAGACCTCCAGGAACGCAGGCCGCTCGGCGATCAGGCCGGCGATCAGCGCCTCGGAGAGCGGGTCTTCGATGAACCGCTGCAGCGCGCGCCGCAACGGCCGTGCACCGTAGCTCCGATCCACCAGCGTCTTGTCCAGGATCCAGCGTTGCGCATCATCGCGCACCGTCAGCGTGATGGCCTTGTGCACCAGGTTCTTGTTGAGGCCCTGCACCAACAGGTCCATGATCTGCATCAGGTCCGAATCGCTCAGCGACGTGAACACGATGACCTCGTCCAGGCGGTTGAGGAACTCGGGGTTGAAGGTTCGCTTCACCTCGCCCATCACCATCTCCTGCATCTTCTCGAGCACGATTTCGTCCTTGCTCGATTGGAAGCCCAGGCCTTCGCGCTTCATCAAATGCTTCGCGCCAATGTTCGACGTCATGATGA
The DNA here is from genome assembly GCA_050013455.1 of Acidobacteriaceae bacterium. Classification (GTDB taxonomy): domain Bacteria; phylum Acidobacteriota; class Terriglobia; order Terriglobales; family Acidobacteriaceae; genus Granulicella. Next base: position 8,725 of record JBEKFF010000041.1, on the reverse strand, counting down.
TGATCGTGTTCTTGAAGTCCACCGTGTTGCCCAATCCATCGGTCAACTGGCCGTCTTCAAACACCTGCAGCAGCAGGTTGAACACATCCGGATGCGCCTTCTCGACCTCGTCGAGCAGCACGACCGAGTAAGGCGAACGCTTGACTCTCTCTGTGAGCTGGCCGCCCTCCTCGTACCCGACATATCCCGGAGGCGAACCGATCAGCTTCGACACCGAATGCTTCTCCATGAACTCCGACATGTCGAAGCGGATCAGCGACTTTTCACTGCCGAACAAAAATTCGGCTAACGTCCGCGCCATCTCCGTCTTGCCAACGCCCGTCGGTCCAAGGAACAGGAAGCTGCCAATCGGTCGCGCAGGATTCTTCAACCCAGCACGAGACCGCCGAATCGCCCTTGCCAGCGCCGAGATCGCCTTGCCCTGCGCGATCACCCGCTTGTGCAGCTCTTCCTCAACCCGCAACAGCTTCTGCGTCTCTTCTTCCTTAATCGACGTAATGGGAACGCCGGTCCAGCGCGACACCACGTCCTCAATATCCTCGCGCGTCACAATGCCCGAGCTCGATTCATCGAGGTGATACTTGTCGCGCAGCGCCCGCAGATTCTCCCGCTCCTTGCGCTCCTCATCCGAGTAGAACCGAGCCTTCTCGAACTCATGATTCGCAATCGCGTTCTCCATGCGGTGCACGATGAACTTGATCCGCTTCTGGACCTCGGTCAACTCTTCGGGCAGCGTGGTCTGGCGCAGCTTCACCCGCGCACCAGCCTCATCGATCAGATCAATCGCCTTGTCCGGAAGGAACCGATCCGGAATATACCGGCTCGAGTGCGAGACGGAGAACGTAATCGCGTCGTCGGTATAGCTGACGGCGTGGAACTTCTCGTACTTCTCCCGAATCCCCATCAATATCTTGATGGCATCTTCCTCGTTCGGCGGCGGAACCTTAACAGCCTGGAAGCGCCGCTCCAGCGACCGGTCTTTCTCAATCGACTTCCGATACTCCGCCGGTGTGGTCGCTCCAATGCACTGGATCTCGCCGCGGCTCAGTGCCGGCTTCAGAATGTTCGCAGCATCCAGCGAACCTTCAGCCGATCCCGCACCAACCAGCGTATGCAGCTCATCGATAAACACGATGCAGTTCTGGTTTTCGATCAGCTCTTTCATGATCGTCTTCAGCCGCTCTTCGAACTGCCCGCGATACTTCGTTCCGGCAACGATCAGCGAAAGATCCAGCGACAGCACACGCTTCTCCGCGAGGAAACTCGGCACCTCGCCGTCAGCAATCTTCTGCGCCAGCCCTTCCACGATCGCGGTCTTGCCAACGCCCGGCTCGCCAATCAGCACCGGATTATTCTTGGTGCGCCGGCACAAGATCTGGATCACGCGCTCAACTTCGAAGTCGCGTCCAACCAGCGGATCGAGCTGCTGGTCAGTAGCGGCCTGGGTCAGGTCGCGCGAGAACTCCGCCAGCATCGACTGCTCTTGCTGCGCGGCTCCGCGCTGTTTCCCGCCGCCGCTCGCCGCCGCCGGCTTCTCCTGCGTCGTGCGCTGCAACTCTTCGCGAATCGCTGCCAGCCGCAGCCCGCGCTCGGTCAAAATCTCTGCAGCGAAACACTTCTCCTCGCGCAGCAGTCCCAGCAGCAGGTGCTCGGTCCCAATATGTTTGTGGCTCAGTCGTTCAGCCTCTTCGGCCGCATACGCGAGCACGCGCTTGCACTCATTCGAGAGCGGAAGATCGACCGAAGTCGAAACCTTCTCGCGCACGATCGTGCGTTGTTCAATCTGTTTGCGGATGGATTCTACTGAAGCATGCGACCGCAGAAAGCGGTTCGTGAGTGCCTTATCTTCGCGCAGCAGGCCCAGTAAGAGATGTTCGGTTTCAATGTAGGGCGATCCGAACTGGCTCGCCTCGTAGCGCGCGAAGAAAATCACGCGCCGCGCCTTTTCTGTATAGCGTTCGAACATACTCCCCCTTCGAACCGTCGCTCCGCGCTTGAAACTAAACCAAATCTGAAACGAGGAGCGCGGTCTGCGAATGACGATTGCGTGGCCACCGTCGCGTTCGATTGCGACGGAGAGGACTGGTTGTTGAAAAGCTCTGGAAACAACCAGCTGAGTTGACCCTAGTGTATCCGTCCCGAGCGTCAATGGAAAACGCTCCATAACTTTCGGGTATCAAACATTAGACGTTTCTGTGGGAAAACGGTCGCAAATTCCCCCAAAGCGTCGCTTCGAAGCTCCCGTGCCCTATTCTCGGACAGCCGGTAAACGCCGCCGCCCAGACCTGACCCCCGCCAGCCGCTCCCCTAAGCCACTGCCAATCGGCCGTCTTTCAATCGCAGCACCCGGTCGCACCGCGCCGCAAACTCCAGGTTGTGCGTCACCAGCACGCTCGCCAGCGCATTCTCCCGATGCAATTCCTGCAGCAGCGCAAACACCCGCTCCGCCGTCGCTCCGTCCAAATCTCCAGTAGGCTCATCCGCCAGCAGCAGCTTCGGCTTGGTAATCAGCGCCCGCGCAATCGACAGCCGCTGCTGCTCGCCCCCCGACAACTCCCCCGACCGATGCTCCCCGCGATCCCCCAGCCCCACCCGCTGCAACCATCGCCCCGCCTCCGCCAGCGCCGGCCCTCTCCGCGCTCCCCGCGACAGCAGCGGCATCGCCACATTTTCCAGCGCCGTAAACTCCGGGAGCAGGTAATGAAACTGCCACACGTACCCAATCTCCCGATTGCGATACTCGCCCGCCTGCCGAGCATTCAGCCGCGTCACATTGGTCCCGCCGCACCAAACCTCGCCCGACGTCGGCCGATCCAGCGCCGCCAGCAGGTGCAGTAGGGAACTCTTGCCCGCGCCACTCTCCCCCACCACCGCGACCATCTCGCCGGCCGCGACCTCCAGCGACAAGCCCTCGAACAGCCGCAACCCCACCCCGCCCGCAACCAGCGGCGCGTACGTCTTCTCCAGCGCCACAGCCCTGAGCACGGGCTCAGCCCGCAGCGCCGGCGCCGAACCCACCACCGCAGCGACTACTGGAAGGGAGCCGCTCATTCCGCCGCCGTCTCCCCAGCCGCGACCGGTTCAGCATGCGGCGCAATCTCCGCGCCGGCCTTCACCTTCGGTTTCCACTCCGCGCGAAACGCCACGCCCATCCGGTTCCACGCGTTGATGTTCGCAATCGCAAACGTCAGATCCACAAGATCCTTTTCCAGGAAGAACTCCCTCACCGCGGCATACTCCTCATCGGACACATGCGACGCATTCACATCCGTCACCGCCTCCGCCCACGCCAGCGCCGCCCGCTCCCTCGGCGTAAACGCATCCGACCCCCGCCAGTCCGCGACCGCATCGACGCGGCTATCCGGCTCGTGATGCTTATGCAACTCCTCCGTATGCAACCCGATACAGAACCCGCACCCATTCAGCTGCGACGCTCGCAGATACACCAGCTCCAGCAACACCGGCTCCAGCGCCGTCTCGGTAGAAATATAGTGCCCCAGCGAAGCCAGCGCGTTATAACCACCCGGCGCAAGCTTTGGATATGGAAGACGTGACATGATGACCTCTGCTCGATGTTAGTGTGTGCTCGTACCCCACGCAAAGCCGCTGCGAAGGCGCTCAGGAAGAATAGTCCGTCGAGAGGCTTACGGCTTTCCACTTCCTATCGGATTCAAGCTTCTCCAGTGCGCTTTTTTCGGCGGCGTTGTAGGCGTCACTTCCCAGCAGCAGGCGTAACGGAGGCTCCGCCTGCGATGCAAGGTCCAGCAGAACGGCGGCCGCTTTGGCAGGATCTCCGGGCTGCTTTCCGTTGTACTCGCGCTGAAACCGAATCGTCGCTCCCACGGTAGCGTCATATTCGGGCCGGCCCTCCGCGAATTCGGTGGAGGAACCGGCGAAGTCTGTTCGAAAACCACCCGGCTCGACGATGGTGACCTTGATGCCGAGCGGAGCAACCTCTTTTGCCAGCGACTCTGAAAAGCCCTCAACGCCAAATTTTGCCGCCGCGTAGGGAGCACGCCCCATCGGTCCGATGCGTCCACCGATCGAGGTCACCTGGAGAATGTATCCAGCCTTACGCTCCCGGAAGTAGGGAAGCACGGCCTTGGTCATCAGGATCACGCCAAAGAGATTGGTCTCGATTTGAGCGCGGAAATCGGCCATCGGCGTATCCTCCACCGAAGAAACATTCGCATACCCCGCGTTGTTGACCAGCACATCCAGCCCTCCGTAGCGTCTGATTGCCGCGTCGACCGCAGCCTTCGCCTGCGTTTCATCGGTGACGTCCAGCGCCACCGGATAGAGCTTTTCTTCAAACCTGCTTTGCAGGTCGGCGAGTTGTGCTGGATTGCGGGCTCCTGCCACCACGCTGTGCCCTGCCTCGAGGACCGCTTCCGTGAACGCCCGTCCAAGGCCCCGAGAACTTCCTGTAATCAACCAAATCTTAGACATGAGAAAACCCTTCCGCTTTCGCGCTACCTATTAGGAGTAGATGACACTCGGAACACATCGTGTAGGAAGTCTCGGCGCGGGGCATCGCTTACCAGCCTCGTCCCTACCTACTCATACCGCAGCGCCTCCGCCGGCAGCACACTCGCCGCCGAACTCGACGGATAAATGGTCGCCAGCAAACTCATTCCCAAACTCACGGCCGCCACCGCCAGCGCATCCACAAGCCGCGGCGCGAACGGCAAATAGTCAATCGAGTACACGCTAGCGTCCAGGGCTATGAACCGGTAGTGCGACCCGACGATGCTCACCGCGTATCCCAGCACCAACCCCAACGCCGTTCCCACTGCCGAGATCAGCAGCCCCTGCAGCAGAAATATCTTCCGCACCTGCTCGGCCGTCACACCAAAGCTCATCATCACGGCGATGTCGCGCGTTTTCTCCATCACCATCATGGTCAGTGCAATCAGGATATTCAGCGCCGCCACCACCACGATCAGCGCCAGCACGATGAACGTCACATCCTGTTCCAGCTTCATCGCGCGAAACAGCTCGCGATTCTGCTCCATCCAGTTCGTCGTCTCGAACCCGGGCCCGGCGGCAGCCGCAATCGCCTTGCCCACCTGCGCGGCCTTATACAGGTCATCGATCTTGAAGCTGATCACGCTCACCAAATCCGGCTCCGAAAACAGCCGCTGCGCATCCGCCAGCCGCATAAACGCATAGCCGTCGTCATACTGATAAAACCCCGACGAAAAAATCCCCACCACCCGAAACCGCTGATACCGCGGCACCAATCCCAGCGGCGTCAGCTCCCCCTGCGGCGAAGTAACCAGCAGCGTCTCCCCCACCTCCGCGCCCAGCGTCAACGCCAGCTCATGCCCAATCACCAAAGGCGGCGCCAACTCACTCCCTCCCAAATTCGAGGGTGCCCCCTTCATGACAGTCTCACCGTCATGGGTGGGGTTCACAGGCGCCAACTCCGCAGCCGACCCCTCATTCACCGACTGCAATAAATTCCCAACCGTCGACTCATCCGCCGGCACGATCCCCTTAATCAGCGCGCCACCACTCCGCGCTCCTCGCGAGATCAGCACCTGCCCATACAGCCCCGGAGCCACCGCCGTCACATGCGGTACCGCCGCCATCCGCGCCATCAACGGACGCCACTTGCTGATCCCATCGCCCGCCGTCCGCATCAGCTGCACATGCGCAGTCGACCCCACCAGCCGCTGCTGCAAATCCCGTCGCATCCCATTCGTAATCGCCAGCGCAATAATCAGCGCCGCCACCCCCGCCGCCACGCCCACCACCGAAATGACGGTGATCAAACCAACAACGGCCTGCCGCCGTCGAGCCCTCAGATACCGCGCGGCGATGAACAATTCAAAACGCATCAACCGCTATCTTACTTGCTAGCTACTTCCTACTTCCTATTTCCTACTTCCTGTTCCTCAGTTCGCCAGCACCGCCCGATACCGCACCTGGTTCTTCTTCACCTTCTCCACCGCCTTGTTCGCATCCTTCATCGCGAACCTCTCCGTAATCGCCTTCACCTTGTGCCGAGCCGCCACATCCAGCATCTCGTGCAAATCCCGCGGGCTCCCCGACGGACTTCCCGCAATCGCCTTCTGCCCGCCAATCAGGCTGAACGCCGAAATCTGCATCGGTGAAGGCGACGCCCCCAGCACCAGCAACGTTCCCTTGGGCCGCAGCAAGCTAACGAACGTCTGGAAGTCCTGGTCCGCCGACACGGTCGACAAAATCAAATCCAGACTCCCCGCCACCTTCTTGATCTCGCCATTCTCCCGGGTGTTCACGAAGTTGTGTGCGCCCAACTCCCGCGCCTCCGCTTCCTTGTCCTTGGAGGTCGAAAACGCCGTCACCTCGCACCCAAACGCGCGCGCAAACTGCAGCCCCATGTGCCCCAGCCCGCCAATCCCCACCACGCCCACGCGCGACGACGGCCGCGCCAGCCAATTCTTCAGCGGGCTATACACGGTAATCCCGCCGCACAGCAGGGGAGCCACATTCTCGCTCTCCATCCCCTCCGGCACCGGGATCGCAAACTTCGCATTCACGCGGATCGCATCCGCATACCCGCCATTGCGCCCAATGCAGGTCGGCTGCGCCTTCGCGCACAGGTGCTCATCGCCCTGCCGGCACCACTCGCAGATCCCGCACGAGTCCGCCTGCCAGCCAATCCCCACCCGCTCGCCCAGCGTCCGATCCGTTACCTCGGAGCCCACGCCGGTCACCGTTCCCACAATCTCGTGCCCCGGAATAAACGGATACTTGCTCAGTCCCCAATCGTTATCAATCAGGTGAACATCCGAATGGCACACCCCGCAATGGGTGATCTTGACTTCACCTCGTGCGGTCCCAGCTCCCCTACCGAATACTTGTACGGTAGAAGCTGGGCCCCCGCCGCATGGGTGGCAAGTCCGCGAATCTCTGGCATGGAAAAACTCCTTCACGCTACTTCAGTGCATCAATTTGTCGATTGGCTGTGTTCTGACGTCCATAAGATGCCGTCCCAGGCAAACCGCGTTTGCTAATCTTGGCTTTCCACAATTTTAGACCGAAACCCCGCCAAAATTTCTCCATCCACAGCTTCCGTGCCACAGGTTTATGTCATAATTATTTAGCGCCTCTGGTCGGGACGACCCCCCACCGGTCGCATCCCTTGATAGGAGGCGCGATTTGAAAGCAAAGGGTCCGCTGGCACCCCCCGGCGGCCCTTTGTGTTTAACCCAACATTCCCTCAAATAGCCTCCAGACCAAAGCATTCGCTCCTCCCCACGCCCGCTCCAGCTGCATCGCCCCTCCCAATTACGTAAATTTAGGTCTTGACATATTCCGTATAAGGAATATATTGATCCCCATGACACGACAGGCTCATCCCGCCGACGTCTTCTCCGCCATCGCCGAGCCGCGCCGCCGCCAGGTCATCGCCGTCCTCTCCGATGGCCAGGAGCACGCCGTCAACGACATCGTCATTCGCATGCAGATGGCCCAGTCCCCAGTCTCCAAGCATCTCGGCGCCCTGCACAAGGCCGGCGTCGTCACGGTAGTCAAGCGTGGACAGCACCGCATGTACCGCCTCAACGCCGAGGGCCTCAAGCCCGTCCACGACTGGGTGAAGTTCTTCGAACGCTACTGGACGCACCAGGTCGACCAGATCAAGCAGCGCGCCGAGCGCAAGGCCCTCGAGCGCATGATTCGCATCGACGACGACGCAAAGGAAAACAAGGAGGAGTAATGGCAGCCACCGTAAAGGAAGGCGTTCTGCATGCCTTCGAAATCATCAAGGAAGAAGAGATCGCCGCCCCCATCGACATCGTCTTCGAGACCATCCTCGAGCAGATGGGACCATTGAACTCCACGCCCGAAAAGCCCATGCCCATGGTCCTCGAAGCCTGGCCCGGCGGCCGCTGGTATCGCGACCTCGGCAACAACACCGGCCACTTCTGGGGCACGGTCCAGGCCATCAAGGCACCCTCGCTGCTCGAGATCTGGGGCCCGCTCTTCATGTCCAGCCCCGCCGTCTCGAACCTGCAATACCGACTCACGGAAGAGAACGGCGTCACCCGCATGCGCTTTGTGCATCGCGCAATGGGCTGGATCGGCGAACACGAGCGCGGCGTAGACGAAGGCTGGACCCACATGATCGAACGCATCCGCACAGCAGTTGCGGCTCGGGGAAGGAAATAGCCATGTGCCCCTTCTGCATTGGAACGGCAGTATGGATCGCGGCAGGTGCTGTCACCACAAGCGGCGTTTCGGCGCTCGTCGTCGCAAAACTCCGCAACAAGAAAGCTGACCCACAAGGAGGAAGCAATGTCGGACAACAATAGTTCCAGCAACAAAACCACCAACGAGCAGATCGCCGCGATGAAGAAGCCTCCCGTCGTGTCGGCGGACGACTGGCAGAAGTCCTGGGAAGAGCTCCTGGTCAAAGAGAAGGAGCTCACCCACGCGCGCGATGCGATGGCCGCGGCCCGCCGCCGCATGCCCTGGCTCGCCGTCGAAAAGGAGTACATATTCGAAGGTCCGAATGGGAAGCGCTCGCTGCTCGATCTGTTCGAAGGCCGCCGCCAGCTCGTGCTCTACCGCGCCTTCTACGATTCCAACGTCTACGGCTGGCCCGACCACGCCTGCGTCGGTTGCTCGCTCGGCGCCGACCAGGTCTCGCACCTCGCGCATCTGCACGCGCGCGACACCACCCTCGCCTTCGCCAGCCGCGGATCGCAGGAAAACATCGCCAAGTTGAAACAGC
>JBEKFF010000040.1:0-20290 GCA_050013455.1 Acidobacteriaceae bacterium | reverse complement strand
TGTTGATGCCGCTCAATGAAGCGGTGCCGGCGCCGCAGGTTACGCAAAACTATAGTGGGCGTCTGGATCGCCAGATCACGCCGACCAATACGTTGATGGGAAGGTATGAGTACAACGAAATTACCTTCAACAACAGTGGTGTCGGTCTGCTGGTGCTGCCAAGCGAAGGCCTGAATACCACGACGACCACCAACACCCTGCAGTTGTCGGATACGCAGGTAATCGGCGCGAAGATTATCTCGGACACACACTTCCAATACGTCCGGACGCGGCTGGATCAGAGCCCTGTGAGCACGGCGGCGACGATCGTGGTGCAGGGAGCTTTCAATGGCGGCGGAAGTCCTGCGCAGTCGCAGAGTGACCATCAGGACGACTACGAACTGCAGGAGCTTTTGACGGTTGAGCATGGGTCGCACTTTGTGCGGTTCGGCGGTCGCTACCGCGGGTTGCGCGACGCGAATGAGACCCTTGCCGCTTACAACGGGCAATTCACCTTCCCTGATCTCGCGACCTACCAGCTGGCCCTGCAGGGAGAGACCCCAGCGCAGATCTTCGCCAGCACCGGCCAGACCACTCAATATAACCTCACCGCCGGCCAGCCCAACGCGGTGGTCTTCACCAGCGATGTGGGTGTGTTTGCCGAAGACGAGTGGAAGGTAACCGGGAACTTTACGCTTGATTACGGATTTCGCTACGAGAGCCAGTCCGGCATTCCGGACCATGTAAACCCCGCGCCACGCGTAGGCTTCGCCTGGGCCGTCGGAAAGACTCCCAAGCGCAGGGCGTACTTCGTGATGCGTGGCGGCGGGGGCATCTTCTACGACCGCTTTGCATCCTCCAACATCCTCACCGCCGTACACCGGCAGAGCGGCATGCAGCAGGCAGCCTACTTCATCACGAATCCTGACTTCTATCAGCAGTACCTCAACACGCCGCCACCCGTTGCGGCGCTCGGCCCCGTTCCGCCGACTCTCTACAACATCGACCCGAACCTGCGGACCCAGTACGACATCATCGGTGGCGTCACGGTCGAGCGTCGCATCGGCAAGATGGGTACCGCGAGCGTGAACTACATCTTCTGGCGGACCAACCACCAATACCTGTCCCGCAACATCAATGCGCCGCTGCCAGGCACCTATGATCCCGCCGTTCCAAGCAGCGGTGTGCGTCCCATGGGTGGAACTCAGAATATCTACCAGTTCAGTTCCGGCGGCATGGCCCTGGATAACTTCCTCAATGCCAGCACCAACCTGCAGGTGAGCAAGCGTGTGTCGTTGTTTGCGGTGGGGTATTTCGCATTGACGGAGAAGAATGACGCGCCCTGCGACACTTGTTTCCCGAGCAATCAGTATGATCCGCACGTTGACTATGCGCGCGAGGCCACACCCCGCGTCCAGATTTTTTCCGGAACCACGTTGAAACTTCCCTACGGTTTTACCGGGAGTCTGTGGGGGTCCATCCAGACAGGATCGCCCTTCAACATCACCACGGGCACGGATTTGAACGGCGACACCATCTACAACGATCGTCCGGCGTTCGCCACCAACCCAACCTCGAACTCGCAGATCTATAAGACGCGCTTCGGAACCTTCGATGCGAATCCGCAGCCGGGAGAGCCGATCATCCCGTTCAATTACGGCGACTCGCCCAACTTTTATTTTCTGCTCGTGCATCTCGAGAGGGCGTTTCAGATTGGTCCCCGACCGGCCGCCCCAGCGCCACCGCCGGGTGCTCCCGCAGCCAAGGGACCAGTTTCGAAACCGGACCGCCCTTACACCCTCACGCTTGGGGTGGAGGCAAATAACGTCTTCAACCATACCAATCCCGGAACGCCCGTCGGTGTGTTGACGTCGCCATTATTCGGCCAGTCCATCTCGCTCAACTCTCCCTTCTCCCTGGGCGGCATCAGCACGTCGTCGAACCGAACCGTGGCGCTGCACTGCAACTTCAGCTTCTAGCGCGGCCAGAGCATCTCATGTCTGCAAAATTATTTGTCGGAATGCGATGACATTTTCATCGCCCGTCCAGTCCTATCTCGAACACGTACCTGTGAACCTCATTTCTCCCTGGGCGGTCTTGAATGTTGAGCTTTCGACGGGCCAGTTGTGTCTTTGCCCTGTGCTGTCTTCACGCACTATCGTTCTGCCAACCGGTTGCGGCGAAAGATCGCGTGCCAGGGCAGGCCGCTCAGACAACGCAGGCAGCCTCGCCGCATGCGGCACTCTCCCAACCTCTCACCGACGCCCAGCCGCCCGCGAACAATACTGTTCTGAGCGGTACAGTCGTCGACCCATCCGGCGCGAGCGTGACGCATGCGCAGGTGCATGTTGAAAGCACAACCCTGCGACGCGACACCGTCACCGATGACAGCGGCCGATTCAGCCTTCCGCTGCCCGCCGGCGTCTATAACGTGCTGATTGTTTCGCAGGGATTCGAGCCCTACACCACGACTGTGAAACTCACTGGCGACGGAGGCGGGGCCAGCATCCATGCCAGGCTCGTAATTGCCACGCAGTCAGAAGAGCTTACCGTGGGCGGAGGCGCCTCCAGCACCGCAGCAGCCGATAACAAGAGCGCGCTCATCCTGAAAGGCGACGACCTCAAGACGCTTTCCGACGACGACGACACCTTCCAAAAGCAGATCCAGGCGCTTGCCGGCAACGGCGACGGCCAGAATGGACCGACGCTGTATGTCGATGGATTCAGCGGAGGCAAGTTCCCACCCAAGAATACGATTCGCGAGATTCGCATCAACCAGAACCCCTACTCGGCGGAGTATTCGGAGCTGGGATACGGACGCATCGAGATCTTCACCAAGCCTGGCACTGACAAATTTCACGGCCAGGTTTTCGCCTCCGGCAACGACAGCGCCTTCAACACCTCGAATCCGTATGTCGGCGTCCAGCCGCCCTACCACTCGTTCACTCTCTTCGGTGACCTGAGCGGTCCCATCAACAAGAAGACATCGATCTTCCTCAATATTTGGTACAACAATCAGCAGACCAACGCGATCGTCGTCGCCACCACACTCGACGCAAACCTTCAGCCCGCCGCGTTCAACCAGGCCATCGCAAATCCCACCGTCACGGCCGATTATTCCGGCCGCATCGATCGCCAGGTTACGCCCAATAACACGCTCATCGCGAAGTATGACTACAACAACGTGCAGGTAAGCAACGGCGGCGTAGGCCTTCTGGTACTCCCGTCGGAGGGTTTCAACAGCACTACCACGACGCAAACCTTGCAGATCCAGGACACGCAGGTCATTGGCGCGACCATGGTATCGGACGCGCACTTCCAGTACCTGCGCACACGCCTCAAGCAGACTCCCGTGAGCGACGCTCCGGCACTCAATGTCGAGGGCGCCTTCAACGGCGGTGGCAGTCCCAGCCAGGTCACGAGTGATAACCAGGACCGCTACGAGTTTCAGGAGATCTTCACCCGTCAGCAGGGCACCAAGCACTTCACGCGTTTCGGTGGCCGCTATCGTCTGCTCCGAGATGCCAACCTGGCGACAGCAAACTACAACGGTCAGTTCACCTTCCCCTCGATCACGGCGTACCAGATCACGGAGCAAGGGCTCGCCAACAATGAGACCGGCGCCCAGATTCGCGCCACCTGCGTGGCCACTCCGCAAGGCCAGGTCTGCGGTGGGCCAACGCAGTTCAACATCACCGCCGGAGATCCCAGTGCCGTGGTGCTGACCGGCGATCTCGGCGTGTTTGCGGAGGACGAGTGGAAGATCTCCAACAACTTCACACTCGACCTGGGCCTGCGCATCGAGTCGCAAACGGGGATTCCCGATCACTTCGATCCAGCGCCGCGTGCCGGCTTCGCCTGGGCGATTGGACCGAAAGCCAAGAAGCCGCCGATCTTCACGCTGCGTGGTGGCGGCGGCATCTTCTATGATCGATTTGTCTCCACCAATATGCTCACCTCCATTCGCCAGAATGGCGTTACGCAGGTGTCGTATTACGTCCCTAACCCCGACTTCTACCCGACCATTCCACCCACCGACAGTCTGACCGCCCAGCCTCCAACCACCTACCAGATCAGCCCACACCTGCGCTCCGAATATGAAATCGACGAGGGGCTGTCGCTGGAACGAAACCTGTGGAACAAGGGAAGCGTCAGCTTCAACTTTCTCCTTGGCCAGGGCGAGCATCAGTGGAACTCGATCAACATCAACGCGCCGCTGCCTGGGACCTACAACCCTGGCAACGCGACCACGCCGCCCTCCGGCAGCTACCCCCTGGGCACCACACAGGCGGTGTATCAATTTCAGTCTGGCGGAACGATGCGGCGCGAGCGCTTCTTCGTGCGCCTCAACGCGAACCCTACGAAGAAGCTGTTCCTCTTCGCGTTTTATTCGGTGCGCAAGGCGTATGAAGACTCCATGGGCGCTACCAACTTCCCGTCCAACAGCTACAACGTTCGCCAGGATTACGGCACCGCGCCCTATCCAAATCAGCGACTCTACATTGGCACCTTCTACAACCTCCCGTTTGGTCTGAGCGTCAACGCGTTTCTCTCCGCCACAGCGAAGCAGCCGTTCAACATCACAACGGGAACGGACCTCAACGGCGATACGATTTACAACGATCGCCCGGCGTTCGCGACCAATCCCACCAGTGAGTCGATTCTGTACAACACGAAGTATGGAAACTTCGACGCCAACCCGCAGCCCGGCGAGAAGACGATTCCCTTCGACTACGCCAAGGGCCCCGCATTTGCCGAACTCGATTTCGGGTTAGGACGAACCTTCAAATTTGGCCCGCGGGATCCAGTGCCTCCGCCTCCGCCGGGAGCCCCGGTGCCCAAGGGCCCAGTACCGAAACCGGACCCTCGCTACAGTTGGAGCATCGGGCTGGACGCGCAGAATGTATTCAACGTCGTCAACGCCGGGCCGCCGGTAGGGGTTCTCTCCTCACCGCAATTCGGGCAATCGATCTCGCTGAACAACCCCTACGGCGGATCCAGCAACGCCAACCGCGTCATCATGCTGCGGACGTCCTTCAACTTCTAGCGCCCGTCCAGAATCTGGAAGTTTACGTCGACGTAGAGGTCAACTGTTACCGGCTTGCCATCCCTGGTTGCTGGTTTGAATCTATACTCCGAAACGGTGTGAAGCGCCTGCTCATCCAGTCCTAGACCTGCGGCCTTCACAATGCTGAGGTGAGCAACGCTGCCGTCTGTCATGACCCAAAGGTAAACCGTGACCATTCCCGAGAATTTCAGCACCCGCGCGGCGTCACTGAATTGGGGCCCTTCCTGATGGAGCACCACGGGTTTAGTCGTGGTGCCGCCAACGTGAAAAAGCTTATCGCCTATCTCGGCACCAGGGTCGCTCTTCGCGGCAACTTGTGGCTTGGAGCCGTCCTTCGGACCTTGATCGAGAAAGTGTTTTTGCGCGTAATCCTGCCAGTACCGCGGCATGGCCGGAACCAGACTGGCCAAGTCTGGAGCGAAGACGGCATCCAGTGCTTTACTGAAGTCTCCGTCCGGCGGCGATTGAATCTCGATGCTGATCGACCCGGTGTAATTCGGGCCGCTCAAGGAGACGCGTTTCGGTGCGACGCTGGAGGAATTGAGCGCGGTACTCAAAAACTCAAGACCGACTCTCTGCCCTTCAATGCGAAGCTGGCCGTGCGACAGCTTCACGTTATGCACGGCGATACCGGCCTCGGTGAACGTCCCCGATTTGAGATTCCCTGCAGGTTGACCATCCGCCCCGAACTTCAGCTGATCTTCCAGCCAGAACCCACGCAGATAGAGTGGTCTACCGATGAGCCGAGTTTTGATCTCGATTTCGGTCGTCTGAGCCGCGAGCCGCATACAAGGAACGATCAGCGTAAGGGCCAAAAGGGTTGACTGGGCAAGCAGCTTTCGGGTTCGCACGCCCAATTATGCCCGAAACGCGCCCCCGGTCCGGTTTGAACCTCCAGTGTCGGGGTAAACTTGTCCTTGACTCCCATCCCCAGCCTGCCTTATCCTGATAACTCGCGCAGTCTCGCGCCTGTACCTCCGTGTGCCCGAAGTTTGGGCGGCAACGAGGAGAGCGGGAGCCGGACATCGAGGTGAGTACCCTCGGGGCAAGGCGAGTTCCGTAGCATCTGGAGCTAGCCGGCCTTCGAAGCACCCACTCCCCAGTCGCTTGCAGTCTGATCCAGCTTCCGACCCGGCGGCTAGATCCAGACATTAGGGCTCTGTGCGCTCAACCGCAACTCCGGCTTTGGCCTGCGTGGACATCGTGTCCGCGCTCGTCCCGCCGCCTAACGCATTGACTGCATACGATCTTCGCGCTTCAAGCCGCGCAGTTGCTTCACGAAGACGGCAGAACCAGGGAGTAACCCAGATGAACCTCAATCAGACGACAACGATCCCCAGCGGCAAAGACATCAAGCGCAATTGGTTCGTGTTGGACGCCTCCGGCCAGACGCTCGGACGCCTCGCCTCGCACGCCGCCAGCGTTCTCGCTGGCAAGTTGAACCCGCTCTACACCCCCTATATCGATATGGGTGATCACGTCATCGTCATCAACGCCGAGAAGATCCAGGTCACCGGCATGAAGGCTGGCCAGAAGCTGTATCGCCGCTACACCGGTTTCCCCGGCGGCCTGCGCGAGGAAGAGTACAGCAAGCTGCTCGTTCGCCGTCCCGAAAAGATCCTCGAGGAGGCCATCAAGGGCATGTTGCCCAAGAGCAAGCTCGGCCGCCAGATGGCCACCAAGCTCAAGGTCTACAAGGGTTCCGAGCATCCGCACCACGCGCAGCAGCCCACCGCTATGGAGATGCACCGCTCCGGTACGCCGATGGAATTGCACCAGAAGCAGGAACGCTCCAGGCAGTCGGCCTAAGAATTCAGCTTCTAGCCGTTCGCTAGAAGCCAGCAGCTTACGCGGCACAAATTTCATGGGCATCAGGCCCCGGCATTCAGAGGATTCAACATGGCAGATTTGATTCAGTACTACGGCACCGGACGTCGCAAGAGCGCAATCGCCCGCGTCTTCCTGCGCCCCGGTTCAGGCAAGTTCACCGTCAATGGCAAGCAGTTTGAGGAGTACTTCGTGACCCCGGCGCAGCGCGTCGCGGCGAAGCTTCCCCTCGGCATTGCCGACATCAACGAGACCTTCGACGTCCTCAGCACGGTCAAGGGCGGCGGCGTCAACGGCCAGGCCGATGCGGTCAAGCTCGGCATCGCCCGCGCGCTGATGGAGTTCAACGTAGAGCTGCGCAAGACGCTCAAGGCCGGTGGTATGGTCACGCGTGACTCGCGCGGTAAGGAACGCAAGAAGTACGGTCAGAAGGGCGCTCGCGCTCGCTTCCAGTTCAGCAAGCGCTAAGGAACAGGGATTAGGGAACAGGGATTAGGGATTAGCCAAGGCGCTTCTCCTAATCCCTACCCCCTAATCCCTAATCCCTCGCTTCTTTCGCTTCACCCACCGGCATCGCGCCGATGGCAAGGAACTCAATCTCCCCTCGGGGATCTCAATCGCTTCACGTCGCAGCGCAAGCGATGCGTTACTAAGGAGCCTCTATGGCCAGCATTACGATGAAGGAACTGCTCGAAGCCGGTGTCCACTTCGGTCACCAGACCAAGCGCTGGAACCCCAAGATGAAGGAATACATCTTCGGCGAGCGCAATGGAATTTACATTATCGACTTGCAGAAGACGCTGAAGATGTTCAAGGAAGCGTCCAAGTTCGTCACCGACCTCACCTCAACCGGCAAGCTGGTCCTGTTCGTCGGCACCAAGCGCCAGGCGCAGGATGCGGTGGCCGAAGAGGCCAAGCGCGCCGGCATGCCCTACATCAACAGCCGCTGGCTGGGCGGGCTGCTGACCAACTGGGTCACGGTGCAGAAGTCGGTCAAGCGCCTCCAGGAGCTCGACGACATGTCCACCGACGGTCGTTACGAGCTGCTCACCAAGAAGGAAGTCATCAAGCTGGAGCGCGAGCGCAAGAGCCTGTCGACCAACCTCTCGGGCATCAAGAACATGAAGCGTCTGCCCGACGCGCTCTTCGTCATCGACTCGAACAACGAGGCGATCGCGGTAGCCGAGGCACGCAAGCTTGGCATCCCGGTCGTTGCGGTCGTCGACACCAACTGCGATCCGACCGTGGTCGACTATGTCATCCCCGGCAACGACGACGCTCTCCGCGCCATTCGCCTCTTCACCACGAAGATCGCGGACTCGGCCTACGAGGGAACGCAGATGATCTCCGACAAGGCCTTCGCCAATGAGCTGGAAGAGGTTCGTCCGCTCGAGACCGAGTCGCACTTCCTCGGTGAGGAAGGCGATGACGCGATCGCTGAAGTCCACGAGTCGGCCGGCACGGCTGAGGCTTCCGTTGAGGACATCGAAGACGAGCACATTGATCTCAACGCCGCTCTCGGCGGTGGCATCCGCAAGGCTCCGACTGCTGCGGACGCTGAGCCCGAGGTTGAGGCTGCCGAGGTTAGCGCCTAGATCGTTGGCCGCGCGGTCACGGCGTTTGCCGTGCCGTGATGGCCGAGCCCTGGAATCATGGCGCGGGCCCAGGCCCGCGCCATTTTCGCAAAATACGCATGCGCCCTGTGCGCTGCTCCAGAATTGAGAAGGAAAATTATGTCTACAATTGAAGCTGTGAAGATCGACGCCAAGCTCGTCAAGGAACTCCGCGAAAAGTCGGGCGCCCCCATGGGCGACTGTCTCAAGGCCCTGCAGGAAGCCAAGGGCGACATGGAAAACGCCTTTGTTGTGCTGCGCAAGCGCGGCATGGCGTCGGCTGCCAAGAAAGCCAGCCGCTCCACCAACGAGGGCGCAGTCGGCACCTACATCCACGCCGGCGGTAAGATCGGTGTGCTGATCGAGCTCAACTGCGAGTCCGACTTCGTTGCCCGCACCGACGACTTCCAGGAGCTGCTCAAGGACATCGCCATGCACATCGCCGCGGTTGATCCGCGCTACGTTGGCAAGGACGAAGTCACGCCCGAGGACATCGAGCGCGAGAAGGAAATCTATCGCGCTCAAGCAGCAGCGACAGGCAAGCCCGCCAACATCATCGAGAAGATGCTCGAAGGCAAGATGGGCAAGTTCTACGAGGAAGTCTGCCTGCTCGAGCAGCCCTTCATCAAGGAGCAGACCCTCACCATCGCGCAACTCATCGCGCAGAAGGTCGCCAAGCTCGGCGAGAACATCAGCGTCCGCCGCTTCGCGCGCTTCAAGATCGGCGAACCAAGCTTCACCGTCGCCTCGGCCAAGGTTTCTACGCAGGAGGAAGCACAGGCATAAGCCCGTCCTTCACCGCGTACACCGAGCCCGGGCGACAGCCTGGGCTCTTTCTTTTGCTCCCTACGCGATGAGCGCTGCGGGACCAACCCAACCCCGGTGCGCCCCAATGTGGGAACGGCCAGAAAGGAACTAGTAACAGTGCAACTGATCGACAATATCCCCGTATTTGGAGAACACGAAGCCAATACCCTTGAACAAGCACGCCTGTGCGCTCGCACGGCGGACCGTTTCGCCCTCATGGCCGACGGTCACCTGGGCTACGGTGTGCCCATCGGGGGCGTCATCGCCTCGGAGTTGCGCATCAGCCCGACCGCCGTCGGTTTTGATATCGCCTGCGGGAACAAGGCTGTGCGTCTCGACATGCCCGGCACTGAACTGCGCGCTAACATCCACAGCATCATGGATGACATCTGGCGTACGCTAAGCTTCGGTGTTGGCCGCAAAAATTCCGAGCGCAACGATGACTCACCCTTTGTTAACGACGAGCACGAAGGCTGGAATACTGAAGCTGCGCGTCCGTTACGCCAAAAGGCCAACGCTCAGCTTGGAACGATCGGCTCTGGTAACCATTACGTCGATCTCTTCATCGATGAGCAGGATCGTGTCTGGATCGGCGTTCACTTCGGCTCTCGCGGTCTTGGCCACGGCATCGCTACCTGGTTCCTAAAGGCCGCCGGAGCACAGGATGGGATGATGGTTGACCCCGTCTTCTTCGATGCGGATTCCGATCTCGGGGCGCAGTACATCGCCGCGATGCAACTTGGCGGAACATACGCCTATGCTGGTCGCGATTGGGTCTGTTCCCGCGTTGCCAGGTTGCTTGGCTCAAGCATTCTGGAAGAGGTACACAACCACCACAACTTCGCGTGGCTGGAAGAGCACGATGGCAAGCGTCTCTGGGTATGCCGCAAGGGTGCAACGCCGGCGTTTCCTGGTCAGCGCGGCTTCGTCGGAGGAACGATGGGCGAGCAGTCGGTCATCCTCGAAGGTATCGCTCCTGATCTCAGCACGGTTGAGGGAAGGACAGCCGCGGCAGAACAGCAGGCATCGCTCTATTCGACGGTTCACGGTGCAGGCCGCGTGCTCGGTCGCAAGATGGCTGCGGGTGTCTACGACCGTAAGACCGGCGCGTGCAAGCGCGAGGGCCTGGTGAAGCCGGAGATGATGCATGACTGGATGCAGAAGTCGAACGTCGTCCTGCGCGGCGGTGGTCTCGACGAGTCGCCGCATTGTTACAAGCGCCTCCCCGAGGTGCTTGCTGCACACAGCTCGACCATCCGCATCCTGCACACGCTCACGCCAGTCGGCGTAGCAATGGCCGGAGCCAATGAGTTCGATCCCTACAAGGACTGAACCCACCACAAACTACTGAGCCCGGGCATATAGCCCGGGCTCTTTCTTGTTTGCGATGCGGGCGTGTTCAAGTCATAAGGTCCAGAACGATTTTCTTGCGATCGCCTACCGAACCCCGCCCAGCAACTTTACGAGCCTCCGAAACCCCTGCGCGCGCGCCGCAGAATCCGCAGCATTTGCATCCGGAGCCTCGCCGGCACGCATGAATCCATGCCCGGCGCCGTCATAGGTCACCGGCTCGTAGGTCTTGCCCGCGGCTTTCATATCAACTACGGTCTGTGGAATCGTCGCGCCGATGCGCGCGTCGTTGCCGGCATAAAACCCATAGACCGGGGCGGTAATGTTCTTCATCGCGTCGGCCGGCGGCGGCGGACCATAAAAGACAAACGCGGCGCTCAGGTCGCTGCGATGCGTGGCAAACAGGAAGGACTTGCCCCCGCCCCAACAGAACCCCGCGACATAAAGCTTGCCGTCGCCCGACGGAAGTTTCTTCCCGTAATCGGCTACGGCATCGAGGTCGGCCAGCACCTGCGCATCGGGCAGGGCAGAGACAGCGCGCACCACGGCGTTGCGGTCAGGAAACGCGTTCGTGCCGCCGGGCTCAGCGGTCACGTACGCCGCGCCAGGCCCACCCTGTCCCATCTGCATCTTGTCATGATCCATCGGCGCGCCAGGGGATGCAGGCGCAGCCGTGGCTGCCGCCGCCGCCGGTCCCAAGCCGCTCAGCAAATCCGGCTCGACCACAATATAGCCAGCGCCCGCCAGTTCGTCGGCCATCTCTTGCGCCCAGTCGCTCAACCCAAAGATCTCGTGAATCATCACGACGACGGGCGCCTTAGCCTTTACCTGCGGATACACGACCCACACCTGGAGCTTGCGCCCGTTCGCTTCGGTAACGGTAACAAACTCGCCGTGCCGCGGACTCTTCGCCAGCGTCGCTTTGGCCCAATCCTGCGCGGAGCACGAAACAGCGCACGACCCCATCAGGGCCGCCATCATTGCGATAGAACACAGCTTCGTCACTCGCATCATGTCCGCGAGTCTACGTCGTCCTTGTCGGTCTCTGCAACGCCTAACTGCCAGCCGGCGACTCGCTAGACGCGATACCCAGACTGCTGCGCCGCAAAATCCCCAATCACCGGAAGCTTGAACACGCCGCCCTGCGACGCTTTGACGATGCAAAGCACCCAAACTACCAGCAGGGCGACGTCGCAAATACCGCCGATCACCCAGCCGAAGAACGGTACGACCCAGAAGATGCGCAGGATAATCCCCACGATCGTCAACCCAAGCTCCTGGATCGCGTGGAACCTGATGACCGGCTTCTGGTTGTAAGGCGCCAGCACCAGGAAGATCACCGCGGGAATGAAGGTGACGTATGCCAGGGCGCTGGCTGCATTGTCGCTCAACCCGGCATCCGCAGGCACATAGCCCGGCGGCGGCGGAGGCGGGTATGCCGTCTGCGCATAACCTGGCGGCGGCGGTGGTGGAGGCGGATAGCCTGCCTGGGTGAAGTTCGGTTGCGGTGCTCCCCAGGCCGGCTCAGCGGCTGGTTGCTCGTTGCTCTCGTGGCCCGGAGGGGTAGTGGTGAAATCCTCTTCGCTCATCGTGAGGCTCCCGTTGGGAGAATCGTTTAGCTCTACGTTGAGCGAAAGGCTAGCACAGCCATTGAGACGTTTCCATGACAATCGGTGACAGGCGCTGAAATCTCCCTCAGCGGTTCTCGAACATGCTGCCAACGATGCCGCCCAGCACCGCCGCCGTGCCGACGTTTCGCGCCTCACTGCCTCCCGACGGCAGATACGGCTGCAGCGCGTGTGCCAGGTTGGCCAGCGGCAGCGTCTGCAGCCAGATGCGGCCCGGCCCCGTCAGCGCCGCCAGGAAGATGCCATCCCCGCCAAAGAACATGTTCCGAATCCCCTGGATGCGCGTGATCTGGAAGCTCACGCTCGCCTGGAACGCGCCCACGTGGCCGGGATGCACGCGCAGCGTCTCACCCGGCTGCAGATCGCGCACCACCACTTCGCCGCCCAGTTCAAGCCACGCCGTCCCCAGGCCGGTCACCTTCTGCAGCAGAAAGCCGTCGCCTCCAAAGATGCCCGCGCCCAGCGACTGCTGAAAGCCGACGCCCAGCTGGATCTGCGGTGTAGCACAAAGGAAGCCGTGGCGATGGATGAGAAACTCATGGCCGGGACCAACCTCGATGGGCAAAATGTGGCCCGGAACCTTGGCCGCGAACGCCACCTCGCCTTGATATCCCTGCGCGGTGTACTCGGTCATGAACAGCGTTCCACCGCCGGCCACGCGCTTGATCGCGCCAAAGATGCCACCACCGCCAGCCATCTGCGTGTGCGTGGTCATGGCGATGGTCTGGGTCATCCAGCTCAGCTCGCCAGCCTCCGAGATCAAACTCTCACCGGGCTGCAACAGCGCCTCCAGCACCGGCATCGTGGTTCCAACAATTCGGCTCTGCATGATTCAGAAATCCTTTCGACGCGCGCGGGGGTTGCTTCTCCAACACGCAGCTTTGCAGAATATCCTACGCTCGCGGCAGCCGCAAAGTTCCCAGCACGCCCACGTGAGGAAGAAAGTTCAAGCCCACCGGATAGCGTGTGGATCCGTCATCCCCGTATGGCGGATTTGTCATCTCGGTTTGATACGACGCCGACTACGCTACAACTTCCACGAAGTACACTACGAAAGACAACGCGAGGGAGAACGCAATATGGCGAGTGGCAGGTCGAAGTCGAGTGCGGGTGGTTCTGGAGGGTTTCTGAAGTTTTTCCTTGGCTTCCTCTTCGCATTCGTCGTCCTGTTCGTTGGCGCAGGGGTTTACCTCAAGTTTGGCAATCCGCCCGTCGCTACCGCCGACAAGCCCTTCCCCTTTGAGGCGCAGATTGTCCAGGTGCCGCTCAGTGCTCGCATCGATCGCCAGATGCAACAGCCGCCCTTCGCCATCAGCGAAGATGTCTACGAGACCGGAGCCATGGCCTACAAACTGCAATGCGCCAGCTGCCACGGCGTTCCAGGCAAGGATGTCCCCTTCGCGAAAACAATGTACCCGGTGGCTCCGCAGCTATGGAAGAAGCACACCCGCGGCGACGTTGTCGGCGTCAGTGACGACGAGCCCGGCGAGACCTATTGGAAGATCAAGAACGGCATTCGCCTCACCGGCATGCCCTCCTTCAAGGGCGTGCTGAGCGAGGACCAGATGTGGGACGTCGCGCTTCTGCTCAAGCACGCCAACGAACAGCTGCCCGATCCCGTCACCGGCATGCTGAAGGGACAGTAGCGCAAACCTCGAGAAGAGCGGCTCAAAACTCGTCATCTCGACCGAAGTGGAGAGACCCCTGTATTTCGCTCGCGCCGGCTGGGAACTCGCGCTAACATTCAGCCATCATGTGCAAGCGCCTATTTGCTGTGTCGGTCATACTTTTTCTGGCGCAAAACGTGAGCGCCGAAAAACGGACCATCGCTTGTAAGACCCCGTCTATAACCGCTTCGTGCTATTGGACCCACGGTCGGCTTCTAGTTGCTCAGGGAGCGGTCAATTGGCGTCTCTGGAAGATCGGCACTCACGACCTGCTCGGCATCTACAGCGGGCCTAGCGCCTTTCAACACCGATACGAGAATTTGGACAGCGAAGCTCCGGAATTACCCTCAAATTTGGGAGCCGCGTTTCCCGTTCCTAATCCGTCCGGCGTCGAGGTCTATGCCGACTTCGAAGTGTGCCCGCTCGAGGGCCATATCGAGGGTCATATGCAGGCCGCTTGCATCGAAAGCGCCAAGCATCTGGTCGTTCGAAAATAGGTCGACTTTCTGATCCCTAATCCCTGCCCCCCTGATCCCTGTATCAGACCCTGTACACTGGTCATTAGCATGTATAAACGCGTCCTCCTCAAGCTTTCCGGAGAAGCCCTGGCTGCTGGCCGTGGCTTCGGTGTCGACGCTTTGTTCGTCAGTGCAGTCGCCAATGAAATCGCCGAAGCGGCGCGTTCCGGCTGTCAGATCGGCATCGTCGTCGGCGGCGGCAACTTCTTCCGCGGCGTCGCCGAGCAAGCCATCCACATGGATCGTGTTGCGGCCGACCACATGGGCATGCTGTCCACCGTAATTAATGCGATCGCGCTGCAGGACGCCATCGAAAAAACCGGCATCCATGTACGCGTGATGAGTGCCATCCAGATGCACCAGGTCGCCGAGCCCTACATCCGCCGCCGCGCCATTCGCCACCTCGAAAAAGGCCGCGTCGTCATCTTCGCGGCAGGCACCGGCAACCCCTACTTCTCCACCGACACCGCCGCCAGCCTCCGCGCCATGGAGATTGGCGCCGAGGTGCTCCTCAAGGCCACTAGCGTCGACGGCATCTACAACGCCGACCCCAAAAAAGTTGCCGACGCGGTGAAGTTCGAACAGATCACCTACATGGACATCCTCAAACTTGGTCTGCAGGTCATGGACACCACCGCCGTCTCGCTCTGCAAGGACAACAGCCTGCCGATGATCATCTTCTCCATGCGCGAAAAGGGCAACATCCTCCGCGTCATCGAAGGCCAGAAGCTCGGCTCGCTCGTCACCGCGTAACCCCACCGGAATCCCATTCCTGCGCCTGCAATAAGCACTAGCCGACAGCGATCGCCGCGCTCCCTACCTTCGCCGCCTGCCGCTGCTTCCACCACCGCCCGATCGCCTGTTGCGCCGGATGCTCCACCCACTTCCGCACCGCGACCGCCAGCAGAATCACAAACACATACGAGATCCACGGATCGAACCGCGCCAGGTGCAGCTTGTCCAGCACGTGATAGTTGTGCAGCAGCAAGTACACGTTGAAGTGCAGTAAATAAAGCGCGTACGTCGATGCGCCGACGGCCACCAGCGGCTCCCACGAGAAGAGGCTCGCCAGCACACTCGGCCCGGAGAGGCCAAGGATGATGGCAGCAAACAGAGGCGTCAACAGCCCGCCATGCACCATGATGTAAGGCATCGTATCCGCCAGGTGGTAGGCGGCAAACCACACGCCCATGAAGCCTACCGTGCCGATGATGACCCGAGCGCGCGCAGTCAATCGAGCTGCCGCATGCAGCTGGCCCAGCGTGAGTCCCGCCAGAAACGTACACAGGTAGGGCAGCGGCGTGTACTTCAGCGTGTTAATCCAGAGCCCATCGTTGTAACGATCTGCCGCGTGCCCAAAGTGGTCTGGGTCGCGCAGCACATAGATCGAATGCGGAATCAATCCCACCACCCAGAAGAAAAGCGCCAGCGCCAGCAGTTTGCCCGTGCTGCGCGGCCAGGGCAGCTTCAGCAGCCACGGAAACGCGATGTACAGCATCACCTCGCAGGACAGCGTCCACGTAACGGTCATCCAGAAGGTCGCCAAGTGCGGGAAGAATCCCTGCATCAGCAGCGGCGTCGCGATGGCGCCCATCCAGAACTCCGTGCGCGAGCGGATGGCCCACTCCGCCATCAGCATCGGAATCGAGATCACCATCGTGAGCGCGTACACCGGGTAGAGCCGCGAAAACCGCGCCACCCAGAAGTCCACCGCGTTCATCGGCTCCGGCCGGCCCGCATAGTTATACGCAAGAATGAACCCTGAGATCAAAAAGAAAAAGCTGACGAACACGTACCCGATATTAATCAGCGGGTACAAGGTGAACGACGGATGACGGCTCCACGTCAGCCCGGACGGCGTGAAGTGAAACAGAATAATCGTGATCGCCAGGAGCGTGCGCAAGCCAGTGATGGCCGGAAGCGCCGGTTTCCGCACATATTTCGGCGGCTGCAGTTCGCCCGCCTGCTCTCCCGTAGATGTCGGTGCCGTCGGCGCCGCTGGTGCTTCTGCGATCACTGCTTGCCTCTCCCATCATAGGACGCCCGCGAATCGATGGAAGTTCCTCTTACGCTGCAAAATCTATCGAATTTCGACATGCTCGAATCCCAACCCTCCGAGCATCGCCGTCACCGTCGCTCTTGCATTTTTTGTGGCCGCATCCAGAATCCCATCGCTCAGCGCAGCCTGCTGCAACTCCGCCTGCGCCTTCTTCAGCACCTGCGTCTCCAGGTTAGGATCGGCCTTCACCAGCAATCCCGTATCGCGCGCATACACCCGCGTCTTGTTCACATCGATCGTCGTGAGAAACACCTGCGAGGGCGGCAGCGATAGGCGAATCGACCGTCCCTGCGAGCCTTCCGTAATCTGCACGCTGTCGGCCTGCAGCTTGCTCATATCGATGCCGGCAATCGTCTGTCCATGCACGATCATCAACAGCTTGTCCCCGGCCAACGCATCGGGCAGCACGGGGTTGGACTCGTTGCCTTCCACCACCGTATCGAGCGAATACACCACCGTCTCCAGTCGATTGAGTTGCTGGACCTTCTCCACGACATCCGGCGCGGACACAATCGTTAAAGGACGCCCTGTGATCAAGCCCGCAAGCTTGCCGGCGATGCCCGACCGCGCATGATGCACAAACATTCCCAGCGCGACCGCGCCCAGGATCAGCGCAATCAACACGCCAAAGAACGCTCCCGATCCGCGCTGTCGCCCGTAGCTGTATTGCATCGTCATCGTTCTCTCGTTCCCGCTGCGTCTACGCCTGAATCTCCGCGCGCACCATTGTCTCAGCCTTTACCAGGCCGCGATTCGCATAGCTCGCTTTGACGAATTCACGGAACAGCGGATGCGGCTCCAGAGGCTTCGACTTGAACTCCGGATGAAACTGGCAGCCGAGAAAGAAAGGGTGATCCGGAATCTCAACGATCTCGACGTACGTAGCATCCGGCGTCGTTCCGGTTAGACGCAATCCGCCGCCTGTAAGGACAGCTTCATACTCGCGATTAAACTCATACCGATGGCGATGGCGCTCGCTGATGTCGGTCTTGCCGTAGGCCTTGGCGGCGAGCGAGTCCGCCTCCATCACGCACTCCCACGCGCCCAGCCGCATCGTCCCGCCCATCTCTTCCACGCCAATCAACTCGCGCAGTTTGTAGATGATGCGGTGCGGCGTCGCAGGATCAAACTCACCCGAATTCGCCTTCGCCAGCCCGCAGACATTGCGCGCAAACTCGATGCACGCCGTCTGCATTCCCAGGCAGATCCCGAAGTACGGCACCTTCTTCTCGCGCGCATACTTGATAGCATTCAGCATGCCTTCGATCCCGCGCTTGCCGAAGCCACCCGGCACAAGAATGCCATCGAAGCCCGCCAGTTGCGACTCGTAGCCCTCGACCTCCAGGCCCTCCGCCTCAACCCACGTCACCTTCAGCTTCAAATTCGCGTCGAGCGCGCCGTGCACCAGCGCCTCCTTCAGCGACTTGTAGCTGTCCTCATACTCCACATATTTCCCGACGATCCCGATTTCAACTTCGTCCTTCGGGTTGTACGCGCGACGCACAATGTCCTCCCACTTGGACATGTCCGGCTCCCTGGTCTCGAGCCGCAAGTACTTCATCGCCAGCGCGTCAACACCCTCCTTGTAGAAGTTCAACGGCACCTCGTAAATCGACGGCACATCCCGCGCCACCACGGCCGCGGCCTCTTCCACATTGCAGAACGCAGCAATCTTCTGCCGCATCTCGCGCGGCACAGCCCTATCCGCGCGGCACAACAAAATGTCCGGCTGGATACCAATACTCAGCATCTCTTTCACCGAGTGCTGCGTCGGCTTGGTCTTCAACTCTTGCGCTGCGGCGATCCACGGAATCAGCGTCACATGCACAAAGCAGGTGTTATCCCGGCCCATCTCCTGGCGCATCTGGCGAATCGCCTCGAGGAAGGGAAGCGATTCGATATCGCCGACGGTCCCGCCAATCTCGACGATCACCACATCGCAGTCGCCGGCAGCAGCCACTTTGCGCATCGCGTTCTTGATCTCATTCGTGACGTGCGGAATCACCTGCACCGTCTTGCCGAGATAATCCCCGCGCCGCTCTTTGGTGATGATCTGCTCGTAGATCCGGCCGGTGGTCAGGTTGTTATCGCGCGACAACTTCGCATGCGTAAACCGTTCGTAGTGCCCCAGATCGAGATCAGTCTCGGCGCCGTCATCGGTGACAAATACCTCGCCGTGCTGAAACGGACTCATCGTTCCGGGATCGACGTTGAGATACGGATCGAACTTCATCAGGTTGACGCGCAGGCCGCGCGCCTCAAGCAGGCAGCCGATCGACGCTGCCGCCAACCCCTTGCCTAACGACGACACAACTCCGCCGGTCACAAAGATGTACTTTGCTGACATAGCCGCTACCTCTTTTGGTGGGTGGTTTTGGTTGTGCTCGGTGTGCACGATCAAGTATATCGCGGGAACTGTGGAGATGTCGTCCGCCGGGGTCTATCCTCCAAATATAGGAGTAGCCATGAGGCTGAATTCGCTGACCGTCACCTTCGAAGGCCGCGCTTATGCCGCGCTGCGCTCCTTTGCCGCCCGCAGGAGCCTCAAACCGGCCCACCTGCTCACCGGCGAGCGCGGAGAAGACGCCGCGTACTTCCACCTTCGCGGTTTGGGCTACACGGTCGTCGCACGCCGCTGGCGAACCGAGCGCCTGCCCGGCGACCTCGACCTGGTCGCCTGGGACGGCCCCACCCTCGTCGTCTTTGAGGTCAAAACCCGCACGGCCTCGTCCCGGGAAGCGGCCTTTGCGCCAGCCGAAACCTCCGTCGACCCCCACAAACAGCATGTCCTGCGAAAGATGGCTTCTGCCTACCTCCACCAGTTTCCCAGCGCCATCCGCAACAGCATCGCGGTCCGATTCGACATTCTGTCCGTCTACCAACTTCCAACCGGCATCGAGTTTGAGCAGATTCGCAACGCCTTTCCCCTCGTGGAGCCCGTGGGTAATCGCAGACGTTAACGCCGCGCATCCATTTTCGCGGCCTCCGGTGTCTAATAACGGAAGACTGAAATTGAGCGAAGTTGCGACACCGAAATTGAACGGAAGAAAAGGATTCTGCCGATGAGCTTGACGGACCTGATGGACGCACCCGCCTACGACCCCGCCCGCGATGACCGCCGGCGCAACATCATCATCGGCATCATCGTCGCCATCGTTTTGCTGGGCGCCGTTGCGCTTGCAGGCTTCGTCTCGGGCCACGGCTGGCTCTTCTCCAACCTTGGCTACGAGCATCGCGTCAACAATTTCTTCGACGCCCTCGAAGCCAAGGACTACCCCAAGGCCTACGGCGTCTACTACAACGATCCCGACTGGCAGCAGCACCCCGCCAAATACAGCAGCTATCCCCTCGCTCGTTTCACCGAAGACTGGACCACCGAAAGCCCGATCAATGCCCCCATCACCTCCCATCATGTCGACAAGTCTGTGTCTGCCGGCAGCGGGACCTTTGGCACGGGAATCATCGTTGCGACTACCGTCAACAACGATAAGAAGATCTTCGTCTACGTGAACCGTGCCGACAAGACCATCACCTGGCCCGCCCCGTACGTCTTCAAATATTGAGCAACCGCATCGAGTAACCTGCGCGCCGAATCGTCCCGCCTAACCGATCAGTGCCTCGGCAACCGCCTCACGTTTGCCCTGCAGTGCGCTTCCCGAAACGCCGACCAGCACTGCCATCACTGCCGCCGCCAGCAGGGGAACTCCCAATCCTGCGCGCAGCGAATGCGTCCAGTTCGATAGCGCCCCTGTAAGCAGCGGAAGTACAGAAGCG
>JBEKFF010000039.1:0-20443 GCA_050013455.1 Acidobacteriaceae bacterium | reverse complement strand
GTGATCGATGCCGCGTGCCAGTTCGTAGAGACGGACGCCGTAACGACCGAAGTAGCTCTCGAGGGTGGTGAGGTCCATTGCGTGGATGTCTCCGACGGTGTGGATGCCGGCCTGTTTCATTCGCTCTTCGGTGACTTTGCCGACGCCAGGAATGCGACCGACGGGCAGGGGAAGAAGGAAGGCCTGGATTTCGTGCGGCTGAATGACGAAGAGGCCGTCGGGCTTCTTCCAGTCGGAGGCGATCTTGGCGAGGAATTTGTTGGGAGCGACTCCGGCTGAGGCGGTGAGGTTCAGTTCATCGTGGATTTGCTGGCGGATGGTTTTGGCTACGCGGGTTGCGGTGGGGAGGCCGGTCAGGTTTTCGGTCACGTCGAGATACGCTTCGTCGAGAGAGAGCGGCTCGACGAGCGCGGTATGGCGTTCGAAGATGGCGCGCACGGCGAGAGAGACTGCTTTGTAACGAACGAAGTCTGGCTTGATGAAGATGGCCTCGGGGCAGAGGCGCTCTGCTGTCAGGGCGGGCAGGGCAGAGCGCACTCCGTAGCGACGGGCTTCATAGGAGGCGGCGCAGACGACGGATCGCTTGCCCTGCCAGGCTACGACGACAGGTTTGCCGCGAAGGGTGGGGTCGTCTCGCTGCTCTACCGATGCGTAGAACGCGTCCATATCGATGTGAACGATCTTGCGCAGTTGGGCGGAACTGGCGAGAGGGTCTACGGAGGTTGAGATCACGGTGCTCATGGCCGGAAGGTGTTGCTTAGACTCCTGAGGTCGGGGCTGGAACTCTTCCGAAAGCGTGTTCCTTCATTCTGGCATATTCGCTAATTGTTCGCCTATACTGCGGAGAAGATATTTCGTGCAATGCGCGATTCGCGGCGGCGAAGAGGAGTGCTGGCGGGTTGAGAGAGTCTATGGCAGACAGGAGTTTCGAACCGATCTTCGCCGATAGCGCGTGGACAGGAGATCTGCCGACGGGGCTGCGTTTGCGCACCGAACTGAGTGCTCGAAGCCTGAAGCATGCGCTGTTGCATGGCTACCTACACGAGCGCACGGATGGAACGATCCCGAGTATTTTGTTTGGCTGCGACGAGCAAGGACGACATGGGAACTTCCACCCCGACTCGTATCGCAGTATCTGCGCGACGCCGGGATGGTCCAGGCGCCTGGAGAAGGTTCACACCGCGTATCGACGAGTTCGTGTGCGGACGAACTGGGCGTGGAAGGAGTTGGATTGTTCGAGCAGTTCCGACGCGCTGCTGATGAATATCTTTTGCTATCCCGCGCTGATGGACGTGCCTGCTGTTCGCGCGCTGTTGGGAAGCGATCGGACGGAAGTTCCAGAGTTTGGGATTAAGCCGCGTACGCCGCTCTCCAATGGTCGGAAGGACAACACGGAAATCGATATGAGGCTTGGAGATCTTTTGGTTGAGGCCAAGCTTACAGAGTCCGACTTTCAAGTCGCCGACCCTCGATTGGTGCGGCGATACCGGGATGTTGAGACTGTCTTTGAGACGTGCGAACTACCGCTGCGGAATGGGAAGCACGTTGGGTATCAGCTAATCCGCGGGATCCTTGCGGCGCATGCTGCCGAGGGAAGCTTCTGCGTGTTTTGCGATGCTCGCCGTCCGGATCTGTCCGAGTGCTGGTATCGCGTGATGCGTGCCGTGCGGCTCTACGATCTGCGCTGCAGGCTCAAACTGCTGACGTGGCAGGAACTGGCGAAGGTTGTTCCACGCGAGTTGCAGGAGTTCCTTGCGCTGAAGTATGGGATCGTCCCGTAGGGCCAGACGTCTAGACGGATAGCGTGATGGTCACGGCCAACTCACCGTTGTCGTCGTCGTAATAGTCGAAGCTCCGGGCCTTTACCGTAAATGGCCCATCCTTATAAGAGAACTGGTCGCCTACGCAGGGGATGGGGAGGAAGCCATCGCCCTCAGCGAGAGTGAAACTTTCCCCGTTTTGCGTCTTGTATACGACCGTGATGAACATTTGCTCTCCTGTCCGTTGGCTGTTGGGATCGGCGCTTGCATTATTTGACTCAATTCGGGCGCGGAAGGATTATTCGAATCCGCAAGTTGGACAACCCACCAGGATGAATGCCTGTGCTGAGGCCCCATTTTGGGGATAGTTGCTTATTGTCAATTGTTTAGTTGGTGGGCACAGCAGGATTCGAACCTACGACTTCCACCGTGTGAAGGTGGCACTCTACCGCTGAGTTATGCGCCCATGGGCTGGGAGGCCGAGAATCGAGGCGGATGCGCTTAACTGACGCGCTTCTGCCAGGCCCTTGCAGCTTAGTTAGGATAACACTGAGGGGCAGGTGCGCCAACCGACGGTGCCATCGCCTGGGCAACCGGCTGGACACCGTTTGGGCGGGGTTTGCGTCCAAGAACAAGATTCTGAAAGGTACAATTACGGCCTGATGCCCACTTCGGACAGATTGCAGCCGGGAGATCCGCCCATTTCGCCAAAATCTGGCGAAGAGGAGGATTTAACGCAACCTGCGAGCCAAGATGGGGTTTCGGAAGATATGGGCACGCTCGCGCTTCATCCCGGGCTCGTGGAAACTGCGGAGCCGCGGCTGGAAAGTGCCCCTTTGGTGGCCACCGATCTGACTCCGGAACAGGTGGAGGCGAGGCGGGCTGCCGTGGCGCGCGGAGATTTTTCCGAGCTTACCGATGCCGAGGTGATGCTTGAGCTGAAGGCCGGCAACATGGATGCGTTTGACGTGTTGCTGGGGAAATATCGGAAGCCGATTGTGCACTTTATGTTTCGCATGGTGCACAACCAGGCCGTGGCGGAGGAGTTGGCGCAGGAGGTTTTTCTGCGGGTCTACCGTTCGCGGGAGACGTACCGGGCGGAGGCTCGGTTCAGTACGTGGCTTTATCGGATTGCAACGAACCTGGGAGTCAATCATGCGAGGGACACTCGGCATGAGCGGACGGCTTCGACGGTTTATTTGGACGCTGTCGATGCGGAGACTGGAACTACTCCAGATGTGGCGGATGATACGCCTTCGGCGGAGGCGGATCTGCTGCAGAAGGAGCGCATGAAGGCCATCCGGCAACATGTGATGGCCTTGCCGGAGCGGCAGAAGACTGCCGTGTTGATGCACAAGTATGAAGGGATGGATTACAAGCAGATTGGCGAGGTGCTGAAGTTGTCCGAGTCTGCTACGAAGTCGTTGTTGTTCCGGGCGTATCAGACGCTGCGGGAGAAGTTGAAAGAGTTTGTTTAGACATGCTGAGCGTTGGCACCGGAAGCGTTGATGTTAGAAGCAACGGTGCGACCCCGGAGTAGGACCAAGAGGGGACGATATGAAGAAGATAGACATGAAGACCGATTGCAAGACCTGCCGCACAGCTCTCGCTGACTTGTTGCTGGACGAGTCGTACGCTGCCGCGCACCCCGAGGTGGCGGAGCATATGGCTGCCTGTGCGGAGTGCCGCAAGGAGTTGGAGGAGTTGCAGGCTACGTTTGCGCTGCTCGATCGCTGGACTGCGCCTGAGCCTTCGGCGTACTTCGATAGCAAGCTGCATGCGCGGCTGCGCGAGGCGCAGGCTTCGGAGCCGGAGGGCTTTTGGAGCCGCACGCGGGCGTTTCTGATGTACAGCACCGGG
The DNA here is from genome assembly GCA_050013455.1 of Acidobacteriaceae bacterium. GTDB lineage: Bacteria > Acidobacteriota > Terriglobia > Terriglobales > Acidobacteriaceae > Granulicella. The sequence continues at coordinate 16,823 of JBEKFF010000039.1, read as the reverse complement.
CATCGCTTGCGGCCAGTGCTGGCGGGCGCGATGGTGGTGGCGGTGATGCTGGCAGGAGGTGGAACGTTTGCCGGGCTCTACCAGCACAACTCTGCGATTGCCGTGCAGGCTTCGCCGGCGGTGAATGATCTGAAGATCATCGATAACAATGCGCAGGCGTTACAGCAGATGGATCAACTGCTGGATCCAAGTGACGACAACGCGGGTCCGCCGAGCAGCTGAAGGTTGTAGGCCGCGAATCGGGAGGCAGCCGATTAGCATCTTCTCGGCCTTTGGCCTGCGATACTATGGGCCCGAATGCAAGACCTCTGTAGAGGGAGGAAGGAAAGTTTCTGCCCAGCTCGAACCAAGAGCAGAAGGACGCATGCGCAAGTCTCACACATTCCGTGGCTCGATCGTTCGGGCGCTTCTGGTCAGCCTGCTTGCTGGCTTCAGCGGGATTGTCTTTGCGCAGCGGCATGGGGGTTCCTTTTTTCGGCGACCGCCTTCGTATTCGATGGTTGGTGTGAGTCGAAACCACGGCTTCGGGGGACAGCAGGAGCGGCCGGCACCTATCGAGCGGCGGCCACCGCCGGCGGGAGCGATGGTGCAGCCGGGAAGTCAGAAGCACCTGGTGGGGCCGGATGGACGGCGGGGCGGAGAACACCTGCCCGAGTGGATGGAACAGCACCAGGGCATGACGCTGGAGCAGCAGCAGGCGGCGCTGGACCGGGAGCCGGGATTCCGGGAGCTTCCAGTGCAGACCCAGATCCAGATGCATCAGCGGCTGGCACAGCTGAATGCGATGACTCCAGAGATGCGGGCGCGGACGCTGGCGCATACCGAGGCGATGGAACGGCTGAACCCGGCGCAGCGCTCGCAGGTGCGCGGGGTGATGGAGCAGCTGGGATTGCTGCCCCAGGACCAGCGGCGCCAGGTGATCCACAGCTTTCGGGAGCTGCGCATGCTGCCGCCCGAACAGCGGTTCGGGATGATGAGCTCTCCGCGCTACGGCTGGCTGAACTATCAACAGCGGACGGTGCTGACGAACCTGATCGTGATTGCGCCGATGCTTCCGCCGGACTAAGGCTCGGACGGCGCGGGCTCGAGCCGCGAACTAGCTCTTGAAGAAGTTCTTCGCGAGGAAGAGGACGTTGGCGGGGCGTTCGGCGAGGCGGCGCATGAAGTAGGGATACCATTCGGCGCCAAAGGGTACGTAGACGCGGACGCCGAAGCCTTCGGCGACCAGCTTGCGCTGGAGATCACGGCGGATGCCGTAGAGCATCTGGAACTCGAAGGCGTGTTTGTCGATGTCGTGCTTCGCGACATACTCGCGGAGTTGGGAAACGATGGCTTCGTCGTGGGTGGCGATGCCGCAGAAGACCAGGCTGCTGACCACGCGCTTCATCAGCTTGATGTAGTTGGCGTCGACGTCGGCCTTGGCGGGGAAGGCGATGTCGGCTGGTTCTTTGTAGGCGCCTTTGCAGAGGCGGATGCGGATGCCTTGGGATAGGAGGCGATCTGCGTCATTTTCGGTGCGAAAGAGGTAGGCCTGGAGGACTGTGCCAACGGCGCCGGGGTATTGCTGGTGGAGGCGCTCGGTGAGGAGCAGGGTGGGCTCGGTGTACTCGGAGCCTTCCATGTCGATGCGGACGAAGCTGCCGGTGTGGGCGGCGTGCGCGACCATCTCGCCGACGATGCGCTCGGCGAGGGCTGGGCCTTGGCTGGGGCCGCCGATGTCCATACCTACCTGGGTTAGCTTGACGCTGACGTTGGCGCGGAGATGGCGAGCCTGGATGGCGTCGAGGAGCTGGTGGTAGATGGCGGCGCTGGCTTCGGCGTGGGCTACGTCGAGGACGCTTTCGCCGAGGGAGTCGAGGGTGACGTCGATGCCTTCGGCGTTGAGCTGGGCGGCGGCGGCGATGGCCTCGTCAATGGACATGCCGGCGACGAAGCGGCGGGAGACGCGGCGGCCGATCGAGGAGCGTTCCGAGAACGCGCGGAAGGCCTTGTTGGTCGAGAGGCCAATGAAGAACGAACGAAGCAAACGAATACCTCTAGGGGCGAGAGACGCGACGTTTCATTTTCGCATTTTGGGGCGACCGCCGGGTTCGGTAGTCGCACAGGGGGTACCCCCCTCCCCCTCCCCCCTCTACCTGGGAAATTCCACGTAAAGTATTGCATTCAGACCGTTTCGGTGCGACAGTACCCCCGTGCGGAGGAGTGATTTTTGGGCGTATCTCGTTGACCGGATAGGGAGTTACAGGCAAAGTACCCCTTCCAGATACTTTAGCGGCAAGTCTTCTATGGATTGGAGATAGGCGATGGTTTGCGGGCCTTCGGCCTGGGCTGGTATATGTCGGGCCCTTGGCCCTGTTTAAGTGAATGCCCTAGTTAAATTGTAGAGGTTTGGAGGGGGTAACTATGCCAGGTTTTGGAAATATATATCGCCAGTGTTGACAGGGGTTTGGTGGGTTTTGGGTCCAGTTGGGGGCTTGACAGGGCGGCGCGGGTGCAGGCTGTGGGGCTCCGGGTGGTGGGGGAAGGCGGACCTTCACTCGAGATGGTTGGCTCGAGTGAAGGTTTCATCTGCGGGGCGGCTAAAAGATGCTGGAGGGTGGGGTGGAGACGGTGATGCGCGTGCCGGTGATCTTGCCTTGCAGGTGCACGAGGTGGTTGAGGTTCTCGTCGTACTGATCGATGGTGAAGGTGCCGGCGAAGGTTTCGCCGTTGGGGGCGAGGGTGATGGCTTCGCGGACGTTGGCGGGGCCGACGAGTTCACCTGCCGGGCCGGCGGGGCCTACCGGGCCTTTGGTTGGATCCCAGAAGGTGGCGAAGTGGTTGAGTTGGTATTCGCGTGGGCCGGTCTGCTCCCAGACGCCGAGGCAGAAGTTGCTTTCATTGGGAGCGAAGTGGCCGGAGTTCATGATCTCGGTGCCGTCGCTGTGCCATTGCGAGTAGCCGGCGTCGATGGGAGCGCCCGGAGGAGGGGCGGGGGAGATGCCAGAGCTTACGCCGTCGGAGACGAATTTCACGTGCCAGAAGCCTACGACGGAGACGTCGTCACCGAAGTGGTCGCCGTTTTTGGTGTAGGCCGCTAGTTGGAGGCCGGGCTGACGGAACTGGGGGTGCCAGCTGACGTGATGGCCGGGGGATGGAGGGGCGCCGCCGCATTGAGCGCTTGCAGGGGTGGCGAAGGAGAGCGCGAGTACGGTCGCACCGAATGCCGCCAGGGCACCGAATGCCGGGTTGAACCGTGCAGTACGAGTCTTCATGGAATGGCTCCTTGGGCCGGACTGACCGGCAGGCATCGAGGTAAACCTACTGGCGAATTTGGCGCAAGGACGTGGGGGTAAAGAAGAGGTGAAGGTGCAACGCGCTGAAACGGTGGGAGATGGGGATGGGCGCTAAAGGCTGAATGCTATACTTCACCCGCTGAGGTCGAACCGTGGCCGCTGCTGTTTTCGAATTTGGCGACTTTCGACTGGATTGCGGCCGCTTCGATCTGCAGCGGAAGGGGCGAAGTGTGCGGCTGGAACGCAAGCCGATGGAGTTGCTGATCCTGCTGGTGGGCAGAGACGGGCAACTGGTGACGCGGGCGGAGATTGCTGAGCATCTTTGGGAGAGCGAAGTCTTCGTCGACACGGAGCATGGGATCAACACGGCGATTCGGAAGATACGCCAGGCGCTGGGGGACGACCCGGAGCAGCCGCGGTTTGTGCAGACGGTGACGGGGCTGGGGTATCGGTTCCTTGCGCCGGCGGTGAGGCGGGAGCCGGGGGTGGAGGAGGTCGCGGGGGCGGGCGACAGGTCGACCGCGGAGGCGGTTGCCGGGATTCCAGAGCAGGATGTCGACGGGGTGGTGGGGGCGCGATCGGGGAAAAGGCGTCTGGCGATTTGGGTTGGTCTTGTTGGACTTGTTGGTATTGGCGTGGTGGCTGCGGTCGCGATCCTGGTGGGGGCGGTGATGGATGGTCATGGAGCGCTGGGGACTCGGCTGCTGCATCGCGGCGAGGCTCCGGTGATTCATTCCCTGGCGGTGCTTCCGCTGGATAATCTTTCGGGCGATGCGGGACAGGATTACTTTGCCGATGGGATGACGGATGAGCTGACGACGATGCTGGTGAAGGACTCGACGCTGAGGGTGACTTCGCGGACGTCGGTGATGCAGTACAAGGGGGTGCATCGGCCGCTGCCTGAGATTGCGCGGGAGTTGGGGGTGGATGGGATCCTGGAAGGATCGATTGCGCGTGACGGAGATCATGTGCACATGACCATCCAGCTGATCCAGGCGCCGACGGATACGCATGTGTGGGCGGAGAGCTATGACCGGGACGCGAGCGACGCGGTCTCGCTGCCGGGAGAGGCGGCGGAGACGATTGCGAAGAAAGTTGGCCGGGTGGTTGCGCAACCAGCGGTTGCACACTATGTGAATCCTGCGGCGCACGATGCGTATTTGCATGGGCGGTATCTGTGGTTCGCGGCCAACAATGAGAAGGCCGGGGAATATTTCAGAAAGGCTACGGAGCTGCAGCCTGATTATGCGCAGGGGTGGACCGGGTTATCGGTGTACTACGGCGCGGGGGCGATTGATGGGGATTTGAATCCGGAAGAATCGCTGGCGCTGCAGCAGTCGACGGCGCTCAAGGCAGTGCAACTGGATGCGTCGCTGCCGGAGGCGCACCTGGCGATGTGTGCGGCGATTCTGGAAGGACGGTGGGACTGGGCGCGCGCCGACGCAGAGTGCAAGCGCGCGATTGAGCTGGATCCAGGGTTGGCCGAGGCGTATCACTTCCGGTCGAAGATTTTTGCGGCGCTCAATCGGCATGAAGAAGCAATTGAGGCGCAGAAGAAGGCGACGGAGCTGGATCCGTTTGCGCGGACGTGGGCGCTGGCTTATTCGTACGAGCTGGCGCGGCAGTATGATGCGGCGCTGGCTGAGGCGCGGCGACACCTGGAGTCGACACCAAACGACGCGTTGCTGCGCTGGATTCTTTACGATACGTACCGGTGCAAAGGGATGGATAAGGAAGCGACCGACGAGTTGGAGACGATGCTGTCGCTGCTGGGTAAGAAGGAACAGGCAGAGAGTGTGCGGGAGGCGTATCGGCGCGGAGGGTATACGGCGGTGGTGCTGGAGCAGGTTCGGGAGTTGAAGAGCAAGTCGGCTGCCGCATACGTTTCGCCGGTGGCCCTGGCCGGGCTGTATGCGCAACTGGGACGGCGGGAGGAGACGCTGGGGCTTCTTGAGCAGGGATACCGTCAACGCTCGCCGCTGCTGCTGTGGGTGCAGTGCGATCCAGCCTATGATTTTCTGCATGGCGAGGAGAGGTATCGGGCATTGATTAAGGGAATGGGACTGCCACCGGCGTATTGAGGTCCTGGTCCTGCGCGGACGGCGAGAGGCTTCGCGCGGGTCCTGCGCGGACGGCGGGGGTTTGGGGTGGTGGGTCGGCGGAGCGATGAGTGCGCCGACGGCAAAGGGTGATTCAGAGGGAGCCGGTAAAGAAATCCATCGGACTTGCCGATAGAGGAGAGTACGCGTTCGGACGCCGCCTTGTGTTTGGGTCGGTGAACCGGTAACCCGTTCGAGGAGCATTCCGTGAATTTTTTTCGTATTGGCCTGGTGGCCAGCTTCATCCTGGGAATGACTGGCGCCGTTGTGGCACAGTCGCCTTTGCAATTCCTGTCGTCGACGGTGGAGGCTGAACAGCCCATCTCACCAGCATGCCTTGCGGAAGGTGAGGTGCTCCAGGCAGTTCTGGCGCGGAGTCCTCAGCCTAAAGGCTGGGTCAACATCGTGGCTTGTGATGATCTGGTGTGGCAGCAAGCTCTTGAAGCGCCGGGCCACAGGGTCAATTATCAAGGCAACGCGCTGCTTGACTTTACCACCCGGACGAAGGTCTTCAACGCCGCAGAATATCCGGCGCGTAAGGGCAGGGCAGTAGAAAACAGGCTGGCGGTAAAGGATGCGCCGGTTCGTCTAGCTGCTACGCATTCGTCCGTGCCGGCGATGTAGGGCGGGATCCTTCGCGGCCTGGGCGAGTATTATTGTTCAACCGAGCGGGATCGCTTGCACGGTGGCGTCTTATAAGGTGCACGTGTTCCCATAACTTAAGAAAGTTGGGCACATGAGTGCGCAGACCTTTAAGAACATCATCCTGCAGCGGCTGCATCCCGAGGTGATTGATCGGCTGGAACTGCAGCGGGTTGAACTGCCGGTGAATCGCGAGATTGAATTTCCGGGAAGTGGCATTGCGAATCTCTTCTTTATTGAAGAGGGCATCGCGTCGATGACCGTGACGTTCAAGGACGGCTTCGAGGTGGAAGTTGCGCTGGGGGGGCCGGAGGCGATTCTCGGGACATCGTGCATGATGGGGACGCGGCGGAGCCTCAACCGCGTGTATATGCAGATCGGCGGCTATGGGTATTCGTCGGTGATGGCGGTGGCGACGAAAGAGTTCAAGCGCGCCGAACAGTTTCATGACCTGACGCTGCGATACCTGCAGGCGCAGTTTATTCAGTCTGCGCAGACGGCCGGGTGCAATGCGCGGCACAGCGTGGAGCAGCGGATGGCTCGGTGGCTGCTGCTGTGTGCGGATCGGGTCGGGGACAGGGTTCTGCCACTGTCGCATGAGTACATGGCCGATATGCTGGGGGTTACACGGTCGAGCGTCACGGTGGTCGCCGGGCATCTGCAGGAGCGGGGGTTGATCCAATACACGCGTGGCAAGATCACGCTGCTCGACCTTGCCGGGCTGGAGGCATTGTCGTGCGAGTGCTACCGGGTCGTGCTCGATCACCTGCGCAGTTTTGCGGACAATGAAGAGACGTACGGAGCCTAGGTCCTACGCGGACGGCGGGGGGCTTCGCGTGGCGGTGGGTGATTTAGAGGCGGAGAGGGAGTTGGGCAGGGGCGGTCGCGCCTTGCGCGATACCCCACCCTGACTGGCGGTCAAAACCGCTAGTCGAGGATGGGGCACCCGGGTTGGGGGGACTTAGTCGTAGCGTTTTTCGCCGGCGGGGATGGCTACCGGGAGACGGTTGGCTTCGGTGGGGAGCGGGCAGGTGGCGTAGGGGGTGTAGCCGCAGGGTGGGTTGTGAGCGTAGTTGAAGTCGAGGACAACGGTGCCGGGTTTGTCGAGGCCGTTGGAGGGGAAGGCGGTGTTGAGGAAGCGGCCGGCGCCGTCGGTGGTGGTGCGGCTGGTGAGGTCGCGGAAGTCGAAGAAGAGGGAGTGGCCTTCGACGAGGGGTTCGAGCTTGTAGGTCTTGCCGTCGATTTGAAATTCCGCGTAGCCGGGAGCTTGCTCTTCGCTGGTCTGGCCGAGGACGTTGAGGATGCGGAGAGTCTTGGCCGGGGTGTAGGGAATCCACTTGGCGGTGATGCGGAAATTGGGGTTGGGAGCGTACCAGTTGAGGCCGCGGAAGTGGACGCGGGTGGGGGCGTAGGCGTCCTTGATCCGGAGGTAGTAGCGGTCGCCGCGATGGATGACGGTGATGTGGACGTCGCCGGAGACTAGCTCGGAGGGGTGGGGGGCGTCGTCGGCGGCCAGGGGGGCGGGGCTGGTCGGGGGTTTGCCGTCGATGAGGACGGAGGGGGAGAAGCCTTCGGTTGGGGAGAGGAGGGCAACGTGTCCGTTGTGTTGCTCGAAGATGCCGAGGTGCACGGGGACATGCTTGAGCTGGAGCTGGTTGTCGGACGCGTCGCCGGCGGTGATGTTGCCGTCGGGGAGCCACTGGAGGGCGACCAGGGTGAGCCAGCCGTCGGGCTGCGCGAGGTTGTCGGCGTAGGCCTTGCGCCAGTGGTCGAGGTCGGCGGTGGTTTGGGCGGGGGTGGGAAGAAGGGACGCGAGCAAGAGGGGGAGAGCGAGGACGGCGGCTCGGAAGGTCATGGAGGTAGCGTACGACATGTCCGGCGTGGTCCTGCGCGGACGGCGAGAGTTTCTGGTGGTGGGGATTGAGATGGGCGGGGGCGGTCGCGCGTTCCGGCGCAGCGGAAAAAGAACGCCTGTGGGAGACCTCGGCGTTGCGCGATGCCCCTTCATGACGATGAGGCCGTCATGAAGGGGGCCCCCGGTTGGGAGTGTTGTTCGCGGCGTGGAGTGTGTTCACCCCACCCATGACGACGATGATGCCGTCGTCATGAATGGGGCACCCGGCTGTCATCTATGGAGCCCCTGGATTCGTGGCTGAAAGGTATGAGCGGTGTGGTCGTGTTCGCGGGATGGCGGGTCCTTCGGCTGCGGCTCTTGCATGAAGCCGCAAGAGCCTTCGCTCAGGATGACAGATCGTTCGGGGTATGGGCAATAAGCAGATTCCCGGAGGGAATGACAGAAAGAAAGGCAAGGGCAAAGCTGGTCGACTTGCGGTGGGGCTAGCTGGCTTCGGCGTGGTCTACGCGTTCTACGGGCGCGGTGACCATTTTGCTGGTGTCTTTCATGGCGGCGATGGCTTCGTCGTAGCGGCCGCGGACGGAGTTGGTGCGGATCTGGCCCATCTCTTCTAGCATCTTGAGGCCGTCCTTGAGATAGCTGATGCGGCTGCGCTCGTCGTGGCCCCAGGTTACGGGGACTTCGGCGATGGTGTATTTGAGCTTGCGGGCGATGAAGAGGATTTCCGGATCGAAGCCCCAGCGCTCGATGGTCTGGAGACGGAAGATGGTTTGCGCGGCGTCACGCTTGAAGGCTTTGAAGCCGCACTGCGTGTCCTTGAAGGGAAGGCCCATGACCTTGCGGGTGACCCAGTTGAAACAGCGGCCGAAGAAGCGGCGGTAGAGAGGTTGATGGACGGTCTGCTTCTGCTTGTCGAGCCAGCGGGAGCCGATGGCGACGTCGGCTCCGGCGTCGATGGCCGCGATGAGGCGTTCGGCTTCTTCGATCGGGGCGGAGAGGTCAGCGTCAGTGAACATGACGATGGTGCCGGAGGACTGGAGGAGGCCGTTGCGGACCGAGTAGCCTTTGCCGCGGTTGCCGGGATTCTGGATGAGATGAAGGCGCGGGTGCGAGGCCATCCAGTGCTGGACGATGGCAGGGGTGTTGTCGGTGGAACCGTCGTCGACGACCAGGATGTCGGCGTCCCAGGAGCGGGCCTCGACACAGCTGAGCACACTGGCAAGGGCGGCTTCGATGCGAGCGCTCTCGTTATAGGCGGGGATGACGATGCTGAGGCGTGGCGGAGCCATAGGGTTGGATGGCCGGTCCTGGTGGGTGAATTCCATTCGATGTCCTCTGCAGTTGGCGGATGGCATGGCAGCCAGTTGGATCCAGCCACAGGATCACGACAGCGAAGGTGCACTGAAACACTGAGCCCGGGTCGTCTTCCATCCTATGATATTTGTTAGACGGGTGCACAGGCGGGAGCTCCGAAAATATGTGCTGGGCGGGTGGCGCGCCGGGACGGTCATGGGGCGTAACTGATAGACTCAAGGCCATGTCGGAGCCGTTTCCTCCCCCGCCACCGCAGCCGCAGCAAGATCCTCGCCAGGCACAAGGCCAGGCAGCGTACCAGGCGCCGCGGCCGGAATTTCGCGGACCGTATCCGGCTGGCTATGCGTATGGGCAGGGAGTGCCGGCAGGGTATCCGGCGAAGAGCTCGGCGTGGCCTTGGGTGGTGCTCATCCTGGGGATCTTTGCGCTGGGGTTGATTGCGCTGAGCATCTTCTTTGCGTCGTTGGCGAAGACCATCGGCATGGACACGAACGGCGGAAGTCTGAACTTTGGCGATAACGCCATTGCCGTGATCGATATCTCGGGTGTGATTACGGATGCAGACACGGAGAAGATCAGCAAGCAACTGGAGCGGTACGGAAACAACAGCAGCGTGAAGGCGATCATCCTACACATTGACTCACCGGGCGGAGGAGCTGCGGCATCGCAGGAGATTTACCACGAGGTGATGCAGATTCGGGAGAAGAAGCATAAGAAGGTGATCGCGTCGGTGGAGTCGGTTGGAGCGTCCGGTGCGTACTACATTGCTTCAGCGTGCGACAAGATCTATGCGAATCCGGCGTCGGTGGTGGGGTCGATTGGGGTAATCATGGAGTGGACCAACTACGGCGACCTGATGAAGTGGGCAAAGCTGAAGCCGGTGGTGATTTCGCATGGCGAGCTGAAAGATGCCGGCGATCCGACGCGCGACATGACGCCGCAGGAGCAGGCGTATTTTCAATCGCTGGTGGACAACATGTACGGGCAGTTTGTGCATGATGTGGCGGTGGGGCGGCACACGACGGATGCGAAGATTACACCGCTGGCGACCGGTCAGGTGTGGACCGGGGAGCAGTCGCAGCCGCTGGGATTGATTGACGCGCAGGGCGGGTTTCGCACGGCGCTGATCGATACGGCGCGGTCGGTGGGGATTTCGGGTGAACCGAACGTAGTTCGTCCGTCTAAAGAGAAGCGGGGCATTCTTGGCCTGCTGAATGATGACGCGGACGGGATCTTCGCGAACCCCACCCAGATGCTCAATCGGTCGCCCGGGTTTTATTTCCTCTGGAAATAGGCCGAGCAATCGATGGGGGCTGTGGAACGGAAGGCGGGACGGGGAAGGTTGAGAACGTGACTGAATAGTCGGGTTGCGATATGATGCTATTGTGAAGCAAATACTGGCTTTACGGTAGTGAATGCGGTTTCTCCCAGTTTGCCGCGTCCTTCCGGGGACGGCACACGTCAACTGTTGAGCAAGTGCCAACACGTACCTGCAGGAGGTTTCATGACGAAAGCGGAATTGGTCGATCAAGTGACTGCCCTTGGAGATCTGACTCGCCGGGATGGCGAGGTGATCGTCGAGACGCTGTTCGATTCCATCATCGAAGCATTGAAGACCAACGACAAGGTTGAGGTTCGTGGCTTCGGGAGTTTCCGTTCACGGCAGCGCAAGCCGCGCACGGGGCGCAATCCGAAGACCGGGGAATCGGTCGCGGTGCCAGCCAAGCGAGTGCCGTACTTCAAACCGAGCAAAGAGCTTCGCGACCTGGTGAATCCTGGCGAAGCGAATGGAGCGGGGAAGAAGGCGTCGGCGAACGGGCACGAGCCGCATGTAGTTGATCCGCATCATCCTCCGGCGATGTAGGTGTTCGAAGCGACAGCGCGGGACTGATCGGGAGTTGTCTTGGGCGGAACGTTTATCGGGCGTTGGTGTTTTTGATCACACCGCGCCGCGCCTGTTTCACTATAATTTTAGAAATATGAGCGAAGCCACCTTGATTGCACCTCCAGAGACCACCACCGATAGCACGGTTCCCGTTTACAGCAAGACCAACCCCTACTCTGCCACTGTGCTGGTGAATGATCTTCTCACTGGACCGCAGTCGGAGAAAGAGACCATCCATATCGAGATGGAGCTCGCCGAGGGCATGACGTATACGCCGGGCGACGCGCTGGGCGTGGTGCCGGCCTATTGCGAAGAAGCCGTGAATGACGTGCTGAAGGCGTTGGGATTCTCGGGCGACGAGACGGTGATTGAACCGGTGAAGGGCACCGACGGTAACAAGATCACGGTGCGTGAGGCGTTGACCTCGAAGCTGGGTATTGGCAAGCTGGCGCGCGGTGCCGTGAATCAGTATGCAAAGCTGGCGGGCGAGCATGTTCCCGAAGGCTTGAAGGCGCTGCTGGGTACAGAGAACAAGGTTGCGGCTGAGGCGTATGTGTGGGGCCGTGAGTTTGTCGACCTGGTGACGGACTTCCCGGGCGTGGTGAAAGACCCGCAGGAGCTCTTCAATATTTTGCAGCGGTTGATGCCGCGGATGTACTCGATTGCGTCGAGCCAGACAGCGCATCCGGGCCAGGTGCACCTGACGGTGCGGGTGGTGCTGTATGACGCGCACGGGCGGCATCGCCAGGGCGTGTGCTCGAGTTTGCTTGGGCATCGCGCGCCGGTGGGCGGCAGGCTGCCGGTGTTCCTGGAAAAGAATGAGAAATTCCGTTTGCCCGTGGATACGAATCTTCCGGTGATCATGATTGGGCCGGGCACGGGCATTGCGCCGTTCCGCGCGTTCCTTGAGGAGCGTGAGGCGCGAGGTCACAAAGGCGACAACTGGCTGGTGTTTGGCGATCAGCGCGCGGCTTCGGACTACCTGTACAAGGACCAGTTCGAGGGCATGGAGAAGAGTGGCTTGTTGACCAAGCTGCAGACGGCGTTCTCGCGCGACCAGGCTACCAAGATCTATGTGCAGGATCGTCTGCGCGAGGCCAGCGATGAACTGTTTGCGTGGATCGAGCGCGGCGCGCACTTCTATGTGTGCGGCGACGCGAGCCGGATGGCCAAGGACGTGGAGCAGGTGCTGCTCGAGTCCATTGCCAAGGGGATCAATGGATCGCCAGAGCAGGCGGCTGAGTATCTGAAGAAGATGAAGGCTGACCAGCGGTACCAGCGCGACGTGTACTAGAGGCAGGATTTGGGATTTGCAAAGGCCGCCCGGTTGGGCGGCCTTTGCTTTGGTGGTGGGAATGCCAGGGCTAAAGCCCCATTTGTTGCGGGCAGTATTCAGGGGGCTAAAGCCCCCTGCTAATCCGGGAAAGCAAGCAACGGCAAGGGCAAAGGAAGAAGCAGATTCCCAGAGGGAATGACAGAAAGAAAGGCAAGAGCAAGGGCAACTGCAACGGCAAGGCCAACTGCAACTGCAACGGCTAGGACAACTGCAACGGCCAATACAGGGGTCTCTCCACTGCGCATCACAAAAACAAGTGCGTGATGCTCCGGTCGAGATGACGGCGCTTCTGTGGAGAATGGCGACGGTGAAACGGGAAGCGGTTTGCAGAGTTTAGATGCGTTGGTTGTCGGGGCGCCAGTGGGTGATGGCTTGCTTGATTTGCTTGCGGTCGAGGTGCTCGGTGACGGCGCGCTGGGCGAGGGCGGCGACTTCGGCGTCGGAGGCGAAGCGGAGGCCGACGTACTGGTCGACGGTGAGGGCGTCGATGAGGCCTAGCTGATCTTCGGAGAGGAGGTCGGCGAGGCGAAGCTGCTCTTCAAGACGGATGAGGCGGTCCTGGTTCTTGAGGGCGTAGCCGCGGAAGATGCCGGCCATGACGAAGAGCAGGATCGACATGACAATCCACCAGATGTGCATGTGGGGGAAGTTGGGCCAGCGGTGGATGGTCGCGTAGATGGAGACGATTAAGTTCAGCAACAGCACCGGCAGGATGAAGAAGTGAAACGGCGGATCGAAGCGCGTGTGGTTCTTGAAAGACTGTGGTTGAGCCATAGCAGCGATGATAGAGCAGTTTTCCTATCATTGAGAACCGGTTAGATCATTGGTGCCGTTTTCTTGGAAAAACGGCGTGAAAATTTACGCTTCGTCAGGCACCTGCAGGAAAACTGCTCCCGCGCGCGGTAGAGGTGATCGTCTGCCAAATGGTGCGGTAGTCTTAAATTTATGGCAAAGAAACGGATTGGCGTGCATGTGGGGACGGCGGGGGGATGCTTTACGGCGGTGCAACGGGCGGCGGAGGCGGGGGCGAATACGTTTCAGATCTTCAGCTCGAGCCCGCGGCAGTGGAAGGCGGCTCCTGTGAAAACCGAAGATGCCGCGAAGATGCGGGAGGCGCGGGCTCGGCTGGATGTGCATCCGGTGTCGATCCATGCGAGCTACTTGATTAATTTGTGCTCGCAGACGGAGAGCGTGCGGGAGAATTCGGTGGACGCGTTTCGGGGTGAGGTGGAGCGGGCGCTGGCTCTTGGCGCTGAATTTCTAGTCTTGCATCCCGGGAGTTGGAAGGGGCTGACGCGCGAGGAGGGGCTAAGGCTGGCGGCGCAGGGGATCGAGCGGGCGATTGGTGGGGTGCCGTGGCAGGATCACGACTTCAAAATTCTGATTGAGAATACGGCGGGGGCGGAGTTCTCGCTGGGTGGGAGCTTTGACCAGGTGGCGGAGCTGGTGGCGACGCTGCAGGCTTGTGCGCCTGTGGGGGTTTGCCTGGATACGTGTCATACGCATGTGGCCGGGTACGACATCGTGACGACGGAGGGGTATGAAGCGACGATGCGGCAGGTTGGGGAGACGATGGGGTTCGATGCGGTGAAGGTGTGGCATTGCAATGATGCGAAGGCGCCGATGGGGTCGAAGCTGGATCGGCATGAGCATATTGGCGAGGGGACGATTGGGGCGGCGGCGTTTAAGCGGCTGTTGCATGATGCGAGGTTTGCGCATGCGGCGTTTATTGCGGAGACGCCGGTGGATGATCCGGGGGATGAGATGCGGAATGTAATGGCGCTGCGGGCGCTGTCGGCAGGATGAGATGGGGCTTGGGCGGACGGCTGAGTGCATTCACCCCACCCATGCACGAAGTACCGCGCATGAATGGGGCACCCAATCACCTGTGATCTCAACGAAAGCTTATTGCTGGGGTTGGGACCAGACGCTGTCTAAAAAGAGGTAGCGGTTGCGTTGGATGTCGGGCTTGGCTTCGGAGGGGACGTTGAGGTGCATGACCTGCCAGTCGTTGGTGGGACCGTAGGTGGGCCAGGTGGGGAGGTTGGGGGAGTTGGGGTCGCCGTTGCGGGCGAAGTTGGTCCAGTACCGCTGGATCTGGTCGGAGAGGGTGCGGTCCTCGGGACGGATGGTGGCTTGCTGGCGGGTGTCGAGGGTGCCGAAGACGTACTCGATGTCGTCGGAGTGGAAGGCGCCGATGGCGGCGGGATGGAACTTGTCGCCGGGGGAGCCGAGGTCGAAGCGGTAGCGGTAGACGGGGGCCTGGCCGGTCTTGACCTGGGCTTCGAGCCAGGCCCAGGTGGAGTAGGCGATGAACCGGTCGCTGGCGAAGTCGCCGGCGGACTGGACGGCTTCCGGATCGGTAGTCGCCGGGTAGACGGCGAGGAATTCAGGGGCGCGGGCGCCGAAGTCCTTAGTGGCTTGCGCGGTGAAGGTGGCGACGGTGGGTTTGACGGGGTTCATGATGATCTGGGCGCGGACTTCGTCGGCGTTCCAGCCGGCGAGCAGAGGGATGTGGGCTTGCTGGCCGGCAGCGTAGATTTCGGGGACGGATTGGGGGAGGAAGTAGCCGTCGACTACGGGGCCGAAGCGGGGTGGTGGTGGGGTGGTCTTGGCGCTCGCGGCCTGGATGATGTCGTCGGCGGAGAGCTTGCGGAGGTCGGCGAGGGTGGAGGCGTGAAGGGCGGTCTGCGCGAAGGCTGCGTCGTCCTCCTCAGTCTTGGCGAGGGTGGGATAGGTGAGGCCGCTGGAGTGGAAGGCGCCTCCACTCTCACCGATGGCTTTGGCGATGAGGGTCTTGGAGAGGGGCGAGGCCATGAGGGAGCTGACGGAGAAGGAGCCGGCGGACTCGCCGAAGACGGTGATGTTGTTGGGGTCGCCACCGAAGGCGGTGATGTTGCGG
Organism: Acidobacteriaceae bacterium; assembly: GCA_050013455.1. GTDB lineage: Bacteria > Acidobacteriota > Terriglobia > Terriglobales > Acidobacteriaceae > Granulicella. The sequence goes on along the minus strand of JBEKFF010000039.1, from coordinate 1,515 downwards.
GAGACCCAGGCGATGGCGGCGGCCTGGTCGAGGAGGCCGTAGTTGCCGGCGGCGTGGTGCGGGGATTCGGCAGCGAGGTCGGGGTGGGTGAAGAAGCCGAAGATGCCGAGGCGGTAGTTGAGCGTGACGATGATGACGTTGTGGTGGGCGAGGAACTGGCCGTCGTGACGCGGCTCCGAGGCCGAGCCTGCGGTGTAGCCGCCGCCGTGAATCCAGACCATGACGGGGAGCGAGCCGGGAGCGGCTTTGGTGGGAGCCCAGATGTTGAGAGTGAGGCAGTCTTCGCTGGGGCCGGCGTCGGTGAAGGTCATGTCGGAGAAGGGGTTGGTCTGGTAGCAGTGGTGGCCGAAGTCTTTGGCGGCGAGGGTGCCGAACCACTTGGCGGCGGGCTGCGGCGGCTGCCAGCGAAGGTTGCCAACGGGCGGCGCGGCGTAGGGCATGCCCTTGAAGATGCGGACCTGCTTATCGGCGGTGAGGGCACCTTCTACGCTGCCCTTGTCGGTTTTAATCTTGAGCGGGTTGGAGGCGAAGGCGGCGCTGGCGGCGAGGGTGAGGGCGAAGAGCGTGGCGGATAGACGACGGTGCAGACGCATGATTTCTCCAGAGAGACAAGCTACCACGCAGGTTAGCAAGTCAGCGAGTTAGCAAGTCAGCGAGTTAGCGGGGGAGAGGGTTTTCTTTACAATGAGGTATGGACGAAGCAAGGGCAACAAAGGCCGCAGTGGCGGCAGAGGGAAGCGGCGCGGAGAAGATCGAGCCGCAACGGTATAACCCGGCGGAGATTGAGCCGCGCTGGCAGGCACTGTGGGATGCGCAGCCGGATCTCTATGCTGCGGAGTCGCATACCAGCGGGAAGCCAAAGTTTTATTGCCTGGAGATGCTGCCGTATCCGAGTGGGCAGCTGCACATGGGGCACGTGCGGAACTACGCGATTGGCGATGCGCTGGCGCGGTTTATGCGGATGCGCGGATACAATGTGCTGCACCCGATGGGATGGGACGCGTTTGGATTGCCGGCGGAGAATGCGGCGCTGAAGAACAACACGCCTCCGCGCGAATGGACGCTGAAGAATATCGCGCAGATGAAGGTGCAGATGAAGCGGATCGGCTACAGCTATGACTGGGCCGGGACGGAAATTGCTACGTGCTTGCCGGAGTACTACCGCTGGAATCAGTGGTTCTTTTTGAAGATGGTGGAGCGGGGGCTGGCGTATCGGCGGTCGAGCAAGGTGAACTGGTGTCCGCAGTGCGCTACTGTGTTGGCCAACGAGCAGGTGGTGGGTGGGTGTTGCTGGCGGCATGAAGAGCAGATCGTGGAGCAGCGCGAGCTGGAGCAGTGGTTTCTGCGGATCACGAAGTATGCGGATGAGTTGCTGGATGGGCTCGATGGCTTGCCGGGCTGGCCTGAGAAGGTGCGCACGATGCAGCGCAACTGGATTGGGCGAAGCGAGGGCGCGGAGGTGGAATTCCACGTGACGGCGATGGCGAATACGCCGGCGATCAGGGTGTTCACTAC
>JBEKFF010000038.1:0-21155 GCA_050013455.1 Acidobacteriaceae bacterium | reverse complement strand
ACCGCGCGCCCCGAGACCATTGCCATCGGCGTCGCCTCGCTCGCCATCATCCTTTGTTTGCCGTATCTTACTCGCCGAATCCCCGGCACCATCCTCGCCCTGGTCCTTGCAACCGCCGTCTCCGCAACCTTCCATCTCCACCTCGAAACCATCGGCACCAAGTTCGGCGGCATCCCACGCGGCCTCCCCCACATCGCCCTCCCCAACTTCCACGGCGTCCACATCCTCACGCTACTACCCTCCGCCTTCACCGTGGCCATGCTCGCCGCGGTGGAAAGTCTTCTCTCAGCAGTAGTTGCGGACGGCATGAGCGGCGATCATCACGACTCCAACATGGAGCTCATCGCCCAAGGCATCGCCAACATCGTCTCTCCCATGTTCGGAGGCATGCCCGCCACCGGAGCCGTAGCCCGCACCGCCACCAACATCCGCTCCGGCGCCCACACCCCCGTCGCCGGCATCGTCCACGCCGCCACCCTCCTGCTAATCCTTTTGTTTGCCGCGCCGCTGGCCAGCTACGTCCCTCTCACCACCCTCGCGGCCGTGCTCTTCGTCGTCGCCTACAACATGGGCGAGTGGCGCGAAATCGCCACCATCTTCCACCTCTCCAAAACCGACATCGCCGTCTGGTTCACCACCTTCTCCCTCACCGTCTTCGCCGACCTGACGGTTGCCGTCGGCGTCGGCATGTCTCTCGCGGCCCTGCTCTACATCTATCGCGTCGCAGCCACCACCACCGTCACCCCGGTCACACACGAATACCTCCTGGACGGACAGGCGCATATCCTTCAGGACAAGGAAATTCCCTCCAACGTCACCATCCTCCGCATCCACGGCCCCTTCCTCTTCGGCACCACCGAAAAGCTCGCCGAAGCCACGCGGGACCTCAACCAGTTAGGTGACATTGTCATCCTCCGCCTGCGCAACATGACGGCGCTCGACGCCACCGGCGTCCACGCCTTCGAGCAGTTCAACACCCGCCTCCACAAGACCGGCAGAACCCTTCTCCTCTGCGGCGCCCGCGACCAGCCCAGCCACATCATTGACCACTCCGACTTCCTCAGGCACGTAGGCCCCGAAAACGTCCTCCCCAGCGTGCAGGCTGCCCTTGTCCGCGCCCGCGAACTCCAAGGCAACTTCGAAGGCCTCGCCCCCGAACTCTCCCTCGAATTGGCAAAGCAGCCAATCTAACCCCGCCATCTTCCCAAACGCCCCTCGCAGACGCCCTCTTCGCGGTAGCATCACAGGTAACATGCCGCTCCAGACCGCCAACATCATCGGCTCCGGCCCCAACGGCCTCGCCGCCGCCATCACCCTCGCGCAGCGCGGCGTCGCCGTCACCGTCTACGAGCGCAACGCCGCCATTGGCGGTGCCTGCTCCACCGCCGAAGTCACCCTCCCCGGCTTTCACCACGATCTCGGCTCCTCCTGCTACCCCCTCGGCGTCGCCAGCCCCTTCTTCCGCAGTCTTCCCCTCGCCGACCACGGCCTGCGCTGGATCGAGCCGCCCATCCCCGTCGCGCATCCACTCGACGACGGCACCGCCGTCACCCTCGAGCACGCCCTAGAATCCACCGTCGCGCAACTCCCTCAGCACGACGGCCGCGCCTGGCGCTCGCTCCTCGGCCCGACCGTACACAACTGGCCCCGGCTCATCGAGGACTTCACCAAGCCCCTCCTGCGCTTCCCCAGCCACCCCATCGCCATGGCGACCTTCGGCCCCGCCGCGCTCATGCCCGCGCAGCTACTCGCCACCACCCTCTTTCAGGACGAGCGCGCCCGCGCCCTCTTCGCCGGCATCGCCGCCCACTCCGTCCTGCCACTCACCCGCGTTGCCAGCTCCGCGGCCGGACTCGTCCTCGCCGCCGCCGGCCACACGACTGGTTGGCCGATCGCCGCAGGCGGCGGGCAGTCCATCACCAATGCCCTCGCGAGCTACTTGCAATCCCTCGGCGGCCGCATCGTCCTCAATGCCGACGTCCAAAACCTCGCCGACCTACCCTCCGCGAACGCCAACTTCTTCGACACCAGCGTCCCCTCGCTCATCCGTATCGCCAACACCGCGCTCGCGCCCAGCTACATCCACCAACTCAATAATTTTCGGCCAGGCCCCGGCATCTTCAAGCTTGACTTCGCTCTCAGCCAGCCCATCCCCTGGCGCTCCCCCGAGTGCGCCCGCGCCGCCACCGTCCATCTAGGCGGCTCGCTCGCCGAGATCTCCCAGTCGGAACATGACGCCTTCTATGGCCGCCTCAACAACCGCCCTTACGTCCTGCTCGTCCAGCCCAGCCTCTTCGATCCTTCACGCGCTCCAGAAGGAAAACACACCGCCTGGGCGTACTGCCACGTACCTTCCGGCTCAATCGTCGACCGCACCGCCGCCATCGAAGCGCAAATCGCCCGCTACGCTCCCGGCTTCCCGGACACCATCCTCGCCCGCCGCGCCAGCAACGCCGCCGCCCTCGCCGAATGGAACCCCAACCTCACCGGCGGAGACATCTCAGGCGGCGCCATGACGCTCTCCCAGCTTCTCTTCCGCCCCACCGCCCGCGGCCATCGCACCAGCAACCCCAGCGTCTATCTCTGCAGCTCCTCCACGCCTCCTGGCGGCGGAGTCCACGGCATGTGCGGTCACCTCGCCGCGCTCGCCGCCTATCGCGACCTCGGGCCACGCACTTAGTCGTTGACGTCTTTTCCATCGCAAGCAACAATCGATCCACTCCAGTTTCCCCGCAATAGGAAAGGCAGACCCTTGTCCGAGTTGACCCCCGACGCTTCCCCAAATCTGTCTCCAGACTTCTCGCACGATCCGATCCCCGACCCATCTTTCCGGCCTGCACCCTCCACCGAAATGCCGACCGTGCCCACCCCGCGGCGTTGGTCTTTCGCCACCCGCCTGGCCTTCCGCTTCTCCTTCACCTATCTCCTGATCTACGCACTCGGCTGCGGCAACGCAACCCTCTGGGAGGTCATCCCCTTCCACGTCGGCGAGCACCTCAATGACTGGACCTCCTGGCCTTTCTTCCACGCCGCTCAGTGGCTCGGCCAACACCTCTTCCACCTCACTGGCGTCGGCGCAAAGCTCCACGGCACCGGTTCCGGCGACACCGTCCTCAACTGGATCGCCGTCGGCGTCATGCTCGTCGTCGCCATCCTCATCACCCTGATCTGGACCGCACTCGCCGAACTCCGCAGCCCTGCCCGCCGCAGCCTCGCCTATCCGCGTCTCTTCTTCTGGTTCCGCCTCATCATCCGTCTCACCCTCGGCGTCGCCATGATCAATTACGGCCTGGCCAAGCTCTTCCCCCTCCAGATGCCCCCGCCCTCGCTCGCCGTACTCAACGAGCCTCTCGGCAACACATCCCCGATGACCATGCTCTGGACCCTCATCGGACTCAATCCCGTCTATGAGATGATCTGCGGCGCCGCCGAACTTGTCGCGGGCATCCTCATCCTCTTTCGCCGCACCGGCCTCCTCGGTGAACTCCTCACCGCCTTCCTCGCCACCAACATCGTCCTCTACAACTTCTGCTTCGACGTCCCCGTCAAGCTCTACGCCGCCCACCTTGTCCTGATGTCGCTCGCCCTCATCATTCCCGACATGCCCAGCCTCCTCAACTTCTTCTTCCTCCACCGCCCGGCCAAGCCCATCGACGGCGGGATCAAGCCCGCTCGCCGCTACGGCCTTCGAGTTGAAACCATCTGCGTCCTCGTGGTGCTGCTCCTGGCCGTTCTGCCGAGCGTCTTTCAGCTGCAGAAGGGCTACGCGCAACAACTCATCAGCGAGCGTAATCCGCCGCCACTCACCGGCCAGTGGCACCTCACGTCAGCCACCAAGCCCTACGTCACCGGCGACGGCCTTCCCATGACCGACGTCTTCTTTGAACCCAGCGGCCGCACCATGCTGCGCGACTCCGCCACCGTCCTCTGGCGCGCCTACGCCAAGCCCGACGACAAAAAGCACACCCTCTTCCTCGTCACCGAAGCCAACGATCCCATCACCTACGCCCTCACCCAGCCCGACCCCACCCACCTCGTCCTCAAACCCACGGGCGACGCCACCAAGACCGCCGGCACCCTAAACCTCGTCCGCGTTCCACTCCCCTCGCACTATCCCCTCGAAGACCGCGGCTTCCACTTCGTCAACGAATGGGGCCTCGAACGCTAGACGCACACCAGGCGCACATTGATCCCCACGGCGCAGAAACAGCAACGCCCGCGAGATCCATCTCGCGGGCGTTGCTTTCTTGTCTCGAACTTTACGCCGTGGGCGCTTCCGCTGCAGCAGGCGCCTTCACTTTCGGCGCCGCCGGAGGCTGCTGCACCTCGGCCTTCTTCGCCGGAGCCAGGATCGCATGCAGCGTTGTGCCTTCCATGCGCGGCATGAACTCAACAGTGCCTGCCTCGCCTATGTCCATGATGAGCCGGTTGATGATCTTGTACCCGAGATCGCGATGCGCCATCTGCCGGCCCTTGAATCGCAGGCTCGCCTTCACCTTGTCGCCATCGCCAAGAAATCGTACTGCCTGGTTCTTCTTTGTCTGGTAGTCATGCTCATCGACCGTAACCGAGAACTTGACCTCCTTGATGACGATCACCTTCTGCTTCTTGCGTGCAGCGCGGTCGCTCTTGTCTTTCTCGTAAAGATACTTGCCGTAATCCTGGATCTTGCACACGGGAGGCACAGCATTGGGCGAGATCTCAACCAGGTCCAGCGACTTCTCGCGGGCCATCTTCAATGCCTCAAACGGAGCCATCACGCCGAGTTGTTCGCCGTTTTCATCAATCACACGGACTTCGCGCGCACGGATACGTTCGTTGGTGCGAATAAAAGATTTCGCGGAGCGTTTATCTAATGGTGGAATATTCAACCTCCACGGCTCGCACTCTCTGCGGCCATGTTTTTAGGGTTTGGTTTGGATTTCAGCTCGATATACAGCAGAAACCGAAGCACTCGCGAGTATAGCATCCGCCCAATGGATTTTATGTACGCGACCGCACCCATACCAGCAGGCACATCGCTCCCATCCAACAGGGCGATCATTGATCCCACTCTTAATACTACAGCCTCGCCGTCAAAATGCATTCCATTCAAAAGACTTATACGAATATCGCCGCCCAAATTCAAATATTCAGCTCCCGCGCCTCCATCCCCAACTCCGGTCCAGCTGCACTTCCCCTGCCCATGTGTAACGAAAATTAACGAAAAAGCATCAATACCTTCGTTCCTGTTCGGTTCTGCGAGCCACCGCAAGGGCTTGGCCTCTAGATGCATGCGAACAGGTACAAGCTGGAACTAGAGAAGGAGTCCGAATGTTTTTGGCAATAATGAGGGCGGTATCGAGGAACAAGACCGTGGCACGAATACCACGCTGCGCACTAGCCGGGCTAGGCCTCGCAGCCACGGTGCTTCTGAGTTCAACCGCCCAGGCACAGATGTCAGGAGATAACCCCCGGGCAGTCACCTATACCGACTATCCTGGAATTCGAGGCAAGGTAGCCCCACTGCAGTGGTCCGAGATGCCCAAGTGGATGACCGTGGATTTTTACCTGCGCGGCCGCTTGGAGAGCCAGAGTTCGGACGACTACATCTCCGGCAATGAGCAAACCTACGTGCTCACCCGCGTCTGGGGCGGCCTCCAGATCCGTCCCACCCCTTGGCTTACCGGCTACATCCAGTTCATCGACACCCATGCCCCCGGTGAGCCGGCAAAGTATGCAGCGTCCAACATGCGCGACACCTTTGACGACCGCCAGGCCTTCCTCGACTTCCACAAGACCTTCGACAAGGTTCCCGTGACCATCATCGCCGGACGTCAGGAGCTGCGCTACGGCAACGAGCGCCTCGTCGGTATCAGCGACTGGACCAACAACAGCCGCACCTGGGATGGATTCGTGGGCCGCCTCGGCGACAAGAATCGCCTCGACCTGTTCGCCACTTCAGTCGTCACCGTCCATCCAACGTCGCTCGATAAGCACGGCGCCGGCCTGACCTTCTTCGGCGCTGTCGGCACCATCACCACCTGGGTCCCGCGCACGGTCATCCAACCGTTCGTCTACGTCAAGGCATTCCCAAGAGTCGAAGGCCTGCAATCAACCTATGGCACCGAGACAGAAGTGACCCCGGGAGGCGAAGTCTCCGGAACCTATCGAGGCGGCTTCAACTTCGACGTCCTCGGAGCTCTTCAGCGCGGCAGCTATTCCAATGATTCCATCCGCTCCGCTGCCGGCATTGTGAAGGCCGGATACACCTCGCAGAAGGTCTACTGGAAGCCGCGTCTGCTCGGCGAATACGACTATGCCTCGGGGAATCCACACACCGACCCGACCCGCATCGGCACCTTCGACCAGCAATATCCAAGCAACCACAATGCCTTCGGCCTGACCGATCTATTCGGCTTCCAGAACATCAAGCAGGAGCGCATCAACCTCGACCTGACGCCCACCAAGCCCCTCACCCTCCTCATTCAGCAGGAGTGGCTGCAAGCCTCTTCCACAATGGATAACATCTACGCGAGTGCCGGCACAGTCACCGTCACCGCGCCCGTCGGTGGCTTCCGCAGCGACGACATCGGCCATGAGTTCGATATCTCAGGCAAATATGTCATCCATGAGGACTGGGTCATCAACGCCGGCGTCGGTCACTTCTCCCCCGGTGCCCTGATGCAGCAGAACGCCCACGGAGCTCCGCTGACGATCTCCTACCTGTCCCTCACCTACCGCTTCAAGGTCAACCACTCCAAAGCAACCGACTCTGACTCAGGCCAGTAACCGGGACCAACCCGCCAGCCCTTGCGTGTCCACCAGCAAGCTGCGACCATAGCAGGGTTGATCCGTAGCTCTTTCCTACAGATCAGAATCGAACTACCCCTGGCGCGGACGGCGATGGCTTTTGAACCCTCGCCGTCCGCGCAGGACCTAGGAGAGATTCCCTTGGCCAAGCGCCGCGTACTGCTCGTCGACGATGAAGTAACTGTTCTGCTCACCCTGAAAGCCGTACTCGAGATCAGCGGATTTGATGTGGATACCGCCGCCAGCGCACGCGAGGCTCGCTCCAAAATTAAACTGCGCGAGTACCAGATGGTCATCACCGACATGCGCATGGAGAGTGACGCGGCCGGTCGCGAGGTCATCCAGGCCGCCCGCACCGCTGCCTACCATCCCGCGGTCGCCCTGCTCACCGCCTTCCCCGACGACGATTGGGCCGACATCGGCGCCGACAAGATGCTCGTCAAGCCCATGCAGACCAGCATCCTCATTCGTCAGATTGAGAAGCTGCTCGACACCCACTCCGCCAAGCTGCAGCGCCTCGCCAATAGCGCCGCCGCGCCCTCAACTCCCGGCGATTCCACCCGCACTGCAGCGCCTGCGAAGAAGAAGTCCGCTGCGAAGCGGCCTTCCACCAAGAAGTCTCCCGCCAAGACGCCCGTCGCTCGCAAGAAAGTCGCCACCAAGAAGCGCAAGCGCTAACACTATCTACCAACCCAAGTGCGGGTGCCCCATTTGTACGCGCCTTTGCGGACGGGTGGGGAAGCATATTCCAATCGCTCTAGCCCCCAGCCACCCGCCCTCGCGTCAGCTCAGCGCAGGATAATGCACTCCCGTCAGCTCTTCCGACACCGTCCACAACCGCTCGCCCACTGCCACGTCCAGAGCCTGCGGCCGTGGCTGGACGACCACCGGCGAGCCCTTCAGCTCACCGAACCCATCCGGCCCAATGTACTCGCCGCCATGCGCATCTGCAGACGTCGCCGCATACAACGTCGGCAGCGCGCCCGCTTCGTCGTTTTGCATCAGCACCGGTGCAAGCACCTTCACCATAATCGCCTTGAGGTTCATCGTCCCCGGCCCATTCTCAAAAATGCTCGTAGTCGAAACCCCAGGATGCACCGCCAAACTGAGCAACCGGCTATGCCCAGCCCGTGCCCTCCGATCCAGCTCCTTCGCAAACAGAATGTTCGCCAGCTTCGACGCGTTGTAAGCGTCCCAACCCTCATACCCACGCTCGCGCTGCAGGTTGTCAAATTCGATTTTCCCCGTACGGTGCGCCAGCGACGCCACCGTCACCACGCGCGGCGCCGGCGCGGCCAGCAACGCCGGCAGCAGCAACCCGGTCAACGCGAAATGACCCAGGTGGTTGGTGCCAAACTGGCGCTCAAAACCGTCTTCCGTCAACTCGCGTTTCGGCAGCGCCATCACGCCCGCATTGTTGATCAGCAGATCCAGCACAATGCCTCGCCCGAGAAACGCCGCAGCAAACGCGCGTATCGAGGCCAACGAAGCCATGTCCAGCTGCACCACCTCCGCGCTCGCGCCCCGCGCCTCGCGCAGCAGCCGCTCCAACGCCCCGCGCCCCTTGGCCTCATTGCGGCATCCCAACAACACATGCGCCCCACGGCGCGCGAGCTCCAGCGCGGCCTGATAGCCAATCCCGCTGTTCGCGCCCGTTACCAGCACCGTCTTGCCTGCCTGCGACGGAATCTGTTCCGCGGTCCACTTCCCTGTTGCCATGCTCCTGCCTCCCTTATGTCCGGCCCTGCGCCAGCGTCCCCCCGATGCTATCAGCCTGCGATTAGCCCATCGCGTCCTCACGTCCGCTACGTCAAACCACTTACGAGGTACCCTGGCTGGACCAATTTCACGCCACTGGTAAACCAGCCTCGCTGCCTTTACAATCAAAGGGGCTTGTTGTCCCGTAGTATCTTGATTGCTGAGCCCTTTCGTGGGCCAAGGGCGATTTTGTTAATTAATTGGGAAGGGTTCACTGATGAAACTTAGTGCACGAATGACCGCAAGTGCAGCGCTGTTACTCACGCTGGCAGGGACTGTGGGATGTACGAAACTCAAGGCGCGTGACCAGCTCGTCCGGGGCGTTCAGGCCTTCAAGTCCGGCAAGTATGAAGAGGCTGTTGACTACTTCCAAAAGTCGGTTGCACTTAACCCGAGCGATCCTACCACTCACCTTTATCTGGCAACGGCCTATAGCTATCAGGTAGTTCCCGATCTCACCACACCCGAGAATCTGGCCGTAGCGCAGAAGGCCCTCGATGGCTTCAACACAGTGCTTGCGGAGAAACCGGACGACCTCGACGCCCTCCGCCAGATCGCATCCATCGATCGCAACATCCACAAGTATGACGAGGCCAAGGCCACCGAGCTCAAGATCATTTCGCTCGATCCTCAGGATGCTGAAGCCAACTACACCATCGGCTACATTGACTGGACCGAGTCCTACAAGAACGCCACCGACATCCTTGCTGCCGCAGGCCTGCAGGATGACGGCCAGGGCAACGTCAAGAAGTCCAAAGCGGTCTGCGAAAAACTTGTAGCCGCCAACACAGACCTGGTCGCCAATGCCCAAAAGTATCTGGAACGGGCCGTGGAGATCAATCCCAATTACGACAATGCAATGTCGATCCTGAACCTCACCTATCGGCGTAAAGCTGATCTAGAGTGCACCGACGATGCAGCACGCAAGGCCGATCTCGCGAAGGCCGATGAATGGGTGCAGCGTGGCATGGGCGCTCGCAGAGCGAACGAAGCCGCCAAGGAAAAGATCGCAGCGCACGGCGGCATCACGCCGCAGCAGTAACCTCCGCTTTCAACCAGGCGTTCCAATCACTCGATTCGCTTCGCAGCAAGGCCTCCCCCAAGGGAGGCCTTCTTGTTGATTGCGCCGCAATTTTGCTCACAGCATCTCCGCCCATCGGCGTTCTTTCACGCCATGTTAACCTAAGCCCCCATCGGAATTTCTATTCTTAGGGGATGCCCCAGGACCAGCTCGACTACTCGTTTCACACCACCGCGAATCTCCGCTGCACCGTTCTCACCCTGCAGGGAGCGCTCACCCTGGGCCACATCTTCACCCTGCAGCCCCAGCTGCAAGCCGTGGACGCCGACCTCTTCATCTTCGACTGCACCGCGCTCGAGTACATGGACTCTGCCGGCCTCGGCGTGCTCGTCAACTTCTACGTCTCGCAGTCCGACAAGGGTCGCAAGGTCGCCCTCGTCGGCATCTCCGATCGCGTCTGGGCGCTCTTCCAATCCACTCGCGTGGACCAGTTCTTCCCGCGCTTCGCGACCGTGGAAGAGGCTGAGCGCAGCCTTTAGCGCTTCACCGGATCGGCTCCCCACCCAAGCCCGCCTCGAGACCAGCAGGCAACCCGGCGCGCCCAAAGACGCTCTCCCCGATTTTCTTCACCGCACAGAAAAGCGCTCCATCCTTTGGCAATCGATCTGCCATGGGATGGAGCGCCTCTGTTCTAAAACTTGTTACGATTGCCAGCGACCAGCGATTAGCTACCGTTTTCGACGCCCGGCGTAATGATCGCGATGTTCGTCACGTCAGCCTGCTTGCCAAAGCCGACCGCGTCCGCAACAGCCCCGAAGCTTAACCCCGGGTCACCCTTGATGAACATGATCTTCGTGTTGCGCGTCTCGAAGATCTGTGTCAGCTCGGTAGCCACCTGGTCCTTGGGAAAGGTCCGGTCGTTAATCTTGTACGTCGGCACGGCACCTGTGTCCAGTACCGAAACAACGATCACCTTATCGTCCGTCTGCGGCGTGTTCTTGTCCTTGGGCGGCTGCGGTACCACCGTGTCCAAACCCTTCGGCGTGGTTGGCTGGATCACCATGAAGATGATCAGAAGCACCAAGAGAACGTCGATCAACGGCGTGACGTTCATGTCCGAAACTGCACCACCTGTTGAACCACCACCCATTGCCATAGTGAAACTCCTTTGTTACGAACTGTGATCCTTGCGTAGTGACTGCGCTCTTGCTGAAACTCTTCGCGACGATACCCCCGCTCGGCTACTGCCCCGATTGCGAGTTGTAGGTCTTGTCGGTCATCAGGTTCAGCGTATTCACGCTGGCAGCGCGCAAGGCATCGATTGCGTCTTCAACCTTGCCAAAGTTCGCCCGCTGATCGGCACTCAGATACACCGACTTGTCATCGCCCGGGTTGGTCTTCAGCGCTTCCAGGCTCTGCACCCGTTGGGTCAGATCACCCGTCGACGAAACCTTGTCGCCGCGCACAAACATGGAACCATCGCGCGTCACCGCGACCGTAATCGCGTCTTCCTTGTTGGCTGCATCCAGAATGACCGCGGCGTTCACCTTGGGGAGATCGACCGTGATCTTGTCCCCCAGCATCGGAGTGATGACCATGAAGATGATCAACAGTACGAGCATCACGTCCACCATCGGCGTCACGTTGATGTTCGAGTTGACCTTCTTGCCCTCGTCCCGCTTTGAAATTGCCATAAAATCCGCTCCGTTCGGGTCGTGGTCGCCGCCTGCGGCTACCTGCCCTGGCTGTTGTTGCGAGGAGGCTGAGTGCCCGGACGCCGTTCGCTTCGGCGTCCGGTGCATCTCCAGCGTGATTCTCGCAAGGTCGTGCTAGACAACTACAGATCCGACTCCCGAAGGAGCCAGCAGGTTAGCGGTGCGACTGCTTGATGAAATAGTCCACCAGCTCCGACGAGCTGTTGTCCATCTCCACGTCGAACGACTCCACCTTGCCGGTGAAATAGTTGAACGTCATAACGGCAGGGATAGCGACCAGCAGACCGAACGCTGTCGTTACCAGGGCTTCCGAAATACCGCCGGCGACTGCCGCCAGGCCCTGGCTCTTGGTGGTTGCGATCGCCTTGAAGGCGTTAAGAATACCGACGACCGTTCCGAACAGCCCGATGAACGGTGCAGTCGATCCGATGGTGGCCAGACCGCCCAGGCCCTTCTTCAGCTTGGCGTGAACGATCGCCTCAGAGCGCTCGAGTGCGCGCTTGGAGCTCTCAATCTGCTCTTCCGAAATGGCGCCGCCCGAACCGAACGAACGGAACTCGGTGAGACCAGCCGTCACAACCTCAGCGAGGTGCGACTTCTTGGAACGATCGGCAACCTTGATCGCCTCATCCAGACGGCCTTCCTTCAGCGCGCCGGCAACCTTCGGTGCAAATTCACGCGACTGCTTGCGTGCCGCCGAGAAGTACAGGGCGCGGTCGATCATTACGGCCAGCGACCAGATTGACATGATGAACAATAGGATAACGACGAGCTTGGCAGGAACACCCATCTGGGCCCAAAGGGCCGCGGGACCGAAGCCGACTTCGGCAGGTGCGTCTTGGAAAAATGTGGCGAGCGCGGCGGGTGCGTGAGCGAAATTTGCGAGATGAACGAGAATCACGAAGTCTTTCCTCCTGGTGGTGGACGTGCTATGAACTACATACTTCTTGAACCATTGTTTGGATCGCGCGATGAAGCTTGATCGGGCTGGCTAACGGGTTCGAACAGGAGGCTTCGCCTGTTCTCGCCGAGGATGTCGTCGAGATTATTACCATAACTCAGCTTGAGCCCCGTGGCGCGCTGTTGATCAAGGGGTTAATAATCAACAGATGTCCGCGCCACGCTGCTCCTGAGGTCTATTCGCTGCCGTTCAAAGCGAAGTTCACCGTGATAGTGGTATCTACTTCGGTCGGATCGCCATTCAGCAAATACGGCCGGTATCTCCACTGCTGCACTGCTTGCATTGCATAGTTGTTGAACATCGGGTTGGTGCTGCTGGAAACCGACAGCCGCTCCACAGAACCGGTCTTCGAGATGATTGCGTGCAACACGACTGTTCCGCTCATGTGAGCAATCTTTGCAATCGGTGGATACTGTGGCTCGACGAACGCAATGCGGTTACCCGCAATGACGCCGCCCGAGATGCGCGCCGGTCCCGTCGGCTTGGGTGGCGCGACGTGAATCGCCGGCCCCGTGCCGCCCGTGATACCGCCGAATACTCCACCGGGCGCTCCACCGGCCATACCTTCCATGCCGGCAACGCCTGCCCCGGCTGGAGGCGGCGGTGCGTCTTCCTTCACCATCTTGATGTCTTTCGGGATCTTCGTTGGCGCATGCAGACCGTTATCCACGGTCACCACCTTGATGATCTTCACCGCAGGCGGAGGTGGCGGCGGAGGTGGCGGCGGCGGAGGTGGCGGAGCCGTCAGCGATGCCGTCAGCGAGTTGTGCGGCAAGGCCTCCGGATACAGGAGCGGAATCAAAATCATCAGACCGACGATCAGCCCGTTGAATACGAACGTGGCGATCATCCAATACTTCGACCTGGTCTTGAGCTTACCGCCAGATTCCATCAGAGCGTCTTCGAACATTTAAGCGACCTCCTTCCCCTGAAGGGAAAGCATAGGAACTTTAGACACCGCGCTAACTCAAATTGTTCCCGGATGCATTTTTTTCTTCAAAAAATGCATCCTTGGCGTGTAGTTTCCCGCCATTGTTTGGATGAATTAATCCGGGGTTTGAGATGCTGCGCCTTGCAGCTCATCCTATCTCAAATCGCCCGGAATGAGGAAATGCCTGAGAAATGGTGCAGCCCTGCTCTTTTAGCGACGAACGACCTTCGCCGCAGGAAGCGCGACCCGCTTGCCCGCAGGCGCCTTCTTCGCGCGCCAGTCCTGGTACGCCACCAGCATCGGTGCCGCTACCGCAATCGACGAATACGTTCCGATGGTGATACCCACCACCAGCGCGAACGAGAAGCCACGCAGCACCTCGCCGCCAAACACAAACAGGCAGAGCACTGTCAGAAATGTCAGTCCCGAAGCAATCACCGTCCGGCTTAGCGTCTGGTTGATGCTGCGATTCACCAGGTCGGCGAGCTTGTCACGCCGATTCAACGCCAGGTTCTCGCGAATGCGATCGAACACGACGATCGTGTCGTTCATCGAGTAGCCCACCAGCGTCAGGATCGCCGCGACCACCGTCAGTGTGATCTCCTGGTTGGTCAGCGAGAAAAAGCCAATCGTGATCAGCGTGTCATGAAACACTGCCACCACCGCCGCCACTCCATAGATCAGCTCAAACCGGAACCACAGGTAGATCAGCATGCCCAGCAGCGAATACAGCGTCGCCAGCTCGGCCTCATGCGTCAGCTGCTTGCCTGCCGTCGGCCCCACAATGTCCACCTGCTGCACCGTGAAGCCGGAGTCGTGATAGCCCGCAGTCAGCGCGTTCTCCACCGCCGAGCGACCTTCATCATGCGCCGTGTCCTGCGCAGTCGACATCGGCAACGAGATGATCACCTTGTTCCCAAGCGCTCCGCCACCGACATCCGAAATCCGTTGGATGGTCGGGTCCTTAACGTGGGCCGCTGCAAGCGCGCTGCGGATGTCGTCCTCGTGCGGTGCGCTGTCGAACTGAACGGTGATCGCCGTTCCGCCCTTGAAGTCCACGCCCGTCGGGATTCCATGCCAGAAGAAGATGCTGATCAGCCCGGCAACCGAGAAGATCAGGCTGAAGCCCAGGAAGTACCATTTCTTCCCTAGCCAGTCGATATTTGCGCTTCGAAACAGTTCCACGTTTTCTTTCCTTCGCTTGCAATGCAAGCTGCTGAAGCTTTCGCCAGCCAAATATCCAGCCCGAAATCTCCCAGGCCAACATCCAAATCCACTACTCGCTACTCGTTACGCACTACTCACTGTTCTCAAATCGAAAGCTCTGCCGTGCCGCGTTCCTTCTTGCTCAGCAGGTAATCGAAGATCGTGCGCGAGACAAACACCGCGGTAAAGATGTTCGCAATCAAACCAATCGTCAGCGTCACTGCGAAGCCCTTCACCGGCCCAGTTCCGAACAGGAACAGGATGGCCGCCGACACCACGGTCGTGACGTGCGTATCAAAAATCGTCGTCCACGCGTGCGAAAATCCATCCTGCACCGCCGCCGCTGCCGTCTTGCCCAGCCTCAGCTCTTCGCGAATGCGCTCGAAGATCAGCACGTTGGAATCCACGCCCATACCAATGGTCAGGATCACTCCGGCAATACCCGGCAGCGTCAGCGTGGCGCCCGTGTAGCCCATGAATCCCAGCAGGATCAGCAGGTTCAGAATCAGCGCCAAGTCCGCATTGATGCCCGCGCCCTTGTAATAGAACAGCATGAAGATCAGCACCACCACCAGCCCGGCAATCGACGCCACGACGCCCTGGTGGATGCTGGCCGCACCCAGCGTCGGCCCTACTGTCCGAGTCTCTAAGTAGGAAATGGAAGCCGGCAGCGAGCCCGTCCTGAGCATCAGGCTAAGGTCAGCCGCCTGGTCCTGCGAGAACCCGCCGGTAATCCGTCCCTGGTCGCGAATCGCGCCCTCAATGCCCGCCACCTCGCGCACCTGGTTATCCAGCACGATGGCCATCTGGCCGGTGCCCTTGTTCGCGTCCGTGTACTTATAGAACCGTTCGCCTGCCTCGGTCGTCAGGTCGAACGTAATGTCCGGCCGGCCGTTCTCGTCGGTCGAAGGCTGCGCGTCGCGGAAGTCTGTACCCGAAACAATCGCCAGCCGCTTCAGCAGGTAATACTCGTCCGGCCCGCCCGCGCCATTCGATCCCTTCATCAGCACGGAGTCCGCAGGAATTCCACCCGGATTCGCCTGCTGCGCCTCGGCCACGCTGCCATACGTCCCTGCCACCGCGTGAATCTCCAGCTTCGCGGTCGACTGAATGATGTTCTCCACCCGGCCCGGATCGGACACGCCCGGCAACTGCACCAGGATCTCGTTGTCGCCCAGGCCATACTTCTCGATCACCGGCTCGCTCACACCCAGCGTATTCACGCGCTCTCGGATCGTGTCGATCGACGTATCCAGCGCCCGCTCCTCGATCGTCCGGATCTCCGACAGTTTCAGCGTCATCTTGTACCCGCCGTTGCCCGTCGACGACACGTCATAGCCGGCATACTCCGTGCCCGTCAGAACGTCGTGGATCGCGCTCTGCTGCGTCGTCGATCCGCCCGAGATCGTAATCACCTCAGGATGCGCGGGGTCCAGCTTCGCCGCCGTCGCTCCCGTCGCCGCCAGCGCCGTGTTCAGCGCCTGCACGTCCCGGTCAGTCGACGAGTTCACGGCCTCGGCCACATGCACCTGCAGCACCAGGTGCGTGCCACCCTTGAGATCCAGTCCGAAGTTGATGCGGTTCTTGAGTGACTGCACCAACCCACCATGCGGAATCCCAAAGATTCCGTACGTGAAGATCAACAGTACCGCGACGATAAAGCCTGTTCTAGTGGCCAGATTCTTGCCCATTGTTCTCTTGTTTCCTTCAATGCCTGTATCGAGAGGGTGTGTTCGTCCCGGGCGCCTGCTACGCCTTGCTGTTGTCTTCTTCCGTGGTAACCGCCGCCACGGAGCTCTTCACAAACTCCAGCTTCACGCCGTCTGGAGCCGTCCGGATCACCAGCAAATCGTCCTTCACGCTGATAATCACGCCGCGAATGCCGCCGTTCGTGGTCACGCGATCGCCCGGCTTCAGTGCCGCCAGCATCGCCGCCCACGTCTTCTGCTTCCGCTGGTTGGGCGCAATCAGCAGAAAATACATCGCGACAAACATCAACAACAGCAGCGGAATCCCGCCAAACTGACCGAAGATCGATCCGCCGGCCGCCAGCATTGCAAAACCCAAAGCGTTCACTGCCACATCCTGCTTGCGCGCCGAACGCACGAAACTTCTTCGCCGGTCGCGTCTTCCTTGGAAATTTGGGGATTTTCGCTCGCCCAATCAGCAAGCACTGGAACTGTGCGGTGCACCCGGAGATCCCTCCAGACACACGCCCACGAAAGCCAGCCAATCACACCTGAGGATTAAGCATCGCGGAATGACCGCGTGATGTCAAGGAAATCGCGGGTTTCGTAGTGATCTGACTGAGGCGAATGACCGGACTTTCTGAAAAGCCGAGTTGCCGGTATCTATGTAGCCCGCATGCGATTGTTGCGAGGATTCTCTTCGACCTCGGCCATACCCAGCACTTTCATGACCGGTGGAACATACATGGCAAACCGGCCCCGCAGCCCTTTCTTCAGCCCGTACCAACCCCCAACTGGATTGGTCGCAGAACGAGCCCAGGCTTCTACGGTACCTTCCGCCGCGGGCTTCTGTTCATCTGCGCTCCCCAGCAGCATCCAGTCGCCGTGGGCCTTGAGCATCTTCTGAAGGTCGTCCAGACAGCGCAGATCGTATCGAAGTTCTGTTTTGCCGACGTGCACAACCAGAGCGGGCGGGTTTGCTGTGGGGTCTTTGTACGCCTGGAATTCAGAAGAACCCGGCGGTGTTTTCAAGATCCACGGATTTTGCTTGGTTCCAGCGGCAGCAGGCATCTGAGCAATGCTCCTTCGAAGGTTGAGAGACGCCTCTGAGAAGGCCGCCTTCCTGCACAGCATTGTCGGGTTGAAGAATGAAGGTGTCAACGCACCGAAAGGTGCGTAATCCCTACTTCGCGTACCAGGTCTTCTGGCCCCAGGTGAGCAGGCTCTTAAACGTGGGCATAAGCCC
This sequence comes from Acidobacteriaceae bacterium, assembly GCA_050013455.1. Lineage (GTDB taxonomy): Bacteria > Acidobacteriota > Terriglobia > Terriglobales > Acidobacteriaceae > Granulicella. The sequence goes on along the minus strand of JBEKFF010000038.1, from coordinate 3,837 downwards.
TTTGCCAGCTGGCGTGAGCGAGTAAGGCGCCGTGCGAACCGGCAGGCCCGCGCCCCGCATGACCAGCCCCGAAGCCACAAGCTCACAAAGATTCCGCGTGAGCTCCTTCGAACTGATGCCGGAAACACTTGCCAGCAACTCGTTATATCCCTGTGGGCCATTGAGAAGGAGCGTACGCAGCAACAGCAACTTCCATTTGCCCCCGATCACATGAATGGTCTGTTCCACGGGGCAGGCTCTGACGGTTTTGTCGGCGGATTCCATGTCGGGCTTGCGCAATCGGGTAGTGGACATGCCGTCATCCTAGCCCACGCGCTGCCTCGCCGCCTCCGCCAGGTGCCCATCCCCTTGTGGGGCCCAGCCTTACCTGGCCGACTCCTGCACCGTGAAATTCGCCTTCTCTTTTTTCATCGCCGCCTACGCCTCGTCCAGATGATCGAACCCGTGGTGCCCCGCATGCCACCGCTCATTGACCCGGACCAAAGAGCACGCAATGCTCATCTGATAAAACGCGAAGCGGCTCAGGACGGTATGGGCTGACCGCGTGTGCAAAAATTTGCAAGGTTTCGGTCTCCCTCAATCTCGTTGATCGCATCGAACTCTCTGAATACCAATTCAAAAAATCCTCGTCTAGTTTAAAAAAGGCCCCCTAAAATCAGTCACGATGGCCTAGCGTTAACACAGTCGCTGATCTGATCGCCTCTCCCGAAAGGTACAGCCATGGCTACACCCATCAACTCGTCCGTCACCGAGTCAGTATGGGACTATCCCAGTCCGCCCCGTCTCGAGCTCGTCCACAACTACATCCGCATCGTCCAATGCGGCATCCTCCTCGCCGAAACTGCGCGCTCCCTCCGTGTCCTCGAGACCAGCCACCCGCCCGTCTATTACATCCCCCACGCCAACATCGCCATGCATCTCCTCAAGCCCTCCGCCCGTTCCGGCACCTTGTGCGAATTCAAAGGCCTCGCCACCTACTGGGACATCGACCTCACCCTCGACCCTCTCCTCAATCTCGCCCACTCGCCCTGCGCTGTCAGCGTAGACGCCGCCTGGAGCTACGTCCAGCCCTCCCCCGCCTACGCCGACCTGCGCAACCACGTCGCCTTCTATGCCAACCGCATCGACGAGTGCACCCTCGACGGCGAACGCGTCATCCCCCAACCCGGCGACTTCTATGGCGGCTGGATCACCTCCAACATCACCGGCCCCTTCAAAGACTCCAACGGCAACCAAGGCTGTTAGCTCGCTCCCCGCCAAACCCTCTGCTCTTGACTATCGCCGTCCGCGCAGGACCCTGCGGTACCCTCCTTCCATGTCTCCGCAACGCCGCGCGCGCTCCTTCACCGAGATCTTCCTCGTCTTTCTGCACCTCGGCTGCACCAGCTTCGGCGGCCCCATCGCCCACCTCGGCTACTTCCAGCGCGAGCTCGTCGACAACCGCGCCTGGTGCAGCAAAGGAACCTACGCCGAAATCATCGCCCTCGCCCAATCCCTCCCCGGCCCCGCCAGCAGCCAAACCGGCTTCGCCCTCGGCCTCCTTCGCGGCGGACTTCCCGGCGGCCTCGCTGCATGGCTCGGCTTCACCCTTCCCTCCGCCGTCCTCATGTTCGCCTTCGCCTTCGGCCACCGCCTCTTCACCGGACCCATCGCTCTCCGCGCCCTCCACGGCCTCGAGCTAGTCGCCGTCGCCATCGTCGCGCAAGCCGTAGTCTCCATGCAGCGCTCGCTCGCTCCTGACTTCACCCGCATCGCCATCGCGATCGCCGCAACCACCATCACGCTCTTCCTCCCGACGCACTTTGCCACCCTGATCGCCATCGCCTCCGGCCTCATCGCCGGCCTTCTCCTCTGCCGCAAAGAAAGCACCCAACCCCTCGACGCCCCACCCTCTCCCATCTCCCGCACCGCCGGCCTCGTCGCAGCAGCGCTCTTCGCCGTCCTCCTCATCGCCTCCGAACTCCCCGCTCGCGCCAGCGCCGCAACCCTCGTCCCGCTCGCCGCCGCCTTCTATCGCAGTGGTGCCCTCGTCTTCGGTGGAGGCCACGTAGTCCTTCCCCTGCTTGAGACCGCGGTCGTCTCCCCCGGCTGGCTCCCTCAACCGACCTTCCTCGCAGGTTACGGAGCAGCCCAAGCCGTTCCCGGCCCCCTCTTCACCTTCGCCGCCTACCTCGGCGCCTCCATCGGCATCCCCCCTCACCACGCCGCGCTCTACAGTCTCGCCGCCCTGATCGGCATCTTCCTGCCCGGCCTTCTCCTTATGCTCGCCATCCTCCCCTTTTGGAGCACCCTCCGCACCCGCCCCAACCTTCGTTCTGCCCTCCGCGGCATCAATGCCAGCGTGGTAGGAGTCCTCCTCGCCGCACTCATCCGCCCCCTCGCCACCACAGCCCTTCACTCCCCCGCGGACATCCTCTTCGCCCTCGCGGCCCTCGCCCTCCTCCTCTTCGCCAAAGCTCCCACCTGGGCCCTCGTCCTCGCCGGAGCCCTCCTCTGCGCCCTCATCCCCAGTCTCTGAAATCACGCCACCCGCGGAGGACGCGTTCCGGCGACGATCCATCGCAATGCCCCAAATCGCTCACCCTGCCACCCGGCGCGCGCCTATACTCCGCGACATGGCTCTTTCCCGTCGACAATTCAATCTCGCGGTCGCCATGAGCCTCGCGGTCCATCCTGCCTCAGCATGGGCGAAAACCATCGACACCCCGCCTCTCAAAATGGCCGATATCGGCGACGACATCCGACTCCACTATGTGGAGAGCGGCAACGGAACGCCGGTCGTTTTTGTGCATGGTTCTCTGAGCGATTACACCTACTGGCAAGACCAGGTGGCCCCCTTTGCAACCAGCTATCATGCGCTCGCGTATAGCCGCCGTTATAACTTTCCCAACAACAATCCCGTACGTCCCGGCTATTCCGCCATCGTAGACGCCGACGATCTTGCGCAGTTGGTACAAACCCTCAAGCTGGGAAAGATCGTTGTCGTGGGCCATTCCTACGGCGCGTTGACCGCGTTGTTCTTTGCGATCCGGCACCCAAGGCTTGTCCTTGCCCTGGCACTTGCAGAAGCGCCTGCCATCTCTCTACTCAATCACTTGTCAGAGCAGCGAGCCACCACCGGCAAAGCGATGTTCCAGGATATTCAGGCCCGCATGATTGCCCCGATGACAGCTGCCTTCGCGAAAGCCGCCCGCCACGCCGGGATCAGTGCCTTCATGGCCTACGTCTTCAACAATCCTGATGAGTGGTCCAACATGTCGCAAGCATCCCGTAACGAAACCTTGAGCGATGCGCATGAGTGGGATGTCATGATGACCACGGGAACTCTTTTCCCAGATCTTGATCCCGCATCCGTCAAGAAAATCTCAGCCCCTGTCCTCTTGCTCTCGGGCGGAAAATCCTACCCCTTCCTCACTCTCATCGACGAGCGCCTTTCCCAGCTCCTGCCTTTCAATCAGCACATTGTCTTTCCTGACTGCGGCCACCAGATGTGGCTCGTACATCCCGACCAATGCCGAGAGGACGTCGAAACCTTTCTCGGTCAGAACAACATCTAGCAGAACAACATCCAAGTCGCGGCCAGCCGTCTCAACATCTTCCCCTCACCCTACCGCCCCGCGCATACGATACCCTTACCTATGCGCCTCAGACTCACCGACATACGCAGCGAGCTCCCGCCGCTCGTCCACCTGGCTCTGCCGCTCATCGCCGGCGAGCTCGGCTGGATCTCCATGTCGCTGGTCGACACCATCATGCTCGGCCACCTGCCCGACTCCGCTCTCGCCATGAGCGCCGCAGCCCTCGCCCAGGTCATCTTCAACACCTTCTGCTTCGGCG
>JBEKFF010000037.1:0-21407 GCA_050013455.1 Acidobacteriaceae bacterium | reverse complement strand
CCGCGAAGCCATCACCAACATCGTTCGCCACTCCCGCGCTACCACCTGCAGCCTCCGCTTTGTTACCGAAGTCAATCGACGCCGCTTCGTCATCGAAGACAATGGCCAGCACGCCAGCAGCCGCGAAGGCAACGGTATCCGCGGCATGCGTGAACGTATCGAGTCTCTCGGCGGACGTCTCTTCCTCGAGCGCGACCACGGCACCCGCCTTCTCATCGAACTTCCCCTACGCGAGCCCGCCACCTCATGACCGCAGCCACTTCTATCCGCGTTCTCCTCGCCGAGGATCAAACGATGCTGCGCGGAGCGCTGGCCGCCCTCCTTGATCTTGAGCCCGACATCACCGTCATCGCGCAGGCCGCCAACGGCAACGAGGCCCTCAAACTCGCCCGTGATCTATCGCCTGACGTCATCGTCACAGACATCGAAATGCCCCTGAAGACCGGCCTCGAACTAGCCTCGGACCTTAATCTCGCCGAGTCCCGTGCACGGGTCATCATCCTTACCACTTTCGCTCGACCCGGGTACCTCCGCCGCGCACTCGATGCCGGCGCTCGTGGCTATCTGCTCAAAGAACGCCCCGCCTCAGAGCTGGCCGATGCCATCCGCCGCGTTCACTCCGGTCTCCGTGCCATCGACCCGGCCCTCGCCGCCGAAGCCTGGACCGCGGACCCCGATCCTCTCTCCGATCGCGAACGCCAGATCCTTCAACGCGCCGGCGACGGCCGCTCTTCCGCTGACATCGCCGCCGAGCTTCGCCTTTCGGAGGGGACTGTCCGCAACTACCTGTCCGAGGCCATTGCAAAACTCGGCGCCACCAACCGCACCGACGCCGCCCGGATTGCCCGCACGCGCGGCTGGCTCTAACCCTCCAGCCGGGAATTCGCAGCTCCCTCCTTCAACGCCACGCCGGTCAACTTCATCGCCCGGGCCGTGTTCATCAGCCACATCAACCTCTCCGCCGCCGCCTGCACGTTCAATCCACCACTCCGGATATTCGAGAGGCAATTCCGATCCGCGTCCGTTCGTCCGGCCCGCGGCTCCCATGTCAAATAAGCCCCCATGCTGTCCGCAGCAGAAAGCCCCGGACGTTCTCCGATCAGCATCAGGCTGCATCTCGCCCGCAACCTCTCGCCAATCGCATCACAAACGCCTACGCGCCCCTGTTGCACCACCGTTACAGGTCCCACAATCCAGTCGTTCTCCACCAATCGCGGCAACAGCACCTCCAACAGCGGAATTGCATTCCTCTCCACTGCCAATGCCGACAAGCCGTCCGCGATGCTGATTGCCAAATCGCATGGCGTCGCCTTCAATGTCGCCGCCGACTCTGCATCGAGCGATCGCCCCTCCTGCGGATGCCGCAGATAATTTGCTCGGTCGACGGCGCAACTCCGTAACGTCAACACCTCAACCCCTTGCTCCGCCAGCTTTGGAAGCTCGTCGCGCAAACGGCGTGCAAACCCTTCCGCATCCAGCGCGGCGTGCACCGCGTCGCGCGCCTGCGCATGCGCCAACTGAAACTCCAGCACTTCCGATGTCGCAATGCTTTGCCCGCTCATTACCAATGAAACTCGCGCGGCCGTCAACGAACGTAGGTTAGGCATCGCCCGCTTTACACCCGTATCCGTCATGACGCGGCAATCCCTTGTACCTGCATCGGAGCGCCTAGCTGTCGGGCCATATCGCCAGCCAGCCACACCTCGAACTCCGGTGCTGGACGCAGTCCCAGCGTTTCACGCAGGTACAGCGCATCCTGAAACGATGTTGACTGATATTGCAGCATGATGTCGTCTGCTCCTGGTACACCCATGATGTAGTTCACGCCGGCTGCGCCCAGCAGCGTCAGCAGGGAATCCATGTCATCCTGATCCGCCTCCGCATGATTCGTGTAGCAGACATCACACCCCATCGGCAGTCCCATTAGCTTGCCGCAGAAGTGGTCTTCCAGTCCTGCCCGCAGAATCTGTTTGCCGTCATACAAGTACTCCGGCCCTATGAACCCCACCACCGTGTTCACCAACATCGGATGGAATGCCCGTGCCACCGCATACGCTCGCACCTCACATGTCTGCTGATCGATACCATGGTGCGCGTTCGCCGAGAGCGCGCTACCTTGTCCGGTCTCGAAGTACATCACATTCTCGCCCACTGTCCCACGCTTCAACGCGCGCGCCGCCTCGTTCGCTTCTTTCAGTATTCCCAGGTTGATTCCGAACGAAGCATTCGCCTTTTCCGTTCCCGCAATCGATTGGAATAGCAGGTCCACCGGCGCTCCTTGCTTCATGGCGGCCATCTGGGTTGTTATGTGAGCCAGCACGCAGCTCTGCGTCGGAATCGCATACCGCGTGCGCACCATGTCGATGAGACGCAGCAGTCGTCCTGCGCTCGCCACATCGTCGGCTACCGGATTGATCCCAATCACGGCATCGCCCGAGCCCAGCAATAGCCCGTCCACCATTGCCGCAGCAATCCCCAATGGGTCATCCGTCGGATGATTCGGCTGCAGCCTGGTCGAGAGTCGGCCGCGCAGCCCGACCGTCGTGCGAAACCGCGTTACTACCTCGATCTTCCGCGCCACTGCCACCAGATCCTGGACCCGCATTAGCTTGCTCACCGCAGCCACCATCTCCGGCATCAGCCCGGGCGCCAGCGCCCACAGCGTCCCTGCCGTGGCCTGCTCCGAGAGCAGCCAGTCGCGAAACCCACCCACAGTCAAGTGCGACACCAAGGCAAACGCATTTGCATCGTGACGATCAAAGATCAGCCGCGTGACCTCATCCTCCGCATAAGGAATCAGCGGCTCCTCGACGAACACTCGCAACGGCAAGTCCGCCAACACAATTCGGGCGGCGACACGCTCGACCGCGCTCCTGGCAGCGAGACCTGCCAACTCATCCCCTGATCGGGCGGGTGTGGCCTTCGCGAGCAGTTCTTTCAGCCCATCAAAACGATAGGTGACACCGTTAATGCTATGCCGCAAATGCATAAGAATGCGTCTCAGACCAATGGATGAAGGCAGTTTATCAGGTAGCAGGTCCCCGGCTTTGGAGATCAATCCAACCGCTTCTATTGCTCAGCCGTTGTACTGGTGTTGGGTTGGCAAATGTAGCCGCTATGTTGAACGCAGCTGGATGAAAGTTTCCCATCCACTAATCCATCCGAACGCATCCAATCTATCGTGCCGCTCCCCTTACCATCCCCGATCCTGCCCATGCTCGCTAAACGGGTTGATGAGATTCCTTCGAATCCAGACGGATGGAGCTTCGAGCCGAAGTGGGATGGCTTTCGCGCGGTCATTTTTCGCGCCGGCGAGGAGCTCCTTCTGCAAAGTCGCGATGGCAAGCCGCTTGACCGCTATTTCCCCGAGCTTCGCGATCCGCTGCTTCGACAACTACCAGAGCAATGCGTCGTGGACGGCGAGATCGTCATTGCGCGCGAAGGCCGTCTGGATTTCGATGCGTTGACACTACGCATCCATCCCGCCGCGTCGCGCGTCAAGACGCTTGCCGCGCAATCGCCCGCGTCGGTTGTCTTCTTTGACCTGCTTCAGGTTGAAGGTCGCGATCTGCGCAACGAACCCTTCAGTGTCAGACGCGCCGAACTCGAACGCGCCCTAGCGAACGCTCAATCGCCGATCCACTTAACCCCAGCAACGCGGGATCGCGCCACGGCCCAGGACTGGTTCACGCGCTTTGAAGGTGCGGGCCTTGATGGCGTGATCGCGAAACCTGTAGCCGGGCCGTACACGCCAGATAAGCGCACGATGCTCAAAATTAAGCACGAACGCGATTGTGATTGTGTTGTCGGAGGTTTCCGCTGGCACAAAGACGGTGAGGGAGTTGCGGTTGGTTCGCTGCTGCTGGGCCTCTACAACGACGCAGGCAAGCTGCAGCATGTCGGTGTCTGCGCCAGTTTCACGACAGCCAAACGCAGAGAACTTGTGGAGTTCCTCGCACCCTATCGCGAAGACGCTTTGCGCGATCACCCATGGGCGGAGTGGGCCGATGACGCGGCGCAGGCCAGCGGCCGAATGCCTGGCGGCCAGTCACGATGGAACGCGGGCAAGGACCTGAGCTGGGAGCCGCTACGGATAGAGCTCGTGGTCGAGGTCGCTTACGAGCATATGCAGGGCGACCGCTTTCGACATCTGGCCCACTTCCGCCGTTGGCGCCCCGACAAGCCACCGAAGGATTGCACCTACGCGCAGCTCGAAGTCGTTCCACCCCAGGAACTGATGAGCATCTTTCCAGAAAACGGCTGATCAGTCCTTCTGTTCGCGCCGCGCACGCGTTGGATCGTCATCGGGATCAGGCACACCCTGTGCGGGCCGCATCGCCTCCGGGACATTTCGCAGGTTTACTCGGATGCGATACCAGACATACGCCGACCCGCGCATCCGATCCACCAGCACATCGTCAGCTGCTAGCAGCGCAGCGGCTTCAGGATGACCCTGCTTCCAACGCTCTAGCCCAGCTTCCGCCGCGTTCTTATCGGAAGACTGCGCGATCACGATCAACGGCATCGTCGGCCGTCGGCGACCTTTCTTCGCAACAGCTGTAGCCGCGGGATCGGAATCTTCGCCCTCAGCTTTTTCCGACGTTTTCCTCGCGGCCGCGGCACGAGCCCTGGAGGGTTGCACCCGCGCAGGTTCGGCTTCCCCCTTACGGAAGTGCGGCGGCCACGGCGCATCACCTATGCCTTCGGCCTCATCGCGTGCAGCCATCTCCAGCAACGCATCCAGCACTCCCACATACTCATCCATCGTTGTGTGCGGGTCGCCGATTCTCGCAAATCGATCGGGAACCGTCAGCACCGTGAAGTCGGCGGGGTCACACGTCATCACCTCGTCCCAGCGCAGCGGCGTACTCACACGCGCGTCAGGAAGTGGCCTCACCGAATAGGCGGAACAGGTGGTTCGGTCTTTCGCATTTTGGTTATAGTCCAGAAACACGCCATGCCGCTCTTCCTTCCACCATTTGCTGCTTACCATCGAACAGCGCTTCTCGACCGCGCGCGCCAGCGCCAGTGCCGCCCTCCGTACCTCGGTGAAATTCCAACGCGGCTCAATGCGCACATTGACGTGGATACCGCGCGAACCGCTAGTCTTCGGCCACGCCACCAGGCCCAGTTCGTCCAGCAGCGCCTTCACTTCCATAGCCACTGCGCGCACGTCTGTCCAAGCCACGCCGGGTTGAGGATCGAGATCCACCCGCAGCTCATTCGGATGATCGAGATCGCCAGTGCGGACCGGGTGCGGGTGCAATTCCATACATCCCAGGTTCACAATCCACGCGAGACCGGCGGCATCATCCACGACGACTTCTTCAGCGGTCCGCCCGGAAGGGAACGACAGTGTGACCGTCCGCATCCAGTTGGGCAGATCGCCCGGTGCGCGCTTCTGGTAGAACGGCTCTGCTTCCGCGCCGTTCACGAAGCGTTTTAGAACGATGGGACGATCCACTATTCCGCGCAGCGCGGCCGGCGCCACGGCCAGAAAGTAATGGACTAGATCGATCTTCCTAAGTTGCACCTCTCGAGTAAAGTACGGCTTCGACGGGCTGCTGATCCGCACCACCCTGCCGCCAACCTCGAGCAATTCAGCGTCGTCTGCCTTTGCCATCGCAACCCCCGCCGATAGCGTTTGATGCGTCCTTTACGTAATGCGTCGCCGAGGCATCCCTGAAACAACCTTGATTCAAAACCAGCGATGTCCGACTTCACGAACGTCTACCAGGAATGGAGCGTCCCATCAACCAATCGGCAGACCGGGAGATATGCGCGCTTATACGGAAACTTGGCAGCTAGCTTCTCGTCGATATCGACTCCGTGTCCAGGCGTCTCTCCCGGTTCCATCATGCCGTCTGCGAAGGTGTACGCATGGGGAAAGACTTCATCTGTAGACGTCGAGTGGGGCATGTGCTCCTGGATGCCGAAATTCGGAACACTTACATCGAAGTGCAGTGCGGCTCCCATGCACACCGGCGATAGATCGGTCGCTCCATGGCAGCCTGTCTTCACGCCGTAAAGATCCGCAAAACTTGCGATACGGCGCAAGTGCGTGATCCCGCCCGCGTGCACCACAGTGGCACGTATGTAATCTATCAACTGCTCGCTGATCAGTTGTTTGCAATCGAAAATGGAGTTGAATACCTCGCCGACCGCAAGGGGTGCCGTGGTGTGTTGTCGGATGAGGCGAAATGCTTCCTGATTTTCCGCGGTCGTCAAATCTTCGAGCCAAAAAGGTTGAAATTCTTCAAGACTCTTGCCCAGGGCCGCAGCTTCAATGGGCGTCATTCGATGATGGCCATCATGCAGAAGCGCTAGGTCGAAGCCAAACTTCGACCGAACTGCGTCCATCAGCTTTGGCATAAAGCGCAGATACTTGGCAGTATCCCAAACCTCTTCGCGTGGAAGATCACCATCCGCCGGCTCATAGGGTTTGTTTCCGTGGGGCACACCGTAAGCATCCGCGACCCCGGGCACGGCCGCCTGCACGCGGATCGCCCGATACCCCCGCTCTTGTTGCTTAGCCACCGACTCCAGCAGTTCACTGATTTCATGCCCATTCGCATGGGCGTAAACCATCACACCTTCTCGGCAGCGGCCCCCGAGCAACTGGTAGAGCGGCATGCCGGCACGTTTGGCCTTGATGTCCCAAAGAGCTACGTCTACTGCGGCGATGGCGCTCATCGTCACCGGTCCACGACGCCAATAAGCTCCGCGATAAAGATACTGCCAGGTATCTTCAATGCGATCCACATCGCGCCCAATGAGGCAGGGAATCACATGCTCCTGCAAATACGCAACGACCGCCAGTTCGCGGCCATTGAGGGTTCCATCACCGATGCCATAGATCCCTTCCGTTGTTGTGATCTTGAGCGTCACAAAGTTTCGCCCGGGACAGGTAACGATGACCTTCGCATCCATGATGTGTGAACTCAAACCGAATATCCTCAGTGAACCTTATTCATTACAGCACCTGCACGAACCCTATCGGGCACGATGCTTAGATAATCCAATGGCGCCTTCTCCGGACCGTCGGGCCAGCCGGGCACTTGAACCGAGTCTCCGTGGTGGATAGCCACGTGATCGAGCGATCCTCGGGTCGAAGTGCAGCCGTTTAGGGGCTCGCCAGGCAACGTAGCGTCCGCGATCCAATGACCAACTTCATGACCTGCGATCGAAAGAGAAAAGCGGGAATGCCCAAGCAATAGATCGCAATACCGCACGATGATATCGTACCAATCATCGCCGCCCTCGATCACCGGCGAATTCTTGTCCACATAAAGCTTGTAGCCATCGTGTTTCAGGGATCCTGTCGGCCCAGCGGGTGGTCGCCACGCATTGATCTCGGCTGGTGTTGCGAGTACTACCTCGTGTTGCCTGTCGCTGCTTTCAACGCGCACAATCCGAGGCTCTCGTCGCAACATCCCCCGCCATCCCGCCGCAAACTCCTTCGCGGCCGAATCTTCGAGCATGCCATTCCCAAGCTCAACAACCGTGTCTGGAACCCCACCGGGAAAGACAATTGCTGACTCCACAGGCTTGTAGGAAAGCCACGCGGGATCACCAGATCCAAGGAGTGGGGACGCCGCGACATCCTGAGCCACGGTTGTTTGGAACAAGACGCACGCAGCGAGAAACGTGAGCTGCCCCAACCGCAGATCACGCGACCTCACCGTGGAAGCTCCTCATTTCCATGAATCGTGAACGCTGCAGACATTGATCCGTCAGATGTATCGGTTGGCTGAGTCCCGCCCAGGTGGAATACGTAATCGCCAGAACGTACCGCCCGAGCGCCATCCGCGTCCACGGTACTAAGAGCCCGCGCGTCCACCATGAAATGAACGTGCTGCTTCGCATGCGGGGCTAGAGTTAGTCGGTCGAATCCCACCAGCGCCATTCGCGGCGACGTTGGTTCCGCAGGAGGCGTAAGGTATAGCTCACTCACCGCATCACCAGCGCGGTCGCTCATGTTCTCCACATCAGCGTCCACCAGCATTGGATCGCCTGCCTTGAGTGATGCTGTGGAGAGCTTGAGATTAGTCCATTGGAACGTCGAGTAGCTGAGCCCATACCCGAAACCCCAGAGAGGTGTTCCAGCATAGTAGCGATAGGTGCGGCCAGCCATCGAGTAGTCATCAAATGGCGGGAGATCTCTTGTGTTGGCATAGAAGGTGATGGGTAAGCGCCCTGCCGGATTGGTCGTTCCTGTCAGTACGTCGGCGATGGCGGCTCCGCCTTCCTCCCCGGGATACCATGCTTCCACGATCGCATTCGCATGCTGCTTCGCCCAATCGACAGCAAGCGCGCTCCCGTTCATCAATACAATCACAAGCGGCTTACCCGTTGTCGCGACTGCCTCCAACATCTTCTCCTGCACCGCAGGCAATTCGATGCTGGTGCGGTCTCCTCCGTCGAAGCCCTTCACGTGTACCGGCATCTCCTCCCCTTCCAACTCAGGAGACAGCCCTACGAAAGCCACCACAACATCAGCCTGTTTCGCTGACTCGATTGCGGCTTCGCGTTCGGCATCAATTGGCGGCATCCAGCTAAGCGTAATGCCGGCACCAAACAACTTCGCTTTGTGGGTGTACTCGATCCGAAACGTATGAGGTTTGGCATCGGCAAAGTGCAGTGTAAATGGCTTCAGTCCACTCGATCGATAGTCAGAGGCCGGCACGGGTTGATCCGAAAGCGGCTTGTCATCGAAGTACACTTTCAAACTCTCTGCATCTCCGCATGGATAGCAGTGGGCCAACGTAAAGCTGAAATTGTAGTCACCCGCAACCGGGACCTGGATCGTCCCCGCCCATCGCACACCGAAGTGCGAGGCGCTTATGCTCTTGTCCGGACTCGCGGCATTCCAATCGAACTCCACTTGCTGATCGACGCGTGTCATCGAAGGCGAACCCTTAAATTCCACATTGTCGAAATACTCACCCTTCAAGCCGAAGCGGGGGTCACCAGCTGCAGGATGCAGTAATGTTCTTGGGACCGGAACTGGCAGTTCGCTTACATAAGGCGAGCCTTGCGCGTATCGAATCTGTTCGACTCCGAGCGCATTTTCCAGCCCGGCCAGTGGCAAAATTGGTTGCGACGGCACCGCATTATAGTTACCTTCAATCGCAGCCAGGCTAGCCGCGTTCGGACCGATCACAGCAATCTTCACAGACTTCTTGAGTGGCAGGATGCCGTCGTTCTTGAGCAAAACCATGGATTTTTCCGCGGTTTCGAGAGCCAACGCACGATGGGCCGGCGAGTCGTCCTCGGAGAAGGGAATACGGGCATACTCAACCTTGGTCGGATCATCAAACAAGCCAAGTTCAAACCGTGCCGTGAACAGCCGGTTCACCGAGCGGTCGATCTCCTTTTCCGAAATCAGCCCATCCTGAACTGCCTTCACGAGTACTGCATATTCCTTGCCGCAACTCGTATCGGTTCCTGCACGAACAGCGGCTACAGCTCCATGTTCGAGATCGAGCGAATAATGATGACCGATGGCAATATCGGTGATCGCCGCACAGTCTGAGGTCACGTACCCATTGAACCCCCAGTCTTTCCGTAAACGGTCCTGCAACAGCATGGTGTTTGCACACGCCGGTGCGCCGTCCACTGCGTTGTATGCGCACATCACGCTGCCAGCCTTGGCCTGCGTTACCGTGGCCCGAAACGCGGGCAGGTACGTGTCTTCAAGGTCATGTGCCGACGGATCAACATTTGCCGTGTGCCGGGTGTTCTCAGGTCCAGAATGCACCGCAAAGTGCTTTGGCGTTGCAATGGTCTTGTAATACGTGGGATCGCTCCCTTGCAGCCCTTCGACGAATGCGACGCCGAGTCTGCCGGTCAGAAACGGATCCTCTCCGTACGTCTCTTGTCCGCGTCCCCAACGAGGGTCACGGAAGATATTGATATTGGGAGACCAGATGTCGAGACCGTAGTAAATGCTGTGATTGCCTTCGCGCAGCGCCTCGCCGTTCTTGGCTCGCGCTTCCGTACTGATCGTGTCTGCCACCTTGTGAATCAACGGCACATCCCACGTTGCAGCCAGGCCAATCGCCTGAGGAAATACTGTCGCGTAGCCCGAGCGTGCAATTCCGTGTAGTCCCTCGCTCCACCAGTTATAAGCGGGCACGTTCAAGCGGGGAATCGCACCTGCGTCGTTCTGCATCTGGGACACCTTCTCCTCCAGCGTCATCTGTCCCACCAGTGCCGCAACCCGTTTCTCCGTCTCAGGTGTAGGCGTACGTATTGGAACCTGGGATCGCGACACTGCAGAGCAAGCGGAGGCAACAAATAAGCCAACAGCTCCTAATTGCTGGAGAGACCGTCGACGTTTCGCGAGAGAGATTGGGGAACGTGTCATCATGCTGCCTTGATTTCAGGGTTGTGGAAAGGCGATTCGCCAGGTGGCGTCGAAACTATTTGAATGAAGGAACGTTTGTCAAGCAAGACTTAAAGCGTTTTACATAGTAGATTCTATGCCGTGTCGTCTTAAATTCCGACACGTGAAATCTGCTTTGCGGAATCGCCCACCCTTTGTTCATCCCTAGCCAGCGCCCCGTGCTTGCCAGCCGATGAGGTCAGTGACAGCACTTACCCTTGTAACGCGGCAAGGCTCTCATCAAGGTTCGTATCGATTGGCAGAAACATATCCGTCTTCGTCATCTTCAGCAAAGACATGACACGGGCTGTGACCCCACACAGCCTAAGAGTCCCCTTCTTCTCGTTCAGCATCCCGTAGGCATACATCAGCATCCCTAATCCCGCGCTGTCTACGTATTCAACGTCCGTAAGGTCGATCACCATTCTGGAAACGCCATCTTCGATTGCAGCCTGAACCTGGGAGTCGGCGATCTTCAGGGATGTACCCAGGGTCAAGCCTCCGGACAGCCTTACCACGGCAATCCCGTGCGAGAGATTTTCGATGTTTGCGCTCAGTGGCATCCGCAAAATGTACTCCCATGCAGTGGCTCCGATTTCTTGCCGCGACTTCACACGGGTAGGAAACACGGACGGCGCGCCCACGTCATAGCACCGCGTGGATCAAGATCCGAAATCCAACAATCCTGCGGTTCAAGCAATGGCGAGGAGGCCCGAGAAAAAAGCGCAACCGAATTCGGCTGCGCCTCTTATTGGATCGGGATAGAAATGGTGGACGCGGTAGGGATCGAACCTACGACCAGTCGATTAAGAGTCGAATGCTCTACCAGCTGAGCTACGCGTCCAGACCTTGAACCTTGCCGCAAGGCAAAGAGCGAACTGCAGGAGATCGCCAAGGAATGCGCGGGAGAAACGCACCGCACCTAAAAAGAATATCACGATCCGGGACTACAGCACAGTACCGGATCATGAGGAAATGCAGGCGTTCCGGACTGACAGATTCTGCCTAGCCGACGAAGTCCACGTGGGCCTTATTCGGGATGATCCCGCGCTCGTAGCCCATATCCAGAATCTTGCGAATCGCCTCGCGGCCATCATCGCCGTAGTTCAGCGTGCGCTCATTCACATACATGCCAACGAAACGATTAGCCAGCGACGTGTCTAAATCCCGGGCGAACTGCATCGCATATTCCAACGCGGCCTCACGGTGATCCAGCGCATGCTGGATGCTCTCCCGCAGCGCGTTGGTTGTAATCGCCTGAACCTCAGAACCCAACGACCGCCGAATCGCGTTGCCGCCGAGCGGTAAGGGAAGGCCCGTCTGTTCATGCCACCAAACACCCAGGTCGAGGATCTTCTTCAGCCCGTCACGCGCATACGTAAGCTGTCCTTCGTGAATAATCAGACCAGCGTCAAACTCACCCGACACAACCGCCGGAATAATCTTGTCGAACTCGACCGTCACCGTCTCGATCTCTGGTGCAAACAACTTCAGTGTCAGGTAGGCTGTCGTCAACGTTCCCGGCACCGCAATGCGAAGCTTCTTCACCTCGTCGAGCGTGTAACTCTTCGAAGCCACGATCATTGGCCCATAGCTGTCGCCTACCGAGCCACCGCACGCCATCAGTGTGTAGTTCTCCTGTATGTACGGATAGGCATGGAAGCTGATCGCCGTGACGTCGTAGTACTGGTCCGTCATGGCACGATGGTTCAGCGCCTCGATATCGGTAAGCGTGTGGGTGAATTTGTACCCCGGTACGCGCACCTTGTTCGTCGCAAGCCCGTAAAACATAAAGGCGTCATCAGAGTCAGGGCTGTGGGCAATCTTAATCTCGCGAACATCTGTTGCTGCAGTAGTCATGTGTTCCTTTGGTGCCTTGTCTGTTAGGAGGAGCGATCAAAACTTGCTCCTGCAGTGTCGTCTGGACGCACGCTAAATTAGATGCGTGGAGCGCGGGACAGGGTGCTGTACACGCCCGCCGCCACCAGGACCTTGATGAACTCCCCCGGAAGAAACGGAGCGACGGCACCCACCCACGCCGCATAAAGAGTGTGGTGGGTATAGTGCACGAACCAGCCGGCGCCCGACAAAAATAGAACGGCCATCGCCACGTTACCCGCCAGAAATGCTGCCAGGAACCGCGCGGTGTGTCCCGTCAATCCTCGTGTCAGCCCACCAACGATCGCGGCTACCAGGGGATAAGCCATCAAAAACCCCCCGGTGGGCCCTAACAGCTGCGCAAGCCCGCCCGGCCCTGTGGGACTGAATACCGGCAGTCCCATCGCGCCCTCCGCCAGGTACGCCAGCATGGTCAGAAAGCCTCCGACCGGGCCAAACGCCAATCCAACCCCCAACACCGCGAGTGGCTGTAGCGTCAGGGGCACCGGCGTGAAGGGCAGTGGAAAGCTCACGTGCGCGGCCAAAGCCACGACAACCGTGGCGCCTAGTCCAAGCAGAATCCTGCCTGGAACAGTCGTGGCAAACTGGGCCAGGTTCGCCGCGCGGGAGGAGGGTAGGGTAACGGTTTGCATAGATTCTCTCAAGGTTGAAGATGTCCGGCGTTGAATCGCGTTCTTCGATCTTTCTTTGCTTTTCTTCGACTACGGCTTACCCTTTGCATTCGTGGTCGCTTCCTGTTGCAACCTACGGTGGGAGCGCCGGGCCTGTCGTACATGCCGCGCCATCGCAAAAGAGGCCCAAAGCAGCGCTACCAAGGCCAGGATCGAAATGCAGAAGAGGACGCGCATGAGTCACCCTAAGGATAACAAAGCTGGCGGTGCGAAACGAACTTCGCGTTCCCCACGTGCATTTCGGAACTCCACTGTCGACGAGTCTGGTTCCTTCCACAGCTTACCCTCCCAAACTCAAGCCGGAATGCGCGATACTTCTAGTGAACGATCAACCCTTACGACCCCGTTGAGACCTGAACTTGCGAAGCGCGCCACCCAAGACGAAGCTCACCGCCAAATTGCCCGAGCTCGCCGGGGCTGCGAAGGACCGCATCTATCTGTGGCGTCGCCGTGCTGCCACCTTCGCGACTGCCATCCTGGCGCTCATGATGGCCTATGGCGTCATCTTCGGACATAACGGTCTCACTGCCTTCGCACACAAGCGCGAAGAGGCAAACCTGCTCCAGGTGCAGATGCAGCAGCTTCAAAAAGAAAATGACCGGCTGCACGAGCACATCAACCATCTTCAGAGTGATCCAGACGCGATCGAGCACGAGGCTCGCGAAGAACTGCATTACACGCGCTCCGGAGAGGTCATCTACACCCTCCCCAATGCGAGCACTGACCCATCGAAATCCTCGCCTTCGTCCAACGCCGCCGCGAAATAATCGACCGCCCCTGAAGGAGTCTCCCCATTCTGCCGATAGCAGAACAGAGAGAACCCGTTTGGAACGGGAGTGAGCGCACATGGGAATGGTTCCAATCCCGGTAATCTCGCCTCTGACCCTCACACGGTTAGATGAGCCCGTGCTCGAGCCTCCGCTACCTGTCTCCCGCGTCGATGCCGAATCTTCAAACACTGGCGGAGGCGCCGACGAAGGCTACCACCCCAGTCAACAATCGCCGCCCCACCCAGACCCAGGCGACGCGGAAACTCAGGCCGCCACCGTCGCTTCGGACCCCACCCACCAGGTCAACCTCTTCGCCTGAACTCGACTCCCAAAACTACAAAGTCGGCGGCGTGTGCTGCGCGATCTGCTCCGTCGTCACCTCGATATCAAACCCAGTGAACAGCTCGGCAATCTGCTCATCGCTGAATCCCCGCTCCCTCAATAGACGGGTCTCGTCGTCCAGCATCTCGATCGCTTCGTCCCCGGTGACGGTCTGTTCTTCCGCCCCAGCCGCTTCGCGCAGCTCGCGAGCAGCCAGTGCGAGTTGCGTCGTCGTGTACATTCGTCCTTCTGCCATGCGATGCCTCCGGAAGTATCCCCTATAGGAGGCACTCAACCCGGCGCAGGGTTGGTCGTCCTCTCCGGTCATTTCGCGGAAGAGTAGACTGATGCAGTCAAACGAAGTGCTTCTCTGAGGAATTCATGATCGTTATCGATACGGAACACGTTGACCTTGCGACATCCACCGGCCCCATGCGAACTCACATTGTTCGTCCCGCGGCGCCCGGTCGTTACCCGGGCATTCTGCTCTTCTCAGAAATATTCCAGGTCACAGCGCCCATCCATCGCACGGCGGTCCAGTTGGCCGGCCACGGCTATGTCGTCGCCGTTCCCGAGGTCTACCACGAGTACGAACCCGCCGGCACCGTCCTCAAATACGATCAGGAAGGCTCCGACCGCGGCAACGTCCTCAAAACCACCAAGCCCGTGCCGGCCTACGATGACGACGCCCGCGTCGCCCTCGCCCACCTCGCAGAACGCCCGGACTGCACCGGCCGGCTCGGCGTCATGGGCATCTGCATGGGAGGCCATCTCGCCTTCCGCGCCGCGATGAGCCCAAATGTTCACGGCGCCGTCTGCTTTTACGCCACCGACATCCACAAAGGCGGCCTCGGCGAGGGTATGAAGGACAACTCCATGGCCCGGGCCGGCGAAATCAAAGGCGAGCTCCTGATGGTCTGGGGTCGGCAGGATCCGCACATCCCCACCGAAGGTCGCATGAAGGTCCTCGAACGCCTCAATGAAGTTGGAACCAGGCTCAACTGGCACGAAGTGAATGGCGCCCACGCCTTCCTCCGTGACGAAGGCGTCCGCTATGATCCCGACCTGGCCCGCTCGATGTTCGGGCTCGCGCTCGATCTCTTCCACCGCACCATTGCCGTAGGTGCCTGACCGTAGTCTTACTCGATATACTCCCGCAACCACGGATCCTTCGTGTGCGTCAGTTCCAGCGTCGTTCCATCGAACACAATATGACCCTCATTCAGCACCAGGAACTTGGTGCTTGGGTCAATCCCGTTGTCGGGAATGCGTTCCATTCGCTTTTCCTGAAGGTTAAATCGATGCGTCGCCAGCGTGAAAGCGTCCTGCAGCCGATGCGTGATCAGCAGGCACGTGGTGTGCGATACGTCGCGCTGCTTCACCACCAACTCGATAATGGTCGTTGAGGTAATCGGATCCAGTCCACCCGTCGGCGAGTCATACAAGATCAGGTCTGGCTTGCTGATAATTGCCCGTGCAATCGAGACGCGCCGCCGCATGCCGCCGCTCAGCTCTGAAGGAAATTTGTTGATCACCTGTTCCAGTTCCACGAATCGCAACGCCTCCCGCACGCGCTCGTGAATTTCCTTGGGATCGACGTGTTCCTCTTCCAGCCGGTAGGCGACGTTATCTTCCACGTTGAGCGAATCGAACAGCGCACTCTCCTGGAAGACCATCCCCACGTGGGCGCGCATCTCGAATAGCTCGTTCTCAGTCATGTCCTGCAAGGAGCGGCCAAACACTCGGATCTCGCCGCTATCCGGCTCGATCAGCCCATTCGCCAGCTTCATCAAAACGCTCTTGCCGCCGCCCGCTGGCCCCAGCAGAATGCGCGTCTCCCCATGCGCAACCGTGAAGCTCACATTGCTCAGAACCTCGTGCCCGTCAAACCCGATCGACACGTCGTCGAACTCGACAATGGGCTGGCCGCCGGCTACAAAGTCCTTCATCTCTGTGCTCACCACCGTCTCAGCCATTGCCTACCTTCCGAAGATTCCGATCATCAACTGCGTCACCAGGAAGTCCACCAGAATAATGATCACAGAAGACGCCACCACCGCCTGTGTCGTCGACCGCCCTACACCCCTCGTTCCACCCGTCGTCCTCAACCCGTAGTAGCAGCCAATCGTCGCGATGATGAAGCCTGAGAAGATTGGCTTAACCAGCCCCTCGACCACATCGCCATGCTCCAGGGACATGTACCCGGTATGGAAAAATGTTGCCGCCTTCAACTTCAGCAAGGTAACCGAAACAAATGCTCCGCCCGCAATGCCGCAAGCGTCCGAAATAATCGTGAGGAAAAACAACATGAACACCGTTGCCACCAGCCTCGGCGTCACCAACTTTCGGTACGGATCCGTTCCCAGCGCGCGCATCGCGTCAATCTGCTCGGACACCTTCATCGAGCCAAGCTCGCTGGCCATTCCGGACGCATTCCGCCCCGAAACCATCAATCCCGTCAACACCGGGCCCAGCTCTTTCACCATCGAAAGAGTCACCAGCTCGCCGGTCATGTTCACCGCGCCAAACTCTTTTAGCGAGACCGCCGCCTGCAGTGCCAGCACGCATCCCGTAAAGAACCCCGTCAGCACCACAATCGGCAGCGAACCCACGCCGATCGAATCCATCTGCGTATAAATATCCGCCATGTACCGGGGTCGCGAGAAAATGTTCGCAACCGCGCGGCCGCAGAGCAGGGAATACTCCTGCACCGAAGCGACGATAGTCTTGGCGTAGGCCTCTGGAGAGATAAAGCTCATGCGTTTGCGCTGCGCTCAGGGTATCAGATGCGGGTGCCCCCACGACCGGTCGCACGATTCTCCGCCTCGTCCCGAGAGCCCAAGGATGAGAAAATAATGAGATGGCCTCAGCCCCAAATCACATCGAGGACGGCAAGACCCCCAGCCGAACCATGAGAGCCGCCGTCCTTCGCGGCCAGGAAGACCTCCGTATCGAGGATGTCCCGGTCCCCACCGCCGCTCCCGGGGAGCTGGTCCTGCGCGTTGGCGCCGCCCTTACCTGCGGCACAGATCTCAAGGTCTACCGCCGCGGTTACCACGCCAAAATGCTCACTCTGGATCGCCTATTCGGCCACGAGCTCGCCGGAACCGTCGTCCAGGTCGGCGACGGCGTCACCACGTTCTCCATCGGCGACCGCGTCCTCCCGCTCAACTCCGCGCCCTGCGACGCCTGCTTCTTCTGCCGCAACAACCAGCAGAACCTCTGCGATGACCTCCTCTTCAACAACGGCGCCTACGCCGAGTTCATCCGCATCCCCGCGCGCATCGTCCAGAAAAACACCCTCCATATCCCCAACACCGTCCCCTTCGAGCATGCCGCCCTTACCGAACCGCTCGCCTGCGTCATCCGCGGCCTCGAAGAGTCTGGCGTTTCGCTTTCAGCTGAGTCGAGCGCTCAGGCCAACCAGACCGCCATCGTCCTCGGCGCCGGCCCTATCGGCCTGCTCTTCATCCACGCCGCCTCACTCCTCGGCCTCCACGTCATAGCTGTCGTGAAGCGCAAAGACCAGATCACCACCGCGCGCCACTTCGGCGCCGAGCAAGTCCTTCGCATTTCGGACGTCCCAGACCCCATCGCCGCAGCCCGCGCCCTCACCCCCGAAGGCCGGGGCGCCGACATCGTCTTCGAAGCCGTCGCTACTCCCGAAGCCTGGCAATGGGCCGTGCAGATGGCGCGCAAGGGCGGCCTCGTCAACCTCTTCGGCGGCCCTCCCAGCGGCACCACCGTCTCTCTCGACACCAACCTCATCCATTATTCCGACCTCACCCTCAAGGCCAGCTTCCACCACACCCCCGCCACCGCCCGCCGCGCCTTCGATCTCATCACCTCCGGCCGCTTCCGTGCCCAGGATTTCCTTACCGGCACGGCCACCATCGAAGACCTCCCAACCGTCTTCCGCCGCATGCTCACTCGCCCTGCCGACGGCATCGCCCCCGAGATAAAGACCGTCATCTTCCCCAGTTCCACCGAGCAACCCGAACCGCAAGCCGCCATCGAGGAGCACGCATGACCGTCCTCGCGAACCTCGCGCCCGCTCCAATTGACGATAGCCTGACAGGCGCGCCCGCTCTCTACCTCACCCCCGCCACACGCCCCTCGCTTGCCGAAGCCCAAGCCTGGTGCAAGACGCTCACCACCACCCACTACGAAAACTTCCACGTCGCCACTTTCTTCCTTCCCGCCGCACTTCGCCCTCACTTCCACAGCGTCTACGCCTTCTGCCGTACCTCCGACGACCTCGGTGATGAAGTAGCCGATACCGCAACGGCAACGCGCCTGCTCGCCATCTGGCGCGCCATGCTCCACCAGTGCTTCACCGACCCTGCCGCCTCGCGCCACCCCGTATACGTTGCGCTGCAGCCCACCATCGCGCAGCGCCACCTCCCCATCCAACCCTTCGACGACCTCATCTCCGCCTTCGAGCAGGATCAGGTCTACACCCACCACGAATCCCTCGCCACCCTCGAACAATACTCGCGCTACTCCGCCAACCCTGTCGGCCGCCTCGTCCTTCTCGTCAGTGGCTATCACTCCGAAGAGCTCATGCAGCTATCCGACGATATCTGCACCGGCCTCCAGCTAGCCAACTTTTATCAGGACGTCGTCGAAGATCGCGCCCGTGGCCGCCGCTACATCCCCGCCGACGCCATGCAGCGCTTCCACGTCACAGACGAACAACTCATCGCCCGCCACTTCGACGCCAACGTCCGCGCCATGATGCAATTTCTCGTGGCCGACGCCCGCGCCCGCCTCACCCGCGGCCAGCGCATCACCACCCTCGTCGCCCCCGACCTCGCCTCCACCCTGCAACTCTTCGTCAACGGCGGCCACGCCATCCTCGACGCCATTGCCGCACAGGACTACAACACCCTGCAATCCCGCCCCGTCGTCACCAAGACTGCCAAGCTCCGTCTCCTCGGCGGCGCGCTCTTCGGCAAGCTCTCCGCATTGCTCAAGCCCTCCCGCAAGGACACCCCCGCATGAGCGCAGCACAGTCTCCCGAAATACTCGCGGCCTACGCCGCCTGCCGTGCCATCGCCAAGCGCGAAGCCAAGAACTTCTACTATTCCTTCCGCGTCCTTCCGCAGCACAAATCCGACGCCATGTGCGCCGTCTACGCCTTCATGCGCAAAGCCGACGACCTCGCCGACGACGAATCCCTTTCCCTCGACGCCCGACGCGAAGCCATGGCCTCCTGGACCGCCGCCTGGCGAGCCTCCCGCACCGCACCCACCACCGACCCCATCTTCCTCGCCCTCAACGACACCCAGCAAGGCTTCGCCATCTCCGACGATCTCCTCGAGCAACTCGTCGCCGGCACCACCCTCGACCTCCAGCCCCAGCCCGAAGGCGTCCACACCCTCGAAATCTCCAGTCCCACCGGCCCCCCGCGCATCCTCCAGGTCTACGGCAGCCTCGCCGCATTGAATCATTACTGCTACCTCGTAGCCTCCGTAGTCGGCCTCGTCTGCATTCGCATCTTCGGCTACTCAGACCGTCGAGCCGATCAACTTGCCATCGACACCGGCATCGCCTTCCAGCTAACCAACATCCTTCGCGACATCAAAGAGGACGCCGACCGCGGCCGCATCTACCTCCCCTCCGACATGCTCCGCGAATACGCCGTCACCCCCGAACGCATCCTCGCCCTCGCCGCCGGTAGCACGCCGCACTCTCACGAGCTCGCTCTCCTTCGCGCGATCGAACTCCACGCCCAAACCCTCTACCGCAGCGCCGGCCAGCTCATCCCGCTCCTCGACGCCGACGCCCGTCCCTCCATGCGCGTCCTCGTCCGCATCTATCACCGGCTCCTCGACCGCATCGCCGCCGACCCCGCCGCCGTCTTCACGCAGCGCGTCTCCGTTCCAACCTGCCAGAAGCTGGCCATCCTATTCCTCGGCATCCTCCAATCCTTCAAAGCAAGGATCATCGGATGAGCGAGCACGCCACCCCCGACGTCCTCATCCTCGGCGCAGGCGCCGCCGGCCTCGCCGCAGCCGTAGCCCTCTCCGGCGCAGGCGCAAGGGTTTCTCTCCTCGAGCGCAAGCCCTTCGTCGGCGGCCGCGCTTACTCCTATCCCCACCCCGCGCTCGGCGAAATCATCGACTCCCAGCACGTCCTCCTCGGCTGCTGCACCAACCTCATCGACCTCTGCAATCTCTCTGGCGCCAGCCAGCACATCCGCTGGTACGACACGATCACCTTCCTCGAACCCTCGACTCGTTCAACCCCCACCCGCCGATCGGACATCGCCCCCATCGCGCTCCCATCCCCCGGCCACTCCGCGCTCAGCTTCCTCCGCGCACCCATGCTCACCACCGCTGACAGATACCGCATTGCCCTCGGCCTCCTCGATTTCTTCCGCTCCTACCCTACTTCCGACGCCGAACCCTTCTCGGCCTGGCTCCAGCGCACGCACCAAACCGAACGCGCCATCCGCCACTTCTGGGAACCCATCATCGTCAGCACCCTCAACGACACCTTCGATCGCTGTTCCACCCGCTACGCCGGCCAGGTCTTCCACGAGTCCTTCCTCAAATCCGCCGCTGGTGGCCGCCTCGGCATCCCTTCGCAGCCTCTCTCCGACTTCTACGCCTCTGTTGCCCAACTCGCCGCACAGCAGGGAACTGCCCTCCATCCACGCACCAGCATTGATCGCATAACGCGCCTCCCGAAAGGTCTCTGGCAAGTCACCGCATCCAACGGCGACCGCCACCACGCACCCAGCCTGCTCCTCGCGCTCCCCTTCGAGCAGACTGCGCGTCTACTCGCCACGCTCCCCGAAGACGCCGCGCCGCGCCGGCGCATCGAGCCCTTGCTTACCCACTTCACCCACGCCCCCATCACCACCGTGCATCTCTGGTTCGATCGCCCCGTCACCGACCTCGAGCACGCCGCCCTGCTCGACACCCGCATCCAGTGGATGTTCAACAAGACTCTCATCCGCCGCTTCGAAACTGCTGACGCACCGCAGGGTCAATACCTCGAGCTCGTCATCAGCGCATCGTTCCGAGAACTCCGCCAGACCTCAGAAGAGATTCTCGCCTTTGTCCTCGTCGAACTCGCCCGCTTCTTCCCAGCTGTCCGTGAAGCTACGCTGCTCAAGTCCGGCGTCCTCAAGGAAGCGCGGGCCACCTTCTCCGTAACTCCCGGTCTGGACCGCTTCCGCCCCACCCCCGAAGCCCCCGGCGATAGCCTTTATCTCGCTGGCGATTGGACTCTCTCCGGCTGGCCCTCAACGATGGAAGGCGCCGTCCGCAGCGGCCGCCTCGCTGCCGAATCCATCGCCCGCGCCACCGGCAACACCGCGACTTTCCTCACGCCGCCCCTAGCCCCTGC
>JBEKFF010000036.1:0-21433 GCA_050013455.1 Acidobacteriaceae bacterium | reverse complement strand
GGCAACCTCTACTTCAATCGCAAGTGCACCGGCGCGATGGTCGGCGCCCATCCCTTCGGCGGCTTCAACATGAGCGGCACCGACTCCAAGGCCGGCGGCCCCGACTACCTCACCCTCTTCACGCAAGCCAAATCCATCGCCGAAAAACGCAGCTAGCCCAGAAACCTGTAGTTGCCTTTCCCTGTTCCACCGGATTAACAGGGGGCGTCAGCCCCCTTCTGGGCTTCTGCTTTTGCCCTTGCCTTTCTTTCTGTCATTCCCTCTGGGAATCTGCTGTTGCTTCTGCTTTTGCCCTTGCCTTTCTTTCTGTCATTCCCCCTGGGAGTCTGCTGTTGCTTCTGCTGTTGCCCTTGCCTTTCTTTCTGTCATTCCCCCTGGGAATCTGCTGTTGCCCTTGCACTTCCTCATTCACGCCGCACCACCTACGCGGTACGCACCAGCTCCAGCCGCGTAGCCTCCACCACCTCCGCCAGCGCGCGATGGTGCACCGTGAACAGCGCCAGCTCCAACCGGTCCGACACGTTCGTCTTCGAATAAATATTGCGCAGGTAATTCTTCACCACCTGCTCCTTGGTTCCGAGCTGTTGCGCAATCTGCTTGTTCTTCAACCCCTCGCAGAGCAGCGCGACGATCTGCAGCTCACGCGCGGTCAGCCGCTGCGCCGCCTTCACGCCCAGATGGTCGGGCGATGCCATCGTCTTCACCACCGCACGCCGCACGTAGCGCTCCCCTGCTGCAACCGTATACAGGCAATCGATCAGCTGCGAAGCCGCCACCGATCGCGTCACCACGCCCTGCAGCCGAACACTGATCCCCTCATCCAGCTCCGCACCCGGCTCCAGCATCATCACGGCCCGGCTTCCCGCCTGCTCAATTCGATCCAGAAGCTTGTGCTGCTCCCACGCAAAACTCGACGGAAAGAGCACCACCGCGCAGCGCAGGTTCACCACCGCCTCCATCAATTCCGAAAGCTTGGAGCACTCGGCCACCACCTCCGTCGCCACGTCTGCCGCCAGCACCCGCGCGATGCCCGCGCGATAAATCGCCTGGTTGTCCGCAAGAATCACCTGCATCTGCCGAAACTCCTTCGGGCTCGCGTTCAACTCGTCTCTCGAGCCCTGAAGTCCTTATCGGCAATGCAACGAATTTCCCCGTGTGTATTTTCGTGGGACACCGTTGAAGTTTTCCTCGGTCTCTCCCCGCACGCTTGAGCCTGAGACGCTGGCCACCAGCGTTCCCTTCTCGGTATCATCGACCTATGTCCGTGCAGCCCTTTCACATCGCCTTCCCCGTCGACGACCTCGACGCCGCTCGCCACTTCTACGCAACCATCCTCGGCTGCCCGGAAGGCCGCAGCGCCGACCAGTGGATCGACTTCAACCTCTACGGCCACCAGATCGTCGCGCACCTCAAGCCCGCCTCCGCCCCGCGCAATCGCAACGCTGCCGACAGCAACCCCGTAGACGGCCACGAGGTCCCGGTCCCGCACTTCGGTGTCGTCCTCACACCCTCCGATTGGAAGCAGCTCGCCGAGCGTGTCCGCTCTGCCAACGTCCACTTCGTCATCGAGCCCTACACGCGCTTCGAAGGCCAGGTCGGCGAACAGTCCACCATGTTCTTCCTCGACCCCGCCGGCAATGCCCTCGAGTTCAAAGCCTTCGCCGACCTCGATCAGCTCTTCGCAAAGTAGTCTTTACCCTTAAATTTTACGAATTCCTTATGCGCTCCCGGCGTACCCTTACGCCGGGCAGGTCTTGTTGAGCCCGAAGGAAGCGCATGTCTCTCTTCGATCTTCTGGCTGGCAAACCCCTCGCCACCTCCGAGGAACGCGCCGAACACATCGGCCCCATCGCCGGCATTCCCGTCTTCGGCCTCGACGCTCTCAGCTCCGCCGCCTACGGTCCCGAAGCCGCACTCACGCTCCTCATCCCCCTCGGCGTCGCGGGAATCGCGCACATCGTCCCGATCAGCTTCGCCATCATCGGCCTGCTCGCGATCGTCTACTTTTCCTACTGCCAGACCATCGACGCCTATCCCAACGGCGGCGGCAGCTACACCGTAGCCTCCGAAAACCTCGGCGACACCGCAGGCCTCTTCGCCGCGGCCGCCCTCATGATCGACTACATCCTCAACGTAGCCGTCGGGATCTCTGCAGGCGTCGGAGCCCTGGTCTCCGCCTTCCCCTCGCTCCAGCCCCACACGCTAGCGCTCTGCCTGCTCATCCTTTTCATCCTGACGGTGATCAACATGCGCGGCGTCCGAGACACCGGCAAAGCCTTCCTCATCCCCACCTACCTCTTCATCGGAACGCTGCTCCTGGTCATCATCGTAGGAGGCCTCCGCACCCTCCTCGCGCACGGCCACCCCATCCCCGTCATCTCCCCGCCGCATCTGCCCATGGTCGCGCTCGCCCTCTCTCCCTGGCTTCTCCTCAAAGTCTTCGCCAGCGGCTGCACCGCGATGACCGGCGTCGAGGCCGTCTCCAACGGCGTAGGCGCCTTTCGCGAACCCACGCAGCGCAACGCCAAACGCACCCTCACCATCATCATCATCCTGCTGATGATCTTCCTCGGAGGCATCGCCCTCCTCTGCCGCGCCTACAACATCGGAGCCACCGACCCCACGGGCGCCGGCTACCAAAGCATTCTCTCCCAACTCATCTCCGCCGTCCTCGGCCGCGGCTGGTTCTACTACGTCGGCATCGGCTCGATCCTGCTCGTCCTCGCCCTCTCCGCCAACACCTCCTACGCCGACTTCCCGCGCCTCACCCGCGCCATCGCCCAGCGCAACTACCTTCCGCACGTCTTCCTCATCCGCGGCCGCCGCCTGCTCTACTCCCACGGCATCTACGCGCTTGTCACCTTCTCCGCTCTTCTCCTGATTGCCTTCGGTGGCGTCACCGACCGCCTCATCCCCCTCTTCGCCATAGGCGCCTTCCTAGCCTTCACGCTCTCGCAGGCGGGCATGGTCGTGCATTGGATGCGCCAGCCCGGCCCGCGCTCCCACCACCGCATCCTCATCAACGCCATCGGAGCCACCGCCACCGGCATCACCCTGCTCGTCGTCCTCGTCGCCAAGTTCAAGGACGGCGCCTGGATCACCGCCATCCTCGTTCCCGCGCTCATCCTCCTCATGTCCGGCGTCCGCCGCCACTACGACGGCGTCGCCCGTGAGATCAACATCGATCGCCCCATCCAGATCCACAACCTCAACCACCCGCTGGTCGTCGTCCCCATCGACCGCTGGACACGCATCACCGAAAAAGGTCTGCGCTTCGCCATGAAGCTCACCGACCGCGTCGAAGGCGTGCACGTAGACGCCGAAGAAGTCCGGGCCGATGTCGAAGCCATGTGGCAGCGCAACGTCGCCGGCCCCCTCACCGCCGCCAACCTCCCCGTCCCCAAGCTAGTCTTCCTGCCCTCACCCTATCGCTTCGTCCTCACGCCCCTGCTCAACTACGTTCTGCAATTAGAGCGAGACCACCCCGAGTGCCAGATCGCCGTCCTCGTCCCCGAACTCGTTGTGAAGCACTGGTGGCAGGCCCCCCTCCACAACCAGCGCGCCCAGCTCCTCAAGCTCTTACTCCTGATGCGCGGCAACCCCCGCATCACCGTCATCAACATCCCCTGGTATCTCTGACCCACTCGAGCCAGTCCCGCCCGACCGATGCCTTCGCCTTTCTTCGACAATTTCTAAGAGAAATTGTCATTCCGAGCGCAGCGAGGAACCTGCTGTCTCCCGTTCTTGCCCTTGCCTTTCTTTCTGTCATTCCCTCTGGGAATCTGCTTCTTCTTTTGTCTCTGCCCTTAGAAGTTCTTCAGCGCCAAATACTGGTGGATGAACGCAATCGCCATGCTTCCCTCGCCCACGCCACTCGACACCCGCTTGATCGAGTCATGCCGCACATCTCCCGCGCAGAAGATGCCCGGCAGGTTCGTCTCCAGCGGAAACGCCGGGCGATCTTTCAGCGACCACTCCGTCAAATCCCGTCCCGTACACAGATACCCGGCCGAGTCTCTCTGCAAACTCTGCGGCAGCCACGCCGTACTCGCCTTCGCGCCAATCATCACAAACAGCGCATCCGCATCCACAGTCTGGAACGTCTCCTCGCCTTCCGGCGTCCGCGTCCGTGCCACAATCCGCTCCAGGTGATCCTCACCCTCGGCCCTCATCACCTCGGTATACGGCACCACGTGCACGTTCCTCTTCGAAGCAATCTGATCGATCAAATACGACGACATCGTCAGCTCCAGCCCCTTGCCCCGCACCAGCATCACGACCTTCGCCGCGTAGTTCGCAAAGAACACCGCAGCCTGCCCCGCCGAGTTCCCACCCCCGACAATGAACACCCGCTTCCCCACAACGTTGCTCGCCTCATTGCGCGAAGCCCCATACAGCACGCCCCGCCCCAGGAAACGATCCACGCCTTCGGCCTTCAGAATCCGCCAGTCCACGCCGGTCGCCAGCAGCACCACGCACGCCGACACCCTCTGCCCGCCATCCAGCTCCACGCAATACCGCCCATCCCCCAGCGGCTCGAGATGCTCCACGCAGCGCGTCATCGCGATCTCCGCGCCAAACCGACCCGCCTGCTTCAGCGCCCGCTCACTCAGGTCTTCGCCGGATATCCCATTCGGGAACCCAAGATAGTTCTCAATCCGCGACGACGTCCCAGCCTGTCCTCCCGCCGCCGACCGCTCCACGATCAGCACCTTCAGACCCTCCGACGCGCCATACACTCCCGCCGCCAGGCCCGCCGGCCCCGCCCCCACCACCACCACGTCATACTCCTCATAGCGTGGCTGCGTCCGAATCCCCAGCGCCTCCGCCACTCTCCGCACCGTCGGCGCCTCCACGCAATAACTCCGATCCACAATCACCGACGGACCGTGATACTCACCCCGCATGCACTCCGGAATCCGCTCCGGCTCCCGCTCCGCGTCCACCCACTCATACGGAATCCGGTTGGCCGAGAGAAACTCCCGAATGTCCCGGCAGTCGCTGTCATATTGCGTACCGACGAGTAGCACCCGCGAGCTCGGCACCTCCGACACAAACGCCCGCACCGTGCTCAACCGGTCCGTCATCGTCTGCAGGATCAGAGCGCTGCAAGCCGACGACGTCTGAATCAGCTCAAACAGATGCTGCGCCTCAAACCGCGCCACCCGCGTCTTCGAGATTGCCTGCGCCGACGCAATCGCCGGCGCACCCAGCAAAATCGGTATCTCGCCAAAGAAATCCCCAGCCTTATAGTCCCTGAGCTCCTGCGAGCGCCCCAGGATGTCCTTCACCAGCTGCAGCTTCCCCTCCAGCAGCACAAAGAAGGACGGCACCTCGCCCTCACGAATCAGCCACTCTCCCGGCTGCAGGCGCACGTCCGCCGCTCGCTCGGCAAATCGCTGCCGGACCGCTTCATCAAGACACGCAAAGATTGGGATGGCCTGTAGTTCAGTGGGAGAAATCATAGCTTAATTGTCCCACGTTCACGGCCGTAGGAGTATGGTTCGCCAGAGACGCCAGCGGGTGCCGAAGGGCGTTAGCCCCTCGTGGCCCAGTCGCCCTCCATCCGGCTAGCGCCCCGCGCCGCTCCTAGCGTTTAGACTTCGGCTTGGGCTTCCCGGCGGCCTTTTTCGCCACCGGCTTCGCAGCCTTCTTCGCGACGGGCTTGGCCTTCGCTACGGGTTTGTTCTTAGCAGGCGCAGCAGCCTTCTTCGCCACCGGCTTCTTGGAAACAGCCTTCGCGACCACCTTCTTCGCGACCGGTTTCGCAGCCTTCTTCGCGACCACTTTCTTCGCCGCCGGCTTCGCAGCCGGTTTGGCCGCCTTCTTCACGACAGCCTTCTTGGCCACAGCTTTCTTCCCTATAGCCCTCCCGACCAGCGGAGCAGCCACTCGAGCAACCGTCTTCAGAATCGGCGCAATCTTCTTGATTACCGGAGCAGCTTTCGCCGGCGCACTCTTGGCAGCAACCGGCGCAGCCTTCGCCGCCACTGCCTTCGCAGGAGCCTTTGCCTTCGCACTCTCCACCGGCGCGCTTGCCAACGACTCTGTCTCGCCCTCAGCCGCCAGATCGATGTCCTCCACCGCCGCCGCTGCCTTCTTCCCGCGCGGCTTGGCAACCTTCGCCTCGCGCTTCACCGCACGCCGCCGCATGTTCACGGGAGGTGGTGGGGCGGGCGGAGAGAACGGCTCAAGAAACGCCCGTGCCGCCTCCGGTGTATCCAGCTTCGAGTCCATCACCGCAAAGAACAAGCTCTCCACCAGCTCGCTGTAGCCGGGAAGCGCAGGAGTAATCCGCATCTCCTGCATCAGCTGGTACGGAATCTTCTGCCGCGCCTGCGACCACTCACTGAAGAACGCCTCAAACCGCGCCTTCAGCGGAGCGCTCTTGGTCGTATGCGCCAGCCACAACACCGTCTCCGGCTTGGCCGCAAACAACAGCTTCCACGCGTCCGAAGGCGCCGCAGCCGCCTTGCTCGTAAACAGCGCGGCAAATTCCTTCGTGTCCGCTTCGAGCGCTGGAATCTGCTCCGCAAATCCTGGCCGCGCAAACTTTTTCTTGAGGTCCGCCACATCCTTCGGCGCAAGCTTCGCCGTCAGCAACGGAAAGTATGCAGCCGACGGATCGGGATAAATCCCCATCGATTCCAGCCGCCCAATCAAGTCGCGCAGCTTATCCAGCTCCGCCTCGTTCACCTTCGCCGACGTCCACGCCGGGAACAGCTCCTTGGCCCACCCCTCGGCCTCCAGCCGCTTCAGCACCCGCAGCGGATCTTCCTCGTGGAAGACCTCTTCCAGCTCATAGTGGCGCTGCGTCGTGTTCAGCGCCGCAATCGCGTTCTCCGCCTTGGCATTCTCATACCGCTGCCGAGTCTTCTCTTCCATCTGCCAGCCCAGCCGCGCGCCAAAACGTGCCGCACGGATCATCCGCGCCGGATCCTCAATGAACCCGTAGTTCGACACCAGCCGCAGCTCGCGATTCTCAATATCCGCCACGCCATTCAGCGGATCCATCAGCAGCCCATACGAGCCGTCGTTCAACGACAGCGCCATCGCATTCGCCGTAAAGTCGCGGCGATGCAGGTCGTCCAGGATCGGTTCCGGCCTGTACACCGGCTTGCCCGGCTTCGGATATGTCGCCCACAGCGTCGACCCAACCTCCAGGCGAACCCCGCCCGGAAACGTGAAATAGAGACTTTGCGTTGGCTCGTCTTCGCCAATCAAAACCCCGCCAGCCTTCTGCAGCTCTTTCTTGAGCTTGGTCGCATTGCCCTGGACAGCGAAGTCCAGGTCGCGGATGGGGCTGCCGCTGGTCAGGTCACGCACCGCTCCGCCAACCAGAAACACGGTCATCGCGCGAGCTTTGGCTACCTCGCGAACATGTTCGAGGGCGGATTGTTGGTACGGCGTAAGGCGGGTCTGCAGCAGATAAATGTAGTCAGCCATGAGGATTGTACTTTGCTCCGAGCAGTCGCCGTCATCTCAAGCGCCCGCCCTAACTTGCTGCATATCAATCGTTTACAGAGTTGTAACCTATGGACACAACGTCCAATTCTACACCCTTATCCAACACTTGGCTACCTTTTTGCACCGGGAAAGGGTCAGTGTGCATCGAAGCGAACACCCCACGAAACTATCCCCACTCTATCTTGACCTCGCCACGCGGCAACGCGATAGTGCACGAACCTTGCGTTCGTTGCACTATCGCGTGAGTTTGCCGATCATTGGTAGCCTTCCGACCACCCTTGGATGAAGCCTAACGGCGCTTAGCTACCCGTTGAGCCGACGATTCCCTTGTTGACCACGATCGTCACCACGACGCGCCGGTTCTGAGCCTGCGCCTTCCGTCCGTGACCGTCATCAACCGGATTGGTGGTGCCCATCGCGGCCGGCGCAAGGATCCGAGTCATCGGCACCGCGCCTGACTGCTGAATGATCGCCAGCACATTGTCAGCACGTTCCGCACTCAACCTCTGATTCACCGCGGCGCTGCCGACCGTCGACGCATAACCCTGTACCTCGATCATGAATCCCGGTGTGTTTGCAGCCGCCTTCACAAAGTCCGTGAGCGCGTCCTTGTCCTGCTTCTTTACAGTCGCCTGTCCATTGGCGAAGTTGATAGTGATGCTGTCCTTGGTTTCATACTGATCCAAGGTCCCGATGCGCGTGTTGGTCTGTCCAATCTGCGAGGTGTTCTGTGTGGTCGCCTCGGTAGTCGTCGCGAGCCCCTGCTTGGTCGTGTCGATATCCTGCGAGTTCTTAGCGATCAGATCCTGGCTCGATGCGATATCCCGCTTGTTGCTCGCAAGCTGATCCTGCTGCTGTCCAAGCTGCTCGTTCACCGGGTTAAGACCCGCGTCGATCGCCTTCGCCGTGTTCAGCGATGTCCGCGAGAACTCGATCTTCTTGGCGACCAGTTGATGATCGGGGTTATAGCTTCCTTCAACCTTCACGGACAGACCTGGAACTAAAGCAGTGATCCCAAGGTCCTTTCTGCCCATGCCAAGAAAGCCGCCCTTCTGTTCCGCCTTCGTGCTGTCGGATAGAAGCACGGTGACTCGCGGCGTGTCCGCAGTCTTCACCGACATCTGGGGGCCGTTTCTCCCAATCACCATGCCTTCGACGGTCGCATCCTGCGCGCTCGCAACAACACCGAGCGACGTGAACATCGCCAAAGATAGGGCCAGGGTACTCGTAGTTCTAAGCTGACGCTGAATATGCATGCATTACTCCTTGTTTCTCGTATTTATGTGACCGGTCAGCAGTTTTCGATGTCCGTTGATCGCGACCGTTACCATCGCCGCTGAGCTCAAGATGCGAGCGGCAGCAAGCGATGTTAGATTTGGACGCTAAAACGGTTGCCAACAGCGGTATGGAAAACGCATTTCAATTTCGGCGACTGATAACAAGAGACTTGTGCGGCCCGCCGGAAGCCTCAACGGGCAACCCGACGCGATCTGGCCCATCCAAACCTAACAATTTCCGCAAGTTTGCAGAACCTCTCGCCCGCCCGCAGCCGCCACGCATCGAGCAGATTGATCTGGGGACACCACCGATTCCTCGGGAAAGGAATCCGCATCGCAGCCAGCACCCTAGCCGGACGTCTCGTCTTTCGACTCCGACTCTCGCCCGCGCCACAGGCGAAGACTACTCGGTCTATTCAAATCGAATGACTGAACTTGCCGAAAACCCGACTTTCAAGGCGGCAGCCCGCGGTCGGATTCCTGAAACCTTTCGGGTTCTAGACATCCCGCCCCTCGCGTTGGAGATCATGGCTCCGTAGTGAAGGCCAAGCAAGAGGGCGAAGAGCCATCCGATCCTCGTCAGAGGAGGCTGCAGTTATGCACCGATTCAGTAGACTCACTGGCTCGAAAGCCAATGGGAAACGCCCTCAGTACTTCCAATCCAAACTAAGAGGTTGCTACCACCGCGAGGCCATGCAACCCGCTCCAAAGAATCCGTGGAGTAGGCGAAGGTTAGGCGATATAGGACTTCTATGGTCTTATTTATATAAGACTTCTTCGGTCGTATATTGACAGTTCGGGCAAGATGCGTGTCGGCCGAGGTTGGGCTACATGAGATTTGCTCTGGCGGATTTGTGGAAAGGCTGTCCAGAGAGTTATGCGCAAGTTTTGGAACGTGGTGGGCGGGTCGTTGCTGGGGTGTTCGGTACTCGCGATGAGTAGTCAGGAACCGGAGAAGGCGTGGGTATCGGGTGTAGTGGTGGACGTGTCGGGAGCCGGGATTGGGCAGGCCGAGCTGGTGTTGGAGCGCAATGGCGCGGAGATTGCCGAGGCGAAGGCGAGCGCGGCGGGCAGGTTCGAGGTGCAGGTGAAGGGCGATGCGAGTGTTGAGGGAACGTGTGCGTTGGTCGTGAGTGCGGCGGGGTTTGAATCGAGCACGGTGCCAGTGACCTGCGGCGTCGAAGGTCGGGTGCTGACGATTCAGCTGGGGGTGGCGAAGCAAGCGGAGCAGGTGGAGGTGGAGAGCGACGCGGCGGGTGGGGATGTGGAGCCGAATGAGACGCAGCTGGGGTCGGTGTTAAACCGGCAGCAGGTGGCGAGCGTGCCACTGAATGGGCGAAGCTTTACGGACCTGCTGGCGCTGACGCCGGGCGTGGTTCCGCAGAGCTCGGCGCAACCGAATGCGGTGGTGATGAGTGGCGTGGCGAGCACGCCGCCGTCGGGTGATTTGGATATTGGCGCGTTGAGCGTGAGTGGGCAGCGCGAGACGCAGAATGCGTTTCGGGTGAACGCCGCGAATGTGCAGGAAGACGTGAACATGGGCGTGGCAGTGGTGCCGACGCTGGACTCGATTGCGGACCTCGAGGTGTTGACGAGCGAGTTCGACGCGAAGCTCGGTAACCAGAGTGGTGGCCAGATTTCGGTGACGACGCGCAGTGGCGGAGAGCGGCTGCATGGGAGTGTGTATGACTATTTTCGGAACACGGCGCTGGATGCGCGGAATTATTTCTCGCTGACGCGTGCGCCGTTTCACCAGGAGATGTTTGGCGGGACGATTGGCGGGCCGGCGCCTTGGACGAAGAAGCTGTTCTTCTTTGGCGATTACCAGGGGACGCGGCAGACGCAGGGTGTCGATACTGGGTTGATTGCGGTGCCGACGGTGGCGGACCGCGCGGGAAATTTGTCGGGTGAGAGCGCGGCACTGACGGGGTCGGTGAGCGGGCCGTACTTTGCCCAGTTGCTGAGCAGCAAGCTTGGGTATGCGGTTGCGCAGGGTGAGCCGTACTACACGGCGAGTTGCACGGCGGCGAATGCGCAGTGCGTGTTTCCCGGCGGGGTGATTCCGCAGAGTGTGTTTTCGGCGCCGGCGCAGCAGTTGCTGCAGTACATACCGCAGCCAAATGCGGGGAGTGGAACGTTTTCGACGTCAACCTACGCGCAAACGGTGCGGGACGATAAGGGCTCGGTGCGGGTTGATCGGCAGACGCGGTGGGGCGCGTTGATGGGGTACTACTTCCTGGATGACTACACGCTGCTGAATCCATATCCGACTGGACAGGGTGGAGCGACGGTGCCGGGATTCAACGCGCAGAATAACGGACGCGCGCAGTTG
Source organism: Acidobacteriaceae bacterium (assembly GCA_050013455.1). GTDB lineage: Bacteria > Acidobacteriota > Terriglobia > Terriglobales > Acidobacteriaceae > Granulicella. The sequence continues at coordinate 10,357 of JBEKFF010000036.1, read as the reverse complement.
GCGGCGGTGAATCTGCAGACGGTGCTGGGCACGACGGGCACCAATCTTGCGCATGTGAGTTACATGCGGAACGCAGCGGCGGCGGGCCAGCCGCGCGGCGGTGTAGGTGTCTCGCTGGCGTCGCAGGGGTTTGTTACGGGCGAGGGTACGTCGGGGATTGTGCCGCTGCTGCCCGAGATTGAGGGCGTGGCGAACGTGATCTTCAATAGCTACACGATGGGGGTGGATGTCACGAGTTTGTTCCAGGCGGAGAACACTTTCGAAGTTGCCGATGACATGAGCCGCACGCTGCGAAGCCATGTGCTGTCGTTCGGCGTGGATTTTCACGTGGACCAGATTAATACGCATCCGACGGTGTATGACAACGGAAGTTTTTCGTTTACGGGAAGTGAGACGGGTTCGGATTTCGCGGACTTTCTGCTGGGGATCGATTCAAGTTACACGCAGGGTCAGGGGCAGAAGTTTTATAACCGCGATCATTATCTGGGCGTGTATGGGCAGGATAGTTGGCGGGTGAATTCGCAGTTAACGCTGAACTATGGACTGCGATGGGACGTGTTGCCGCCATGGTCGGAGAAATATAACCAACTGCTCACGCTGAATCCGGAGGAGCAGTCGCTGGTGTTTCCAAACGCGCCGAAGGGGATTCTATTTCCGAGTGATCCTGGGGTTCCGAACACGATTTCGCCGACGCGGTATGGGAACGTGGCGCCGCGGGCTGCAGCTTCGTGGGCACCGACGGCGAGGCCGGGTGTGCTCACCTGGATGCTGGGAGCGCCGGGAGCTGCGCTGGTGAAGGCGGGCTATGGGGTTTACTACAGCGCATTCGAAGGGCTGTCGGCGGGCATCATGAGCGGCAATCCGCCGTATGGATTTACGGACACGAGTGCGGCGCCAACGCTGTTCAACGAGCCGTTTGTGACGGCGGCGACGGGCGTGAGTGTGGGGCAGCGGTTTCCGTTGCAGACGGTCGCGTACGGAGCTTCGCAGGCGCATCCGAACACGAGTGTGAACTGGGCGAACTTCGAGCCGCTGAACGGAATTCCTGCGTTCGCGATGGACAATGTGACGCCGTATGCGGAGAACTATAGCGTCACGCTGGAGCGCGAGGTGGGCGCGCATACCGTGGTGAGCGCGGGGTATGTGGGGACCGAGGCGCACCACCTTCTGGTTATTCAAGAAGTGAACCCGGGCGATCCGGCTGCGTGTTTGGCGTTGAGTACGCCGGCTAGCGTGGCAGCGGGTTCGGCTACGTGCGGGCCGTTCGGCGAGAGCAGCACGTATACGACGGCAGCGGGGCAGGTGGTGCAGGGGACGCGCACGAATTTCGGGCCGGCGTTCGGCAGCGTGAATCTGCAACGAACGATTGCGAACTCGCACGACAATGCGCTGGAGGTGAGTGTGAAGCACTCGACGCGCACGCTGTTTGTGCAGGTTGGGTATACGTGGAGCAAGTCGATTGACCAGTCGTCGAGCCTGGCAGAGGCGGTGTATCCGGATGTGCCGGGGTTCAGCCATGCGGGATTAAGCCGCGCGCTTTCGGCGTTTGATTTGACGCAGAACTTTGTGGCGACGTATCGGTACACGCTGCCGCTGGGAGACTTGTGGAAGGGGCATGCGCGGCTGACAGACGGATGGGATGTGTCGGGGCTAACGCGGTTCAGCACAGGTTTTCCTGTGACGTTGCTGAATAACAACGACACATCGTTGCTGGGGACGCAGCCGAATGGTATCAACAACAACGGCATAGATGAGCCAGAGGTCGCGGTGGGTGATCTGCAGGTGAATCATCGGCCGGGGCCTGGCGGGTACGCGTTCAACACGAGCTTATTTTCGCTACCGGCGTTGGGCATGCTGGGCAATGCGCGACGACGGTTCTTCTATGGGCCGGGCGCGGACAACACGGACCTGGCGGTAGAAAAGACGACGGCGCTGCGGAGAGGCATGTCGTTGGAGCTGCGCGCCGAGGCGTTCAATGTATTCAACCACGGGCAGTTTTTTGGGCCGGCAGCGGTGAGCGGGAATATCTCGAGCACGAACTTCGGACAGGTCCAAAGCTCGTCATCGCCGCGGCTGATGCAGTTGGCGGCGCGATTCAGGTTTTGAGGAACTTCACTCGGCAATCGGGCTGGTGCTGGGTCTAGGAAGATTCCCAGCCGGGTCAGCTTGAGTTGGACTGCGGTCGCGTTCCTGAGTTCATGTGCAATCGGATTAGTCTTCGGCATCGACCTTGCATGGAAGGCCGCGAACTTGGACCCAATCGAAGCGTTGAACTATGAGGGACGGACGTCCTTGCCGGTAATAGGCCCGGTATTATGCGGAAGTTGAGAGGCGATGCCCTTTGTTTTGTCTAGCGGTAAACCAATGGCCATTTTATAGGTATGAGAAACGGCGTTTTCGGAAACTTCGCTTCGCTGCTGCCAGGCCCTCCCGCTCCCAACCGGCATCCAACTCGACATGCTGGTGCCCGAGTCCCTACGCGAGACGTTCCGCTGTAAAGTTCTGCGGCCGCTCCTCCGTCTCTTGCGCGGAGGCGTCACGCCGCGACGCTTGGCGTGGAGTCTCGCCCTCGGTATCGTCATCGGCATCAATCCGTCGGTAGGACTGACCACTCTTATCGTGATCTTGCTCGCCTGGGCCTTCGGTCTCAGCCAGGTCGCCTCGCAGATTGGGGCACACTCGGTAACTCCATTACACCTGGTGCTCTTCGTTCCGTTTATTGAAGTCGGGGTACATCTCTTTCACACGCGCAGCCTTCCGCTTAATCGCCGCCAGATCGAGCACCTCAGCCATCATCCCTTGCGCCTGATTCACAACATCTGGCAATGGGAATGGCATGCGCTGATCGTCTGGGGCATTGTTGCCGCAATCGTGATGCCGGTGCTCGCCCTCTATATACGGCGTGCCCTCGTGCTGCTGATGCGCCACCACAAGGCGTTGATCTCCGCGCGCGCCGCCGCAGACTAGCGGGCATCGATCCTCCCTATCCTCACCAAACGACCCCCGCCGGCACTATCATGGACTCAATCAGGCGCACCCACCCACCATGGCTCCAGCTCAGAAGAAAGTCGTTCTTCGCAGCGTCTCCAACGAACTCGCCTGGGGATACCTTCCCCAGTCCGGCTTCCTGCGCGACGGCCAGATCACCCTCATGGAGACGGACGGCCGCCTCACTCCCTTCCCCCTCAAAACCCTCAAGCGAATTGCATACGTTCGCGACTTCAACCTCGACGACAAGACAGATCCCGAGCGCATCGGCCGCATGACCTTCCAGGCCCGCCCCCGCGGCGACGGCATCTGGCTCCGCCTCACCTTCCAGGACAACGAACTCCTCGAAGGCCTCACCACCCTCGACCTCGCCTTCGCCGACACGCTCCTCGACGACCACGGTCTCTTCCTCTCCCCACCCGACCCGCGCTCCAACACTCTCCGCCTCTTTGTCCCGCGCCCGGCCCTCCAGTCCATCGAAGTCCTGGGCTTCGTCACCGCCCCCTCCCGCCGCCTCGCCGCCCAGTCCGCAGCCCCTTCCGCGGCCAAGCGCAAAGCTCGCGTGATAACCGACACGCAACCCAGCCTCTTCGACGAGTAAAATTCGCAGTATGAACCTCGGCGCGTTAGCCAAGCATCTGAAAGCCGAACTGGTTGCAGGCGAGGGCCAGACCCTCGAGGCCGCCGCTCAGCGTGCAGTCGACGGCGTCGCCGGCATCGAAACCGCCGGCCCCACCCACCTCACCTTCGTCGCCAACCCCAAGTACGCCGCGCAGGCCCGCACCACCCGCGCCGCCGCCCTCATCGTCGAGCCCGGCTTCCCCGCCATCCAGGCCCCCACCCTCCGCACCCCCAACCCCTACCTCGCCTGGTCCCGTGCCATCGAGTTCTTCCACCCCGCTCCCCGCTACCAGCCCGGCATTCATCGCACCGCCGTCATCGGCCACACCTCCCGCATCGGCGTCCGCGCTCACATCGGCGCCTATGTCGTCATCGGCGAGCACTGTACCGTCGGCGACGACGCAGTCCTCCTCCCCCACGCTGTTCTCTACGACAGTGTCCGGGTAGGCGACCGCTTCCTCGCCCACGCCCACGCCGTCGTCCGCGAAGGCTGCCAGCTCGGCGACGACGTCGTCCTCCAGAACGGTGCCATCATCGGCGCCGACGGCTTCGGCTTCGCCAAGGGCGCGAACGGCCGCTGGACCAAGATCGTCCAGTCCGGCCCCGCGGTCCTCGAAGACGCCGTCGAAGTCCAGGCCAACGCCTGCGTCGACCGCGCCTCGGTCGGCGAAACCCACATAGCTACCGGCGTCAAAATCGACAACCTGGTCCAGGTAGGCCACGGTTCAACGGTCGGAGAAAATACCCTGCTCTGCTCGCAGACCGGCCTCAGCGGCTCCACAACAGTCGGAAAAAATGTAATCCTCGCCGGCCAGGTAGGCGTCGCCGGCCATCTCACCATCGGCGACGGAGCCGTAGCCACTGCCCAGACCGGCATACCCCACGACGTCGCTCCCGGCGCCATCGTCAGCGGCTACCCCGCCACCGACAACCGCACCTGGCTCCGCACCGTGGCCGCCCTCAACCGCCTCCCCGACCTCCTCAAGCGCGTCACCCTCCTCGAGAAGCACCTCAAGACCGACGAATAACCCTGCGCCACCATTGTTCTTGCATTTGCCTTTCTTTCTGTCATTCCCCCTGGGAATCTGCTGTTCGCCAAACCGCTGCTACCCTAAACCCATGAGGCTCTTCACTACCACACGTGTCTCGCTCGCCATCCTCACTCTCGCAGCCCTCACCGGCTGCCACTCCCACTACGTCTCCATCGACATCCACAACACCACCCCCGCCCCCATCACCCTGGTCGAAGTCGACTACCCCACCGCCAGCTTTGGCGTCGACACCCTCGCCGCCGGCGCCACCTACCACTACCGCTTCAAGATCCTCGGCGACGGCCCCACCAAAATCCTCTGGACGGACGCCGCACAGCAACAGCACACCGTCGCCGGACCCTCCCTGACCGAAGGCCAGGAAGGCACCCTCACCACCACCATTACCCGCACCACCGCAACGTGGCAGTCGAACCTGCGCTCAAACTAGAACCCCCGTTCGAACGAAGCCCAGCTACCGACGCCGCCGTGCCTCCACAGGCCGAGGCTCGCTCGCCCCCCAAGCCAGCCCAAGAAAGAAAACAGAAAAAATTCCCAGAAAACAATTAAAGATGACCATGACCATGCGACTTCCTATCCGAAGGCGCTTCGTTCTCCGTCTCCTCCAGGTAAGATGCCTCATCCCACACATAGGTGAGCCCACCGCCCATTGCAGTAGACTCGCATCGTGAGCCAAGCATCCATCCCCATCCCGAACCGCGGCCTTTTCATCACCTTCGAAGGCCTCGACGGCTCCGGCAAAACCACGCAGCTCAAGCACCTCGCCGCCGCGCTCGAGGCCGACGGCCACACCGTCGTCACCCTCCGCCAACCCGGCGGCACGCCCCTCGGCGATCGCATCCGCTCCATCCTCCTCGACTCCCGCAGCGAATCCGACCTCGGCGCCATCGCCCCCGAAGCCGAGATGGCCCTCATGTTCGCCGACCGCGCGCAGAGCCTTCGCCAAATCATCCTCCCCGCCTTAGCCGACGGCGCCATCGTCCTCTGCGACCGCTACACCGACAGCTCCGAGGCCTACCAGGGCGCCGGCCGCAACCTCGGCTCCGACCGCATCCTCGCCATGCATCGCGCCGTCTGCAACAACATCCAGCCCGACCTCACCATCCTCCTTCTCCCGCCCCTCGCCGCCTCCCTCAAGCGCGCCCGCCGCCGCAACGACCGCCACGTCCAGCAAGCCGGCACCGACGAAAACCGCTTCGAGCGCGAAGGCGATGAGTTCTACACGCGAGTCTATGAACAATATCGCGAGATCGCACGACGCGATCAAAGCCGCGTAGTCGTGATCCCCGACGAAGCCTCCATCACGACCATCGCTCAGCGCATACTTGAAGTAGTGCGCCAACGCCTCGATCAAGCCGGCCTCACCCGCCATGAACCCTGAAGTCCGCCATCCGCCAGGCATCTGTCCTCGCGATTGCCGTTGCCTTTCTTTCTGTCATTCCCTCCGGGAATCTGCTTCTGTTTTTGCCGTTGCCTTTCTTTCTGTCATTCCCTCCGGGAATCTGCTTCTGTTGTTGCCCGTCTTACGTGGCGAAACTTCGCTACCTTCGCGCCCGTTGCGTCAAAGCCTTTGCCCTTACCCCTCTGAGACCACCCCATGCGCGACTTCGAAAAAGACTACGACTACACCCCCGCCCACACCGTCGGCGAGTGGCGTCTACCCGCCGGCCTCAAGCGCGCGCTCCCCTACTACGCCCGCCGCGGCTGGGTCAGCTTCGGAGAACCCATTCCCCTCTTCGAGCACCTCCACAAAACCTTCGGCGACATCGCTCACTACCGCCTCTTCGGCACCACCATCGTCTTCGTCAACGATCCCGACTGGATCAACGAGATCCTGGTCACCCAGGCCGCCAGCTTCGTCCGCGAGCGCACCCTCCGCCGCATGAAGATCCTGCTCGGCGAAGGTCTCATCACCTCCGACGACCCCATCCACGTCCAGCAGCGCCGCATCATCGCCCCCGCCTTCCACCGCCAGCGCATCGCCGGTTACGCCGGCCAGATCGTCAGCAGCGCCGCAGAACAAGCCGCACGCTGGACCGCCGGCCAGCCCATCGACATCAACGACCAGATGATGCAACTCTCGCTCCACATCGTCGCCCGCACCCTCTTCGACTCCGAAGTCACCGCCGACGTCCTCGCCGTGCGCGACGAGGTCAACACCATCATGGGCCTCTACAACTTCCTCGTCGCCTTCCCCAGCCTCGAGAGCGTCCTGCACTGGCCCATCCCGGGCGTCGTCAAATTCCGCCGCAGCCGCGCCAAGCTCGACACCGTCATCGCCACCATGATCGCCAGCCGCCGCACCCTCACCCGTTCCCAACTAGAGCAGCGCGGCGACCTCCTCAGCATGCTCATGGCCGCCCGCTATGACGATGTGGAGCCCACAGATTCCCCTGCCCGTGCGGCGAGCACCATGACCGACACTCAGGTCCGCGACGAGCTCCTCACCATCTTCCTCGCCGGCTACGAGACGGTAGCCAACGCCCTCACTTGGACCTGGTACCTCCTCAGCCAGAACCCCGAAGCCGCCGCCAAGATGTACGCCGAAGTCAACGAAGTCCTCGGCACGACCACCGCCACCGCCGACACCTACCCGCGCCTCAAGTACACCGAAATGGTCTTCGCGGAATCCATGCGCCTCTACCCGCCCGCGTGGGCCATGGGCCGCCAATCCACCGTCCCCATCGAGCTAGGCCCCTACCGCTTCCCGCCCGACACTCACTTCTTCTTCAGCCAATACATCATGCACCGCTCCCCCGAGTACTGGCCCGACCCTTTAGCCTTCCGCCCCGAGCGCCACACCCCCGAAGCCAAAGCCGACCGCCCCCGCTTCGCCTACTTCCCCTTTGGAGGAGGTCGCCGCCAATGCATCGGCGAAGGTTTCGCCTGGATGGAAGGCGTCCTCTCGCTAGCCACGATCGCGCAACGCTGGCGCCTGACATTCCTTCCCACCTACCCAGTAATCCCGCAAGCCAAAATCACCCTCCGCCCCAAGCACCCAATGATGATGCGCCCCGAACCCACGCACTAACCTGAATCCCGTAGCTTTTGCCGTGGCTTTAGCTGTGGCTTTGGCCGTTGCCTTTGCGGTTGCTTTTGTTTTGCCTTTGGCCGTTGCTTTTGCTTTGCCCGTTGCATTGCCTTTGGCCGTTGCTTTTGCTTGTTTTACGCCGTCATCCTGACCCTCGAACGCAGTGAAGGGGAAGGATCCCTGTATTGGCTCTTGCTCTTGCCCTTGCATTTCTTTCTGTCATTCCCTCCGGGAATCTGCTTCTTCTCTTGCCGTTGCCTTTCTGTCTGTCATTCCCTCCGCGAATCTGCTTCTGCCTCCGCGGTTGCTGTTGCGCTCGCCCCCAGGGCCAACGGCCCGACACATCCCAGCCTAGGGCGAAGCCCTAGGTAGTCCACAAAAACAAAGCTCCCTTCCGCTCTGCCGAAGGCCGGAGTGAAGCCGAAGGCGAAACGACCGAATTGCTCTCCTGCGCACCACCACCCACCCGCGCCCCCGGCCAACGCCCCAAAACCTGTCAAGCCCCCCAACCCCTCCAGAACCGCCAAACCCCCTATCAACACTGGCGATTTATATTTTCAAAACCTGGCATAATCACCCCCACCAAAGGACTAAACTTTAACTAGCACCTCTCACATCAAGAGCCAACGGCCAATTTGCGACACAGCAGATCACCGCCCCGGGCCGCCCCCGCCCGTAAGTTCTTTAGAACGGGGTATGTGCACCCTTAAAGTTCCTGAATTCAACGCGTTACGGCCCATAAATCACCCTGGCCGAGGGGGTATGTTAGCCCTTAACCCCAACGGCCTGAAGACTTTGCATCAAAAATTAGACTAAGGAGGGGGGAGGGGGGGTGTCCGCCACCACGCCCTGACAGCAACCACGCGAAGCCCTTCGCCATCCGCGCAGGACCCTAGAGGCGCCGTAGAAACGCTTTCGCCAGCTCCAGCTCCGGGAACAGCCGTTCCTCCGCCTGGAACTCCCGCGAGTGCACACACCGCCGCCCCGCCCGCACCCTCACCGGATGCTTCAGGTGCAGCATCTCGTGATAAAGCAGGTACTCGACCGCATACCGCGGCGTCCCCGGCCGATCGAACACCCGGCTAACAACAATCGTGTTGTGCGCCGCGTCATAGTGCCCCAGCATGCGCTTCGCCACATGCGCGCTCCAGGTCAACGTAGGCCGCCCCAGCAGCCCGTGGAAGAACCGCCGGTTCACCGCCTCGAAGACCTCGTCCAGGTCGTACAAATGCCCCTGCGGCGAGCTCAGCACCTTGCGCCCACGCATCTGCCGCATCCGCTCGGCCTGGCTCGACACCGCCTCCGACCGCGTATACCGCCGATACCGGTCCGCATACACCGGTGCCACCGGCTTGCGATACAGCTTGGCCAGAAGGATATGGGCGATCGCCTGGTGAATAGTGGGAGGAGCATGCTCCAGCAGATCGGAGAGCCGCACAATCAGCTTCCCATCCCGCAAACGGATGGTGGTGTTCAAACTGGTGAATCGCCGAAACTTCACCTCGAGTTCCGGCATCGGCGCCCGGGGACGCAGCTCGCGGTACTCCTGCTCAAACAGTTGGAGTATCTCAGGCGAAACAGGTGGGAGAGCTATACGAGGCACGACTAGCTCAGCCTACCATGCAGCGCGCAGAGGATTTCTTCGCGCCTAACGCACATGTTCCAACGCGATAATTCGGTGTTGCGCCTGGAACGTCTGGTCGGGAAATTTGTCGCCGGCGATCGCCAGAAACGCCCGATACGCCGCGATCGCCTGCTTGTTCTGATGCAGCGTATCGTGCGCGGTAGCCTGAAGGAAGAGGGACGTCGGTGAATTCGGCAACACCGTCGACCGCGCATCGAGCGCCGCCAGGCTGGTCTGCGCATCGTGGTTCTTCGAAGCCGCAAACGCCAGGTGCCCTTCGGCCTCGCCCCACGCCTGATCGTCATGGAACGCAGCCCGCAACGCAACGGCCTTCACAAACGTAGCCTCTGCGTCCGCATCCTTGCCCTGCTTCACCTGCGCGCTGCCCAGGGCATCCAGCAATATCGGGTCTGTTGGATTTGCGGCCACCAACTCGGTGTACAGCTTCTCGGCTTCCACATTGTCGCCGTTCACATACTCGAGCTGCGCCAGCAGACGCGTAGTGTCCGGATCAGCCGCAATCTTCGGGTCAGATGCCCGCAACTGCACTAGCAGCGGAATCGCATCCGCAGCTTTGCCTTCCGCCGCGTAAAGTGAAGCAGCCTGTGCCACCAGCCGCACATCGTTCGGATGCTCCTTCAGCGCCGGCGCGAGGACCGCATCAGCATCCGCCAGCTTGCCCGCGTGTTGCAACGCATGCGCCAATCCGGCAGTCGCGTCGAGATCGCCCGGCATCAACTTCAGCGCTCGCTGATAAGCAGGAATAGCATCCTCCGAGTCGCCCGCGCGATCGGCCAGCTCGGCTCCCATCAGCACATCATCGGGAGTCTCAGGCGTAAGCTTGAGCGCCGCCAGCAGCTCCTCGCGCGCAGCGTCCGGGTTACTCGTCTCATCCAGGTGCGCCAGCGCCCGCAACGCCCGCCCGCGCAGTTCCGGCGCTGCCGTCTGAATCATCGCCGCATCGGTCAGCTGCTTATGAGCCTCCTCCATGCGTCCCGAGCGCGCGTCCAGCAACCCCAGCGCAACCTTCGGCTCGGCAAACCC
>JBEKFF010000035.1:0-21884 GCA_050013455.1 Acidobacteriaceae bacterium | reverse complement strand
ACGGCCATCGTGCTTTGGCTGGTTGCGGCTGCGTTCGGGCGGACGATTGTGTTGCGGCGTCTGGATGGGACGTTGCAGCCGAGGCGTTTCGCGATGCTGGTGCTGAGTGCGTTTCGGGCGGGAATGCTGGCGGTGGTGTGGGGGATTTGGGTGTATGGAGTTCGGGTGGCGGTGCGTGTCAGTATTACCGGACCGGCTGCGCGGCAGGCTGAGCCGAGCGTTGTCGGGTTTTGCGCGATGCTGATTGTTGGTTCGCTGGCGCTGTATGTGTTGTGGGGGGCGGTGAGTTGGCCGCTCTACCTGGCGCCGCTGCTGGCGATGCAGCTAGGGTTGGGGCCGGGGGGCGCGCTGAAGGCGGCGTTTCGGAGCGGAGCGGTGCGGGGCAAGCTGATCGAGATCAACATGGTGATGAACATCGTGCGGATTGCGCTGATCGTGCTGGCGATGGTTTTTTCGGCGTCGCCGCTGCCGTTTTCGAGCGTCGAGACGCAGACGTTTCTGAACTGCTGGTGGTGCGGGGTTGGCTTGGTTTACCTGGGGATGTCGGATTATTTTCATGTGGTGCGGTCGGCGGCGTATCTTTCGCTGTGGCGCGCCTACAATTTTCCTGATTCCGGGTACGCGCGAGGGGACTAAAGGGCATCTATCTTGGCAGAGCTCCTTTTCGCTCTGGAGGAGAATGTCATGTCGTTCGCTCTTTATGCTGTCGGGACGCTCATCCTGATTATTGGCGTGTTGTATATCTGTCACCTGGTTCACCTGCCCGAGCACTGGACGATCGCGTTGGCGATTCTGCTGTTTGGCGGCGGATTGATGGGTGCGGTCAGCTCGACGCGGCAACGGGACAAGAGCGAGTAAATCGCCCACAGGCTGGCGATTTACACTGGATACGTGGACACTCCTGGCACGTCAACTACGCTCGCCCCGGTCGCTTCGGCCCCGATCTCTTCGACTATTGTGATTCTCGATTTTGGCTCGCAGTATACGCAGCTGATTGCGCGGCGGATTCGCGAGTTCAACGTGTTCTCGGTGGTGCTGCCGTGCACGACGCCACTCGAGAAGATACTCGCGCTTGAGCCGAAGGGGATTGTATTGTCGGGCGGCCCGTCGAGCGTGTACGACGATGCGGCACCGAAGGCGGATAAGGCGATCCTCGATACGGGCTTGCCGATACTTGGAATTTGTTATGGCTTGCAGTTTATGACTCATCATTTGGGTGGGCAAGTGGTGCCGGCGGACGCGCGCGAGTATGGGCATGCCGAGGTGACGGTGGTGGATGAGACGCCGCTGTTTAGCGGGCTGCCGGCTGCGATGTCGGTGTGGATGTCGCATGGAGATCACGCGGAGTCGCTGGCACCGGGATTTCGGGTGACGGCGCGGACGTCGAATGCGATTGCGGGGATTGCGGATGAGGCGCGGAAGATGTGGGCCGTGCAGTTTCATCCGGAGGTCGCTCATACGAAGCAGGGGATGGAACTGCTGCGGAATTTCGCGGTTGATATTTGTGGGGCGACGCAGGATTGGACGCCGGAACATTTTATTGCGTCTACAGTGGCGAAGATTCGCGAGCAGGTGGGACCGACGGGGCATGCGATCTGCGGGTTGAGCGGGGGCGTGGATTCGAGTGTCGCGGCAGTGCTGGTGGCACGGGCGATTGGCGAGCGGCTGACGTGCATTTTTGTGAACAACGGCGTGCTGCGCAAGGATGAATTTGAGAAGGTGCAAAAGACGATGCGCGAAGAGCTGCACCTGAACGTTGTCGCGGTGGATGCATCGAAAAGATTTCTAAGTAAGCTTGCGGGCGTGACCGACCCGGAGACGAAGCGGAAGGCGATTGGCAACGAGTTTATTGCGGTGTTCGATGATGAGGCGAAGAAGATTTTTGAGGCTGAAAAGTCTTCGGGTGAGGAAGTCGCGTGGCTGGTGCAGGGGACGCTTTATCCGGATGTGATTGAATCGGCCAGTGTTCATGGGCCTTCGCACGTGATCAAGAGTCACCACAATGTGGGTGGGCTGCCTGAAGACATGAAGCTGAAGTTGATTGAGCCGCTGCGGGATTTGTTCAAGGATGAGGTGCGGAGGATTGGTCGAGACCTGCAGATGCCGGAAGAGATTCTCGAGCGGCAGCCGTTTCCGGGGCCAGGGTTGGCGGTGCGGATTCTTGGTGAGGTGACGCCGGAGAGGGTTGCGATTCTGCAGGAGGCGGATGCGATTTGCACGGCGGAGATCAAGCGCGCTGGGCTCTATCGCAAGGTGTGGCAGAGTTTTGCGGTGCTGCTGCCGATCAAGACTGTCGGCGTGATGGGCGATCAGAGGACGTATGCGTATACGTGCGCAATTCGTGCGGTGGAGAGCGAGGATGGCATGACGGCGGATTGGGCGGCGCTGCCGTACGAGGTCTTGCGCGCGATCTCGAGCAGGATTGTGAGCGAGGTGCGCGGGATCAATCGCGTGGTGTATGACATTACGTCGAAGCCGCCCGGCACGATCGAGTGGGAATAACGCGATGCGCGTGGCGATAAGGGCGCTGGTGTTGGTGGCGGTGTTTGCGGGAGTGGGGTGGATGACGGCGCGCGCGGTGATGAATCACGTGGAGAGCAAAGGGGCGATGCAGCCGGAGGTGCGGCTGTCCGGGGCGATGGCTGGGTTGTTTGCGGGGGGCGCCGCTACGCTGATCGTGGGGATTGCGATGGTGTGGTCGCGGGGGAAGAGCTAGGCGGGATCGGGTTCGAGTGCTGCGGTGAGGGCGTTGGGGGTGAGACCTTCGAGGTGCAGGGTCTTGGAGCGGCTGGTGGCGCCGGTGACCAGCGTGATGGCTGCGCGGGGAATGCTGAGGTGGTCGGCGAGGAAGGCGATGAGCGCGGCATTGGCGCGGCCGTCGGTGGGTGGGGTGGTGAGCGATATTTTCAGAGCGCCGTCATGCGTGCCGGTGATGGCGTTGTGGCGGGCGCCGGGATGAACGCGCACGTTGAGCGTGCAGCCGTTGGTGGTGGCGCGCAGCGTGAGGCTCATGCGTAGGTGCGCTTGCCGAAGATCGCAGTGCCGATGCGGACAGTGGTGGAGCCCTCTTCGATGGCTACGGCGAAGTCGTTGGACATGCCCATGGAGAGGTCCGTGAGGGTGGGGCAGAGGGTGAGGTGGTCGTCGCGGAGACGGCGAAGGTGTTGGAAGTAGGGGCGCGCGGTTTCGGGGTTTTCGTCGAAGGGCGGAACGGTCATGAGGCCGCGGGGTTCGAGGTGCGTGAGCGGCTCGAGGGCGCGGAGGAGCGTGGGGAGTTCTTCGGGGGCGAGGCCGTGCTTGGTGTCTTCGGGGGAGAGTTTGACCTCGATGAGGATGCGGAGAGTTTTGTTGAGGGACTGCGCGGCGGCGTTGAGGCGCTCGGCGGTTTTGAGGGAGTCGAGAGTGTCGATGGCGTCGAAGATCTCGGCGGCTTTGGAGGTCTTGTTATTTTGCAACGGGCCGATCAAATGGGCTTGCGCCACGCGAAAGAGATCGGTGAGCGACTCGCGCTTGGTTTGCCATTCCTGGACGCGATTTTCGCCGAAGAGGCGCTGGCCGGCCTCGTAGGCTTCGCGAACGGCTTCGGCGGGATGCATTTTGCTGACGGCCATGAGGGCGACGGTGCCGGGATCGCGGTGAGCGCGGGCGCAGGCGTCGGCGATTTCGTTTTGTATTCGTTCGAGGTTGGAAGCGATGGACATGGTTAGTCAATAGTGTACGAGGGTCGAGGGGGTTGTTTGATATTGAAGACACGAGGTTTAGGCTTCGTGCGCGGGGTGATCAAGATTGAGGGCACGAGCGGGCCAAAAAAAGTGCAGCCTGCGGCAAAAATCTCTCGTCGAAAGGTGTACGGTGATACGATTACCGATTTATCAGACGGCGTACGGGTGCAGTGGAGACGCTTGCTCGGTAAGCTGCTAGCTGTCCTGGGCCGCTGACTTACAGGAGCCCATATGTCGAAAATTATCGAATCCTCAGAGAGTGCGGGTAGGTGGTCTGGGTCGTACCTCGTTCGTGTTGCGCGGCGTGCCTTGGCGGTAGTTGTGGTGGTTGGCGCTGGGGCCGGAATGATGAACGCTCAGAGTAACTTTGTGGTTGCTAGCGCGAGTGAGTCGGCGCCGGCTTACTCGTCGAGTGCGGCAGAGCAAACGGATGCGCTGGTGGTTGCGCCGTTGCCGGACTTCAGCAAGATGATCACTGGAGCGGGGGGAGGCCATGCGCAGTCTAGTGCGCGACCGGGATATCGTCCGAACTATACGAATGAGGATGACTCGCTGAAGTGGACGGCGTATGGCGGCGCGGGGGCGACGGTGCCGATTGCCAATACGGGCGGGTATTTGACGCCGAACTTCAGCATCCAGGCGGGTGTAGGGCCACGTCTTAATAAGCTGTTTGCCGTGCCAATCGAGTTTGATTGGGATCAGTTTGGATTCACGAAGAGTACGCTGGACAACCAGATTGCCATCTACGATTACTTGTTCGGCGAGCCCACGGTGAAGTATCTGCTGGACGGGAATAGCCACATCTGGTCGTTCTCCGTGGAGCCGACGTACACGATTTACCCGAGCGGCCCGATCCAGGCATACGTGAAGGCCGGCGTGGGTTTTTATCACAAGACAGCGAACTTTACGCTGCCGTCTGCCGGGTTTGTCTGCTACTACTATTGCGGCATTTACTACGGGACCTACAACTTCGATTACTACACCTCGAATGCTCCGGGATTTGATGTGGGTATTGGGGGTTCGTACAAGTTGTCGCCTGACTCCGAGGCCCGGTTGTACGTGGAGACGCGGTATGTGTTCATCGCGAACTCTCAACGGAGTGGCATCGTCAATACGCCAGCAAGCCTTGCCACGATAACCGACAGCACGACTAATTTTTATCCCGCGAACAGCAACCACACGTTTTATTTTCCGGTAACGGTGGGAATACGGTTCTAGTTGCGAGACGTGACATGGAGAGAGGCCCGCGAGTGCGGGCCTCTTTTTTGCGTGGGTCTGATTGGTGGGGTAACAGGCGAACAGCAGATTCCCAGAGGGAATGACAGAAAGAAAAACAAAGGCAACGGCTTAGACGCCTACAGGGTAGGGCTTCTCGTGGATCTCGTCGCCTTCGGAGCCCTTGCGTTCGAACAGGCCCTGGAAGATGCTCAGCAGGCCGGTGTACCAGTAGCCGAGGACGAAGAGCATGAGGAAGGGAACGGTGAAGTAGTTTTCCGTGGAGACGGCGTAGTAGATGGTGGCAGCGAAGTAGCAGCCGATGAGCAGCTCGATCCAGGGAATGATGCCGAGGCGCTTGCGATATTTTTTGGCCTGCGATTTTTCGCCTTTCAGCTGCACACGATATTTCGGAGTGCGGGCGAAGGCGCTCTTGATGCCGAAGAGGGCTTCGAACACGGCCTTGGTATTGGTGACGGAGAGGCCGACGCCGAGCGACATGAGGAAGGGGAGATAGAGGAAGGTTTTGTACCAGGTGCGCGGGTAGAGTTCCTTCTGGCTGACGAGATAGAAGGTGGAGACGCTCATGGTGGAGGCCATGAAGAGCGGGAAGTCGATGAGCATCATCTGCAGCGGGCCCTGCCAGGAGCGGATGATCATGGCGGGCATGAGCAGAACGGAGAGGATGATCATGAGCGGGTAGCTGATGTTGGCGGTGAGGTGATACCAGGCTTCGAGCTTGGTGTGGAAGGGGACGTCGGAGCGGAAGACGTTGGGGAGAACTTTTTTCGAGCACTGGATGAGGCCCTTGGCCCAGCGGGCCTGCTGGGTTTTGAAGGCGGTCATCTCGATGGGGAGCTCGGCGGGGCACTCGACGTCCTGGAGGTACTTGAACTTCCAGCCCTTGAGTTGCGCGCGATAGCTGAGGTCGGTGTCTTCGGTGAGGGTGTCGTGTTGCCAGCCACCGGCTTCGTCGATTGCGGCCCGCCTCCACATTCCTGCCGTCCCGTTGAAGTTGAAGAAGACGCCGGCGCGGGAGCGGCCACCGTGCTCGAGGACGAAGTGGCCGTCGAGGAGGATGGCTTCGACCTGGGTGAGGAAGCTGTAGTTGCGATTTAGGTGTGTCCAGCGGGTTTGGACCATGCCAACGCCGGGTTCGGAGAAGTGGTGAACGACGCTTCGGAGCCAGGTGGGGGGTGGGACGAAGTCGGCGTCGAAGATGGCGACTAGTTCGCCTTTCGCGGTACGCAGGCCTTCTTCGAGCGCGCCGGCTTTGTAGCCGTGGCGGTTGGTGCGGTGGAGGTAGTAGACGGGTTGGGGGTCGAGGCCTTGAGTGCCAGCGGCGAAGCGGGCGACCATGGCTGAGGCTACGCCAACGGTTTCGTCGGTGGAGTCGTCGAGGAGCTGGATCTCGAAGCGGTCGCGGGGGTAGTCGAGGCGGCAGCAGGCGTCGAGGAGCCGGTCGATGACGAACTGCTCGTTGTAGATGGGGAGTTGGATGGTGACGAAGGGGAGGTCTTCTTCGGCGAAGGTGGAGGGGGGTTGGTCGGAGTGGGACTCGTTGCGCTTGTTGCGGTAGTAGAGCCAGACAAGCTGATAGCGATGGATGCCGTAGAAGGCGAGGATGATCATCACCAGGAAGTAGGGGATGAGGAGGCTGATGTCGAAGGCGTTCCAGCGATAGACGTTGCGGAAGGTGTGATCAGCGTAGTGCGTCTTCCAATAGTGACCCAGGCCGTGCTGCGAGGTGACGAGCATGGCGAGCGCATTGACTTGGCTGAGCAGAAAGGTCTCCGGAGGAAGGTGTGCAGATCGATTTTACGCGATGCGCGTCTGTTGGTTCAGATCGTTTGAGAGGTCTAGCGGGTTGCCGCGTAGGCGCGGAGATTACGGTGCCGCGCGTTTTTGCGATCGAGAGGAAGGTTCGATCGGCGCGGCGGCGGGATTAGTTGAGGAACAGGGTGCGGTAGAGGGTGTCGCGCTGGACGGGCTTGAAGCCGGCTTCGCGGATGATGCGGCGGAGCTCTTCTTCGGTTGCGCCGCCGGGTTTGCCGAAACGCTCTTCGAGGAGAACCGAGCCGACGTCGTTGCCGCCGAAGCGGAGACCCATCTGCAGGACCTTGAGGCCTTGCGTGGCCCAGGAGCCCTGGAGGTTGGGGATGTTGTCGAGGTAGAGGCGGCTGACGGCCAGGGTGGTGAGGTACTCGACTGCCGTGGGCTCGGGGATGTTGAGGTCGCCGGCGGTGTAGGCGAGCGGGGTGAAGGAGGTGAAGCCGCCGGTTTCTTCCTGAAGACTGCGGAGGAGTTCGAGGTGGGCTATGCGTTCTTCGAAAGATTCTCCGACGCCGAAGACCATGGTGGCCGTGGAGCTGAGACCGAGCTGGTGGGCGGTGCGGTGGACGGCGATCCAGTCGGCGGTGGAGCACCTGGAGGGAGCGACGCGGGTGCGGATCTCGTCGTTGAGGATGAGGGCGTTGCTGTCGAGGGAGTCGAGGCCCGCGGTTTGCAGGCGGGCGATGGTGTCGCGCAGAGGGAGTTGGGCGGCGGCGGCGAGCGCGAGGATCTGGGTGGCGGAGAGGCCGTGCAGACGGATGTCGGGGAAGCGCTGCTTGATGCCGGTGAAGAGGTCTTCGTAATGGTCGAGGGTGACCTGCTGCTCGGTCGCGGCGTTGAGGGCCAGGCCGGTGGCGCCCATGTCGATGGACTTGCGGACGCTGGAGTAGGCGGCGTCGAGGTCGGGTGTCGCGGCGTCGAGGGGGCGGTCGATGGTGTAGCTGACGACGCCTTCGGGGTGGAGGGTGCGGCGGAGTGCGTCGGCCTCCATGCCGATGCCGATGAGGTCGTCGGAGGCGAAGCAGTCGAGGGCTTGCTGGCGTGTGATACCCATGAGCTAATTTTACGCTTTGGTGTGCGCGGGGCGGGTGCGGGTGAGCTCGGGGGAGGTGTTTGGGTCGAGGCGGGTGTAGGCGCGGCGGAGGGCGTTGTCGATGGCGCGGACGAGGGTGGGGGAGGCGTTGAGGCTTTCGGCGCGGGAGAGTTGCATGCCGAGCGCGGCGGCCTGCTGCTTGAAGTCGACGTCGATGTCGTAGAGGATCTCGACGTGATCGCAGAGGAAGCCGACGGGTTGGAGGACGACGGCTGTGTGGCCGGAGTCGGCGAGCGCCTTGAGGGTGTCGGGGACGGTGGGACCGATCCAGGGGGCGCCGGCGATGCCCTGGGATTGGAAGGCGAAGAACCAGTCATCATCCGTGAGACCCACGGGGCGGAGGGCGGCGGCGATGGCTATGGCAGTCTGCTTGCACTCTACGGGATAGGGGTCGGGCTTCTGGGCGGTACCGTAGTGTTGGATGCCGTCGGCGGGGATGGGCGCGCCGGGCTGAGACTCCGGCTGCGCGGTTGGGACGCTGGACATGATGGTGCGGCAGGGAACGGCGTGCGCGGTGAAGAGGATGGGGACGCGGACGGGTTTGCCTTCCGCGGCGCTTGTAACGGCGCAGGCTTCGGCCCAGGCTGGCCACAGGCGCTCGGCGAAGGCCTGGGCGAGGAGCGGTTCGTCGGCCCAGCCGGCGATGAAGTCTACGGTGAAGCTGTCGCCGACGGCGGCCATGAGCGCGCGGCGATAGAGGCCGGTGGAGGTGCGGGAGTTCTGGGGCGCGAGGCAGAGGACGCGCGCATGCTTTACGCCGTCCGCCCGCATCTGCGCGACGACGTCGGCGATGTAGGGATGCCAGTTGCGCATGCCCACGTAGACGTGCTGGCCGAGGAGTTCGCTGAGCATGCGGGCTTGCAGGAGAGTCCAGTGGGTGAGCGGTGGGCCTTCCGGCAGGCGATCTTCGCCGAGGCCGGGTTTGGTTTCGGTAAGGCCAATTTGCGCGTAGCGGTGCTGGAGTTCTTCGACGACTTCCTGCGGCATGGGGCGGCCGCCGGTCACCTTCTGCAGATACTCGGACATCTCGCTCAGTTTGTCCGGAGTGCCGTGGGCGAGCAGGAGAATTGCGGTGCGCTGGCTCATGGATTCAACCCTCATTTACTGGCGGGCCTCAGAGTTGAGATGGGTGGCGTTGGCGACGCCGTACTTCTTGACCCATTCGACGACCTGGATGACGTTGTCGACGGGTGTTCCCGGTACGATGCCGTGGCCGAGGTTGAAGATGTGTCCGGGTCGGCCGGCGGCGAGCGAGAGGACTTCGCGGACGCGGGACTCGAGGACGTCGGGGGGGGCGAAGAGGGTGATGGGGTCGAGGTTGCCCTGGACGGCGGCGCCGTAACCGATGGCGCGCCAGCCTTCGTCGAGGGGGATGCGCCAGTCGAGACCCAGGACGTCGGCGGTGGTTTCGGTCATGGCGGGAAGCATGGAGGCGGTGTCGACGCCGAAGTAGATGACGGGGACGCCGAGAGCTTTGATGCGCTGCACGAGCTCGGTGGTGGGGGCGAGGCAGTACTGGCGATAGTCGGTGACGGAGAGGGAGCCGACCCAGGAGTCGAAGATCTGGATGCAGTCGGCGCCGGCTTCGACTTGTTGTTGCGCGTAGGCGACGAGGACGGTGTTGAGCTTCTCCATCAGCAGAGGCCACGCGCCGTCGTTGGCGTACATCATCTTCTTGGCTTCGACGTAGTTGCGCGAGCTGCCGCCTTCGATCATGTAGCTGGCGAGGGTGAAGGGCGCGCCGCAGAAGCCGATGATGCCGAGGCGGTCGCCGTCGGGGCGGGGAGTTGCAAAGTGCGCGGCTACTTTTTCGATGGCCCTGGCGACGTAGAGGAGGTCTTCAACGCGATCGGTGCGGAGAGCCTGGATGGCTTCGAGCGAGCGAATGGGAGTGTGGACTTGCGGGCCTTCGCCGGCGACGAATTCGAAGTCGAGGCCCATGGGGGTGAGGGGCAGGAGGAGGTCGGCGAAGATGATGGCAGCGTCGACGTCGAGGCGTTCGGCGGCGGTGATGGTGACTTCCGCGGCGATGGATGGAGTCCGGCAGATGTCGAGCAGCGTGTGGTGCTCACGCACGGCCATGTACTCGGGCATGTAGCGGCCGGCCTGGCGGAGAAACCAGACGGGCGTGCGATCCACGGGCTGGCGGAGGCAGGCGCGAATGAAGCGGCTGCTGCCCTCGGGGTGAAGGCTGGGGTTGGTGGATTTTGTGTAAATTTCCGACTCGATCAAGGTGGATCAAACTCCCATCTTCCAGCCTAGCATCTGGAGCCGCTCCGACGGAGCCATTGCGTGCGATTGGCGGAGGGTTTCACTCGATATTGCGCAGCAAAAGGGCCTCGTGGCCACGAACCGCCTGGGTGGGAGATGCCCGCCCTGCAGAGTGACGATAGACTGTTAAGGAGACATCGCACCGTGTCTGAGATCACTGGCTGTTTTCCGCGGTCTGTGTTGAGCAGGCCTGGTTCGGCGGCAGGGTGCGAATCGCCTGGTTTGAAATCGTAGAGAGAAGAAGAGACCCCGAAATTTATGCCGAATTACCTTGAACTGCCGGTGGGTGAGAGTGCCCCCGAGCTGGTGAATGCCGTCATTGAGATTCCGTTGGATGGCATCAATAAGTACGAGTACGACAAAACGCTGCACGTCTTTCGCCTGGATCGCAACTTGTTTTCGCCGGTGCATTATCCCGGGGACTATGGCTTTATTCCAAGCACGCACGCCGAGGATGGCGACCCGCTGGATGTGCTGGTGCTGGTGGATTCTCCGAGCTTTACCGGATGCGTGTTGCAGGTGCGGCCCATCGGTGTGCTGGATATGATCGACCAGGGGCAGCCGGACCAGAAGATTCTGGCGGTGGGCGAGGGCAATCCTCGCTATGCGGACGTGGCAAACTACTCGCAGATCTATCCGCATATTTTGCGGGAGATCAAGCACTTCTTTTCCATCTACAAGGATCTTGAAGGGAAGAGGGTCGAAGTGCGTGGCTGGGGCGATGCCGCGGCTGCGCGCGCGTTGATCACGAAGTCGATGGCGGCGTTTGAGGACAGGAAGGCAAAGGCCGAGGACAAGAAGGTCAAAGCTTAACGATTGATGATGGCTTGATGGCGGCTCGTGGATTGTAGCGGAAGCTGCAGCCGCGAGCCGCCTTTGCGTTCAGGCCTGGGTGCGACGGCGGACTAGTTCGGTGACGCCGTAGACTGCGGCTCCGGCGATGCCTACCAGGGCGGCGAATAGCAGCGCGTTCAAGCCGAGGACTTGCTCGTTGCGCGCGGCCCAGAGGGCGAAGGCGATCAGCAGGGTGGGGCCGATGCCGACCGCGATGGCTCCGGGCATGCCTCCGGGAACGCGAAACGGGCGATGAAGATCGGGCTCGCGGCGACGCAGGACTACGAGCGCGACGAACTCCAGGATCAGCGACGCGCCGTAGAGGACGAGGTCGATCGAGATGAGGCGCTCGAAGGTAAAGCGTAGCGCGAGACCCCAGATCGCTGCGCACGCAAGAACGCTCACCCACGGTACGCCGAGCCTGGTGCGGCGCAGCAAAACTTGCGGAGCCTGGCCGTCTTCCGCCATCGCGAAGGGCACGCGGGTAATGCTCATCATGAGCGGGTTGAACATGCCGACGCCGTTGATCATGCCGCCCGCGACAACGGCGAGCGCAAGGAGCGGACCTGCGAGGATGTGCGCGGCGTCCGTCCACGCACCGGTAGAGAACTGGCCGGGCGCGAGGCCGGCGAGGGCAACTGCGAGCAGCGGGAGGATGTAGGTGAAGGCGACCAGCGCGGTGGCGCCAAGCATGGCACGAGGATAGTTGTGCTGAGGGTCCTCTACTTCCTGCGCGACCGTGCTGGCGTTGTCCCAGCCCATGTAATTCCACATGGTGACGGCGATAGCGCCGGCGAGATCGGGGGCGCCGACCGATTGCAGCAGGGCGCCCGTACCGTGACCGTGCCACGTCCAGAGGCCCGCGGTGATGAGGATGACGAAGGGTGCGAGCAGAACGCAGAAGAGGGCGACCGAGGATTGGCCGACGGCCTTGGCGCCGGTGAGATTCCAGAGCATGCATCCAAGGACGACGGCTAGTTTCCAGAAGATGCCGAGGTGGCCGGCCGTCCACGTGGGCGCGAGACGGCCGAGATAGAGGACAAAGATGGTGGGATAGATGGCCATGTCGAAGACACTGGCTGCGAGCGACAGCCAGGCTTCCTGAAAGCCCCAGAAGCGGCCCAGGGCGCGGCGGACCCAGACGTAGAAGCCGCCTTCGGCGGGAATGGAGCTGGCCAGCTCGCCGACCATGAGGGAGGTGGGCAGGCTCCAGATGAGGGGAATGATGGCGAGCAGGAGGAGGGCGCGCCCGTAGCCAGCTTTGCCGATGATGTCTTCGAGTCCGTAGGGGCCGCCGGCGACCATGAAGTACGTGGCGGCGAGTAGCGGCACGAGACGCAGCTTGTTGCGTGCGGGGAAGTTGCGGCGGTGGAGAGACGTGGCGGACGGGTGTGTCGCGAGGCTGATGGCGGCATTCTCCGGGAGGGTGGGCGTGGGGCGCTGCTCCTTGCAATGTATCGCTAAATGGGCGCAGGCGCGCGGGCGGTTCGCCGCGGTGTGGGGTCACAGGCTATAATCAAACTCTACCCCGCAGGAGAGTTGGCCGAGTGGCTGAAGGCGGCGGTTTGCTAAACCGTTATAGGACCAAAAGTTCTATCGGGGGTTCGAATCCCCCACTCTCCGCCAGTTTTCTTAGAATCAATGATTTAGGGTTGTGGTACCAGCGCTGCCACCAGAAACCCCAGGTTCATCATCCCGACAATCCTGTTCAAACGGGTATTAGCTCACTGCAGCGCTCATGCGTAACCCCGTGCAGCTCAATATCAGAGTCGGTCTTGAGGATGGCTCCTGCCCTTATCTTAAAACAGTCATCCAGCCCCATGGTCATGTCCGCCCCGGCTGCGCAATCAGCGACGGTCGCGCCGTGAAGGGCTCAAACGGGACCTGCCATCTCCGGTATCAGCAAGAGGGCAAGCGTGTGTGGGATTCGGTGGGTCCCGAGGCTGATGTCGCGCTCATATCGCTGAGCGCCGCAAGGTTCTCGCTGAGCGCCGCAGGGTTCGCGAGTTAGAGAACGCGGCACTGGGTCATTCGCGGTCGAACTAGAGCGATTCTCACTTCGCGAGAACAATGGTCGGAGCACAGAGGATCAAGCGAGCACTCGATTCGCCCGGTTCTACAGCTTTGGTAACTGCTGCGTATTCCAGCCGCCGCCCAGCGCTTTGATCAGCAGAACGCTGGCATCGAGTTGGCGCTGCATGAGCTCGATATCGTTTCGCTGATTGTTAAGCGCCGTGGTCTGCGACGTAACCACCTCGAGATAGAGATCGAGGCCTCCTGCATAGCGCGACTGGAAGACATCGAGGGACTTGAGGGATGCAGCCGTCGCGCGATGTTGCTGTTCCTTCTCCGTGTTCAGGATGCGCAGCGCGGCCAGGTTGTCCTCGACTTGCTGGAAGCCCTGGAGCGTGGTCTGACGGTAGGCTGCGACGGTCGCGTCATAGTTGGCGCGAGCTTGATCGTTCATAGCGTGGCGTCGACCTCCGTCGAACAGCGTCTCCGAAAAGGTGGGACCGACGGCCCAGAAGCGGCTGGGCCACGTGAACCAATTGAGCGCGGAGGTTCCTTCCATTCCGGCGAGTGCGCTGAGCGAAAGGGTTGGATAGTAAGCGGCCTTTGCGATGCCGATCTGCTCATTGGCGGCGGCCATGCGGCGCTCCTCTGCGGCGATGTCGGGGCGACGCTCGAGCAAGTCGGAGGGCACCATGCCGGGGATGGCCGGGACGGCCGGCGTGTCGACATCAATCGGATTGCGCGGGATGGTGAGGGCTGCCGGAGGCTTGCCGATCAGGACGGCGATGGCGTGCTCGAATTGGGTGCGCTGGACTTCTTCATCTGTGCGCTGGACCTGCGCCTGATCGAGCTGCGCCTCTGCCTGGGTTATGTCGGAGGAGAGGGCGAGGCCGCCGTTGAAGCGGTCCTCGGTCAATTGCAAGGCGTCCTGATAGGCCTTGATCGTGTCGTCGAGCAGCTTCTCCTGGCCGTCCGCGCTGCGCAGGCCGAAGTAGTCGGTGGCCAGTTCCGCGTGAAGGCTTAGGCGCACGCTCTCCATGTCGGCATCGCTGGCCTGGGCCTGCTCACGGGCGGCGGTGACGCCGCGGCGAATGCGTCCCCAGAGATCGATCTCGTAGTTCAAATCGATCGGCATCGTAAAGTCTCCGCCGCCGTTGTTGGCCAGGTTGGTCAGGAAGTATGGCTCATTCGCTGACTCGCGGAGCGTGCTCACGCTAGCTCCCGTACCGATGGTGGGCGCCTGCTTGGATTTCGCCAGTGCAACGGCCGCGCGCGCGGAGCGGAAGTTTGCCTCGGCGATCTTGAGCGTCTGGTTGGCACCATTCACCTGCGCCTCGAGTGCGTTGAGCTGAGGGTCCTGATACATCTCCCACCAATTGGTCCTCAACGCCGCATCGCTGGGCTGCCCAGGCCTCCATCCAGACTGGTCGGTGGGCGCCTCCTTGAAGGTGGGCGCGGTGGGCGCAGCGGGCCGCGTATACTTCGGTCCCACCATGCAGCCGGCCAGCAACAACAGGGTCGGGCCGGCCATGAGCGGAAGATATCGTTTCATCACGTTGCTCCAGTACTCCCGTTGCCTTTCGGTCATTTGTTTCGCGTTACTGCGCAATGGACACCCTTTGTCCGTCGTTGAGAAGGTCGCTTGGATTGCTCACCAAGGTCTCGCCGCCGTGCAGCCCCTGGGAAATCTCAACGCGCGATCCCAGGTCCTGGCCGATGTTGACTGGAACGATATGGACTCGTTTGTCTTCCGAAACCGAGACGACATGCGTGCCGTTCTTGTCGATCACGAGAGCCGTCGATGGGATGATCAGCGAGGGACGAGTGGCCGCAATGTCGAAGGTTACCTGTCCGTACATGCCGGGGATGAGCGAGCCGTCGTGGTTGTCGACCTGGACTTCTGTGAGCATGGTGCGAGCGCCTAGATCGACGGACTCCGCGCAACGGGTGACGGTGCCGATGAAGCGGTGGCCAGGGATCTCCTGCACGGCGAGCGATGCCTGCTGGCCTTGCTTGATGGAGAGCGCGTCGGATTGAGGAACCTCCACCTGCACGCGAAGGATGTTGCTTTGCGCGATGCTGAAGAGGCTCTTCGCGCCATCGTTGCTGCCATCATTCACGAGATCGCCCTGCTCGACGTTGCGGGCCGTGATCACGCCCTCGAAGGGAGCGACAACTCGCTCGAAGCCCTGCATCTGCTCGAGGCGTCCGACGATGGCCTGTTTCGACTTCAGGCTTGCCTGGGAGACATCGATGTTGGCCTGCGCGGCCGCGAGATCGGCGGTGCGCGCGTTGAAGGTCTGGTCGGCTTCGTCGAGAGACTGCTGGGTTACCGCGTGCTTCTTGATCAGTGGGGCGTAGCGATCGCGGGTGATGCGCGCGATGTCGAGATTCGCCTGCGCCTGCTGGTAGGCGGCCTTGGACTGCTCGATCACGGCCGCAGCTTCGACTACATCCGCGCGCGCCTGATTGAGTTGCTGGTCGATCTCCGGTGTTGCGATGATGGCGAGCAACTGGCCGGCCTTCACATGCGATCCAATGTCGACAAACCGCTTGGCGATGTAGCCGTTGGTGCGGGCGAAGATGGAGGCGCCATAGAGAGGCTGCAGATTGCCAGGCAGAGAGACCGTCGTCTGTGCCGGCGCCTGCTGCGGATGCACGACCGTCACCTCGGGAAGCAAAACCGTGCTGGCCTGCACGACCTCTCTGGCTTCGCGATTGCGAATGATCCGAGGCGCGATGCCGAGCACCAACAGAGTGAGCAGCACAAGTCCGCCGACCGCGATGCTTGTCGGACGCTTGCGCGGCGATTGGGTATTGGGCGATTGGGTGTTGATGGCTACCGTGCTCATTGTGCGATCTCCTGGTCGGTGGATTCACGTCTTCCGTGAACGATGCTGTACATCAGCGGTACGAAAAACAAGGTTGCAAAGGTGGCCATCGACAGGCCTCCGATGACGGCGCGTGCGAGTGGCGCGTTCTGCTCTCCGCCCTCGCCCAGTCCGAGGGCCATCGGCAACATGCCGACGATCATTGCGAAGGCCGTCATGATGATGGGCCGCAACCGCGTGGAGCCTGCGGAGACGGCAGCTTCAAGAGCCGTATGGCCGCGTTCACTCTGCTCCTTGGCGAAGGTCACCAGGAGAATCGAGTTGGCCGTCGCGACGCCGATCGACATGATGGCGCCCATCAGGCTGGGCACACTGAAGGTGGTTTGCGTGAGGAAGAGCGCCCAGACGATGCCGCAGAATGCTCCGGGAAGAGCGCAGATGATGATGAACGGATCGAGCCAGCTCTGGTAGTTGACGACCATCAGCAGATAGACCAGGATCGCCGCGAAGACCAAACCAATGCCGAGGCGCGTGAACGCTTCATTCATGCTTTCAACCTGGCCACGCACCTCGATGACGTTACCGGCAGGAAGCTTTTTCTGCTCCTCGTCAACGACCTTCTGCACGCGTTTCGCGATGGTTCCGAGATCCGTGTCCTGGGTGTTGAGCAGCACGTCGTAGACTCGCTGGACGTTGTGATGGTTGATGACGATCGGCTCGAATGAAGGAGCGATCGTGGCCATGTTGCTCAACATCTCGGTGCGGTTCGGCATGGTCTTGATGGGGATCGGCGTGTTCTCCAACGAGTTCAGTGAATCGAGCCGGTATTGTGGCGTCTGCGCGGTCACCGTGTACGTCAGGCCCATCTTGGGGTCGGCCCAGAAGTTTGGAGCGACGGCATAGCCCGAAGCCATCGACACGAACAAGCTGTTGGCTACATCCTGCTGCGTCAAGCCAAACTGCGCCGCGCGCGTTCGGTCGACATTAATTTTGAACGTAGGACTGTCCATCACCTGCTGCAGGTGAACGTCAGCTGCACCGGGTATCGCTGCGATTTTCTCGCGGAGATCACGCGCGACGTCGAAGTTTCCTTCATCCGTGCCTTGCACCTGGACATCGATTGGAGCGGTCACGCCAAAGTCCAAAATGCGGGTGACCATATCCGCCGGCTCAAAATAAAACGTCATCGACGGAAAGGCCTTGGGTAGCACCTTGCGCAGTTGCTCGATATAGTTCTCCGACGGATCATGATTGTCCTTCAACGAGATGAGGATCTCTCCATCGAACGCACCGATGTTTGGCGTGAAGCCGAAGGTGAAGCTGATGGGATCCTGGGGAAGACCGATATCGTCGAGGACCAAGTCGAGCTGGTCCGCCGGGATGACGCCGCGGATCTGCTGCTCGACCTGGCTCATGAGGACAGATGATTGCTCAATCCGGGTGCCCGGCATGGCGCGCACATGCAGACGAATCTGGCCTGTGTCGACGGCAGGAAAGAAGTCGCGACCGATGAACGGAAGCAGCAGGAATGCGGTCGCCATCACGGACGCACAGGCAATCAAGGCCGTGCGCCGATGCTCGATGAAGCGATGCAGCAGATCCGTGTAATACGCCTGGAAGCGAAGATAGCCGGCATTGAAGCGATCGTTGAAGCGCTCAAACCAGGAGGGACGCGGCGCCTCCGCGGTGTGGTCCGAAGCTTCATTCGAGTAATGCACCTCGCCCTTCAGCATGAAGTTCACGAGCGTGGGCACGAGCGTGCGGGAGAGGACGTACGAGGCCATCATCGCGAACACCACGGCCAACGCCATCGGGGTGAAGAGATATTTCGCCGGCCCGGTTAGAAAGATGACGGAGACGAAGACGATGCAGATGGTCAGCGTGGACACGAACGTCGGCGTCGCAATCTCTGACGCGCCGATCAGGACGGCGTCGAAGAGGGATTGGCCGTCCATGTGGCGATGAATGTTTTCGATGGTGACCGTGGCGTCGTCAACGAGAATGCCGACGGCGAGCGCGAGGCCGCCGAGGGTCATGGTGTTCAGCGTCTCTCCGAGCGCGTTCAGGATGATGATCGAGCTCAGGATGGAGAGTGGGATCGAGATGGCGATGATAAGCGTGCTGCGCCAACTGCCCAGGAAGACCAGGATCATCAGTGCCGTCAGGAACGAGGCGATGACCGCCTCGCGCAGCACCCCTTTGATCGACGCACGGACAAATACTGACTGGTCGAACAAGCCCGTGATCGACATGCCCTTGGGAGCGGCCGCTTGAACGGCTGGGAGGATATTGTTCTTGATCTGATTGATGATCGAGAGCGTCGAAACGGAACCGCTGCGGTAAATGGGAAGCAGTACCGAGGGTCGCCCGTTGGCGCGCACGACATTCTGCTGTACCATCCAGCCGTCGCGTACATGCGCGACATCGCGCATGTAGATCACCGAATCACCGACCACCTTGACCGGAACATTGTTCAAGTCCAGCGCATCGGTTGGACTGTTGTTGAGGCTCGATCCGTACTCGCGGCCACCGATTTTGATTGTGCCGGTGGGCATGGTGACGTCCTGCGCTGAGAGAGCGCTTTCGACGTCCATCGGTGTAAGGCCCTTGGCCAGCAGCGATTGCTGATTCAGATCTACCATGATCTGCCGCACGACGCCGCCATGGGGCGCCTCGAGCAGCGTGCCCGGGACCACCGAGATTTTTTGACGGATGCGGAAGATGCCGTAGTCGTACAACTCTGATTGCGAGAGCGAATCGCTGGAGAGGGCGAGTTGATAGATAGGCACGGTCGAGGCACTGAAGCGAAGCACCCAGGGTGGGTTTACTCCCGGAGGAAAGCGAAAGCGGATGGACTGTGTGGCCGCGCCCACCTGCGCGATGGCGGCGTCGATATGCACTTGCGGCTGGAAGTAAATCATCAGGACGGCATAGCCGCGAACGGTCTGCGAGTCGATCGACTTCACATCGTTCACGGTGGACATGATGAATTCGTTGAAGGTGGTGATGCGCTGTTCCATCTCCTGCGCTTGCAGGCCGCGGTAATCGTAGACCACGGTGATGACAGGGATATCGATGTTCGGCAGGATGTCGGTGGGCATGGTCGCGACGGACGAAACACCCAGCAGCAGAATTAAGATAGCGGCAACAACAAAGGTGTAGGGCCGGTTGAGCGCGAGTTTGACAATCCACATAGCCGAAATCTTTCTGTTTGGTAAGAGGGTGAATCAATATCATTCACCGATACGTTTTCCGACGAATGAATAGAGGGTGATGACGAAGCCTGACAACAGAGGCTGTAACCCGCTGATTCATGTCGGCAGCCCTGCTCGCGGGTGTGCAACTCGAGCAGGAAGCTGTGGTTGTCTTGTTCGATCGATTGCGAGACAAGAAGTTGAGAGTTGTGAGTTGTCCGCTTATTGCTTGCGGGACGTCTCGTGGACAAGTGCATCCCGATGTCCCTGACTTATAGATTATTCATAATCCAAAAAGGTCGCAGATTATTTACAATCGATAGTCATGGCAAGTAAAGGTCACTCCCTTCGCCGCGACTCGATGGCGGAACGAGTAAAGCAGGATATTCTGCGCAGGATCATGAATGGCGAGCTTCCTCCTGGAACGCGGCTTGTCGAACTCCAAATTGCAAAGGAGCTCAATACCAGCCAGGGACCTGTGCGTGAGGCGCTTTGCGAACTGGAGGGGTTGGAACTCGTCGTGACGGAACCCTATAAGGGAAGCCGTGTGCGAGAGGTGACTCCGCAGGACATTCGTGAGGCGTATATGGTTCGCGCCATGCTCGAGAACCTTGCCGGACAACTCGCCGCACCTCATTTTGAGGGGTCGGTCGCTGCTCTAAAGAAAGCGGCGTCAACTATCCTCAGCGCAGCCAAGAAGAAGGATGTGAGAGCCTACGCTCGGCATGACATGAACTTTCATCGGCTGATCGTAGAAGGTGCAGCCAACCGCATTCTGCTCCGCACCTGGAACTCGCTGGCGTTTGAAGTTCGGCTCCAGATGTGGCTGATGAGAAGCAACATCGATTTGATGGCTGTGCAGGAAGCCCATTGGAAGATCATTGACGCGCTGGAACAGGGAAATGGCAAACGAGCAGGTGAGCTTCTACAAAAGCACATCTTCAATCTTCCTGCTGACACTTGATTTCTGCCAGTACGAATCAGCAAACACCGCAGCAGGATTAGTCCTCGTAAGCGGAGATATCGTGACCAATCTCCCAGTAGGTATCGACGCCGGCGACTCTCTCCCTGCGCTCGAGTGCAATCAGGTCATGGGTCGTACTGATGGCGATGCGGTACGTGATTCGGAGCGGTACTCAGCCCGGATTCGCGGTAGGGCTTAAACCTAGGCGCTCTGTTTCCGCTGCGCCCGAAGCCCGCGCCCATGCAGCCACACCCGAGCGACGACCGCAGCCACACTCACCACACACGCAATCTCGAGAAAGACCTTTCCGCCATCCAACAGGTCGGGGTGCCCATCCTTGAGCTCCGGGTCGGTCAAAATACTGTGAATGAACAGCAGCACCATCATCGGAAACGCCGCGTAGTGCAGTCGCCGCCACAGCGGTCTGCCGATCTGGCGCCGCAGGAGCGACGACCCCACCAACAGGACGACCAAGTACAGCGCCAGTGCTCCCACCGTATTCAGTTTGGGTTGCAACGGCGAGTGCAACGGCCACACCAAATCCACTACCCTGAAGTGGCGCGTTGACTGGAAGAGCAGCACCACTGGATGCGTCAAAGTCAGCGCAATGGCCAGGTAGGCCGTCCACTGATGCAGCGCGAACAGGTTCACGTGCCGATGGGGCCACATCCTCACCGGACTGTACCTCAGCGAAATCAGCATTCCCAGCAAGAGGTTCACCGTGATGGCGCCGGCCGCCCCCAACCCCAAATACGAACACAGATCCAGTACCGTCATCCTGCCCCTTTCGCAATCTGGATGCGATTGTAACTTCAAGCGTCGAACGGTCCCCTCGCGCTCGCCCGCCGCGGGCTGAGCATACTGTGTTTCATCTGGCCGAACGCCGAGGTCCGTTGCAGACGTCACCGTATCGCAGGGGAAGAACTCCGGTTCGCGCGAGCTTTATAACGCGGTCGTGCAATTCTTTGCGACCATTCGTCCGTTCCATTCGTATACCCAATCGACGCTCTTATTTTTCAATATTCCACGGAAGTCTCTGCAGGATCCGCATCGTTTTCGGCGGTGGTGGCAGAGCGCGGCGTTCGTCGTGGAAGGCATCACCGAAATTGCATAGTGAGACAACGGGCAGCCTGCAATGGTCCCGTGTACTTCCCGCCTAACGGCGAAGATTCCTGTGAGGATGGATCATGACGAGAATGAAGCGGACGGCATATTGGGGGCTGGCACTTTCCAGCGTACTTGCAACGGCTTTGGGTGCAGCGGCGCAGGTCAATCCCAACCTCTATGCTGGCCTTCAGTGGCGTAACGTCGGGCCCTTTCACGGTGGGCGCATTTCTTCGGTGACGGGCGTGATCGGCGAACCCGGCACGTTTTACTTTGGCGCTCCCCAGGGCGGAATCTGGAAGACGACCAGCGCCGGCGTAACCTGGTCTCCCATCTTTGATCAGGAGACAAGCGTCGATAGTGTCGGCGCTATCCAGGTTGCTCCGTCCAATCCGGAGATCGTGTATGCCGGTGCCGGCGATCCCATTGGCGGCAGCCTTGGGAACGGCATGTGGAAGTCGAGCGATGCGGGCAAGACCTGGCAGCACATCGGCTTGGAAGACACCGTGAAGATCACCAATATCCTTGTTGATCCAGCGGATCCCAACCTGGTAATCGTCTCTGCCCTTGGCGATGCTACGCATCACGGCGGCGGTGTCTCTCGCTCCACCGACGGCGGTCAAAGCTGGACCCGCGTCCTACAGGCGGCCGAGTACGACGGCGCGCGCGATTTGGAGTATGCCTTCGATGAGCCCAGTGTGATGCTGGCTGCAACGCAAGGTACGGGTGGCGGCCGAGGAGGCGCCGACAACCTCAACCCCCGGCCAAAGATCAAGCCGGCGCAGGTCTTCAAATCCACTGACGGGGGAC
>JBEKFF010000034.1:0-21980 GCA_050013455.1 Acidobacteriaceae bacterium | reverse complement strand
GACGAACCCTCCTGCGCGTGCCCGTTGTGGGCCTGACTACTGACGGCTCGGTAGAGAATTCTTTGGTTCTTCGTGCCTTGAGGACAGCAGGAAAACCGCTACTACATTTAGCTGCGAGACCGGATTAGTATTCTCCACCGAGCGCGATCCGTCAAACCAAATTTCCGCCAACGGCGCGCCCGTTCGCGGGCAGGCGCTCGGCTTTGATGCGATCAAATACGCTGGCCAGTTTCAGCACGCCGCGATGAATTTCCTTCTCGTGCACCGCGGCAAAGCCTATCTGCAGGCCTTCGGGGATCGAGGCGATGTGGCAGTAGTGACTTAGTGGGACCACGTCGATGTCTACCAACGCGGCGCGCTGCGCAACCATCTCGGCGGAGATGCCCTGGACGGCGAGATGGCCGTGCAGAAGCCCGATGGTCTGCAGGCCGGCTTCGATCGTGGCGATCTCAAGATACTCGGCTAGGTGCTCCTGCGCCGACTCGCGCAGGATGGTGTAGCGCTCCTGGTAGATCTTGCGCATGCGACGCAGATGCCGGCCAAGGTGTCCCTGCTCGATGAAATCGCACAGCACCGCCTGGTCGAGCAGCGATTGATGCCGTGTGGTCAGCGCCTTGGCGCACGCGAACACCTCGATCAGATTGCGCGGCACCACTAAGTAGCCCAGCCGCAGCGAAGGAAACATGACCTTGTTGAAGCTGCCGCAGAAGATGACCTTGCCTCCGTGATCGAGGCCCTGCATCGCGGGAATGGGGCGGCCGGAGAAGCGGAACTCGCTGTCGTAATCGTCCTCCAGAATGGGCACGTCGTATTTCTTTGCCCAGGCCAGAAGCTGCAGCCGGCGCTGCAGACTCATGGTCATGCCAACTGGATATTGGTGGCCCGGCGTGACGTAAACGAAGCGGCAGCCGCGGAAATCAGATTCCTTCGGCGCTGCTCCTTCAGCATCCAGCCGCATGGAGACGACGCGCGCACCGATCGCCGCGAAGACAGCATACGCACCCTGGTACCCAGGATCTTCCACCAGCACCTTGTCCCCGGGATTGAGCAGCAGGCGCGCCGCCAGGTCGAGACCCTCCTGCACACCCGAGACCACGAGGACCTGCTCGGGCGAACACTGAATGCCGCGCGAGCTATGCGCGTAATCGGCGATCGCCTCGCGCAGCGGACGATATCCCTGCGCTTCGCAACCAAGCAGATCGCGCGTGGTAGCAGAGCGCAGACGACGCCCAGTCAGCTGCGCCCACAGCGTGGTGGGAAAGAGATCGAGCGCGGGAAGGTTGGTCCGGAAGGCGCTGTTCTCCGGCCTCACCTGCAGCGTGAACGGACGCACGCGCGTCGCGAACCCGGAGAGATGCGGCCCCTGGGACGCGTTCGCGCTGAGCTCCTGGTCCGCAATCGTCTGCGAGGGAAGAAGATGCTCAGGAAGAATCTGCGAGACGTACGTACCGGAGCCGCGCCGGCCTTCGAGATAGCCCTCGGCCTGCAGTTCGTCGAGCGCCGCGAGAATCGTGCCGCGCGAAAGCTGGTACTGGCGAGCGAACTCGCGGCTTGCAGGCAGCTTGGATCCCGGCATGATGCGGCCGTTGAGAATCTCCGTGCGCAGCGCGTTGCGCAGCCAGTGGAAGGAGGGCACACCTTCCGGACGCGGCGGAAGCACGAGTTCAAAGCTTGAGGCACGGCGTGTCATGCGTGCTCCTGTCACCGTCCGCCGGAGACCGCGGAAGGCTGAACTCAAAGTGGTCCGGTGGATTTTGCGGAAGTGGGCCTATCCAGCCGAACCAATTGGGATCATGCTAGTCCCTAATCCCATTTCGGTCTAGAGTGCGCGTTGGGATTGCAGGGTCAAACGTTAGCTTGCACTGGGAGGTACGTATGAAGTTGACTGCGATGAGCTTAGTCAGTTGCACAGGAGTGGTCGGTCTCGTCTTCGCGTGCGGCGCGCTGGCGCAGACCCATAACGCGCTGAACTTCGGACACGTCGATCAGCAGACGCCAGCGTCGACAAACGCTGAGCCTACCGTGGTCACGCCGGAGTTGCTGGCAGACTTGATGGTGGTGCATGGGCGCTACGCAGACGCCATTGAGGCGTACCGCAAGATTCGGCCGCAGAACGCCGAGATCTACAACAAGATCGGCGTTGCTTACCAGCGCATGGCCAACGACGAAGACGCCATCGCCAACTATGGCCAGGCGACCAAGCTGGATAGCAAGTTTGCCGCACCATACAACAATTTGGGAACCATATACTTCCACCAGAACAACAACAAGCGGGCCACACAGCTGTACAAGAAGTCGATCAAGCTGGACGCAGCGACCGCTCCGTTCTGGAGCAACCTGGGCGCGGTGTACATGGTGGAACACCAGTACAGCAACGGTGCCGAGGCCTACGAGAAGGCGTTCTTACTGGACCCGGACATTTTCCAGGAGATCGCAATGAATGGGATCCAGCAGATTGAGTCGCCCGCGGAGCTGGCCAAACTCTACCTCACGTTTGCGGAGATCTATGCGCACGCGGGAATGAAGGTACAGGCAATTCTGTACCTGCACAAGGCAATCGAGGAAGGATTCAAAGACCGACAGCAGCTGCAGCAGGATCAGCAGCTCGCCACGCTGCACGGGAATCCTGAGTTTGAAGCCCTGTTGACCCCCGGTCAGAAACCGTAGCGCGGAACCGTTGAAACAAGCGAATGCCCTGTGCGCATACTCAAGCTGCGCACAGGGCATGCTTGCGTTGGGGGTATCTAGTTGGTTAACACCGCTGACCACCTCCCGCAGACAAATCTATTGCGAGCGTGGAGGTGTGGGGTGGCCTGAATCTTGTACCCTGTTTCCAGGGGACGATTTATGATGCCACGCATTGCGATTCCGGTGCCGACCTCGACCGATGTGCCCTATAACCAGCGCTCGTGGCCCAGCTATGCGAGGGCGGTAACCCTCTCGGGCGGGGAGCCGGTGGCGCTCGGACTCGACTTGCCGGCCGGTACGCTGCGCGAGTTGATTGCCAGCTGCGACGGGGTATTGCTCCCCGGAAGCCCGGCGGACGTCGACCCAGCCCTCTATGGAGCCGACCGCGACCCGGCGACAGCACCCGCCGATCCGGCTCGCGAGGCCGTCGATTACCTACTGCTGGACAATGCCGAGAAGCACGGAAAGCCCGTCCTGGGGATCTGCTTTGGGGTGCAATCGCTGAACGTGTGGCGCGGAGGATCGCTGGTGCAGGACCTGACGCCCCTGCCGGTGAATCATAGCGCGGGCAGCAAGGTGGCCATCGCACACACCGCTCTCGTTGCGAAGGACAGCGTGCTCGCGTCGTTGCTGACGAAGGAAGAAGCGCCCGAGGTGGATGGGTATCTGAGGCTGCCCATCAATACCAGTCATCATCAGTCGGTGGCAGCTCCAGGGGAAGGCCTGCGGATTGTGGCACGTTCTCCCGAGGATGGCGTGATCGAGGCGGTCGAGATGGACGCCGATGACTTGGTGTTCCACGTGGAACATCCAGCCGCCAAGCAGTTCGTTCTGGGCGTCCAATGGCATCCTGAGCGCAGTTTCGAGATCAGCGCCGCCAGTCGCGCGCTGTTCGAGCGGCTGGTCGCCGAGGCTCGGCGAGTGGCAACGTTGCGGGGCGCGGACCAGACGGAAAGCGCGGCCCGGTAGCCCATGGCGACCCTGTCAGAAGGCCGGATCGCGGAGCTCGTCACACCGTATGTAGGCAATGCAGCGGTTCCGGCAGGGATGTATTCGCAGCTAGCCCTATACCTGGACTTGCTGGTGAAGTGGAATGCGCGGACCAATCTCACGGCAATTCGGGAGCCCGAGGAGATGGTGCGGCGGCACTTTGGCGAGAGTTTGTTTGCCGGGGTGCAGGTCGGCGGGCGCGTTCTGCAGAATGCAAGCCTGCTGGACTTCGGTTCCGGTGCGGGCTTTCCGGGGTTACCCATCCAATTATTGCTGCCAGGATTGCGGGTGACGCTGGCCGAGTCCCAGGGGAAAAAGGCATCGTTCCTGCGTGAGGCCGTGCGCACCCTCGGACTCGCCACGGAAGTTTGGGCAGGGCGCGTAGAAGCGATGCCGGAAGTCGCCGGGACGCCGAGGCTCTTTGACGTGGTGACGCTCCGCGCCGTCGACAACATGGAGCAGGCGACGGTGGAGGCTCGGCGGCGCGTGAAACCGGGCGGGTGGCTGGTGGCGCTAACGACGGACGCGCACGATGGGGCAGATAGCATTCCGCTCCCAGGCGATGCACCCGGCTGGGTGAAGATGCAGCAATCGAAGTAGCGGACGGCTAACGCACAGGCTCCTCATGCGTTGCACAGCATTTCAACCGGATGTTCCACGTGGAACACTACTTGGAGTGTTCCACGTGGAACATTGGGCTTCCGGTTCTGCTAGGCTGAGGTTCGTCCCATGTCTGAACAAAACCAAGCACCGAACCCGCCCCCTTCGCAGAACCCTACGTCCCAGCGCCCTCAGCCGCCCAACAGCCTTCCGCCCCGCAGTAAGGTCATCGCCATCGTCAACCAGAAGGGTGGCGTCGGCAAAACCACGACCGCCATCAACCTGGCAGCGGCCGTCGCCCTCGAAGGCGTGCCGGTCCTACTCCTTGACGTCGATCCCCAGGCCAATACCACCGGAGGCCTTGGTTTCTCGCGCGATGAGGAGCGCCTTTCCGTCTATGACCTCCTGCTGGGAAATGCCACCGCCATCGAGGTCATTGTGCCCACCGATGTGCCAAAGCTCTCGCTCATCCCCGGCACAAAGAACATGATTGGCGCGAATGTCGAGCTGGTGGGTGTCGAGCGCCGGGAGCATCGGCTGCGCGAGGCCCTGGAGCCCGCCCGGAATGACTATCCCTTTATCTTCCTAGATTGCCCGCCGGCACTCGATCTGCTGACCCTGAACTCCCTGGTCGCAGCCGACACCCTCCTGGTTCCCATGCAAGCCGAGTATTTTGCGCTCGAGGGCATCTCCGAGCTCATGGCAACGCTCGATCGCGTCTCCGCCAACTTCAACCCCGAGCTTTCCATTGAAGGCGTGCTGCTCACGATGTTCGACGACCGCACCAACCTCTCGCAGCAGGTCCGGGACAACCTGCAGAACTTCTTTGAGGACAAGCTCTTCAAAACGACCATCCCGCGCAATATCCGGCTCGCCGAGGCGCCTAGCCACGGAAAGCCTGTGGCCCTGTACGATCCGCGTTCGCGCGGGGCCGAGGCCTATCGGAACCTCGCGCTGGAGCTTCTGGAGCGGAACGGCATGAAGCCGCCAAAGAAGCAGGGGCCGAAACCCAACTTCGCTGTGCTGGAGAGCATTGGCGAGTCAAAAGGTATGTGGCCGTTTCGGAAGTCCTGACGACTCGAGATACGGTGTCAGCAACGCATCGGTTGTGCCAAACGGAATTATTTTGATAGGTAGGAATTGAACATGACAACGGCGAATCAAGTTGATCAACACGGTAAGGCGCAGTCGAGCAAGCCGCGAGCGCTGGGTAAGGGGCTGGAGTCGCTATTGCCATCCAGGCCAGCAGCGGTAACGGCTCCGATTTCGGCTGCAGCTGCGGCGGTGGAGTCGACCGGCAAACCCCTCGAGATCGATGTCGAGCTGATTGACCGCAACCCGTTCCAGACCCGCACCAACTTCGACGAGGCCAAGCTGGCGGAGCTGGCGATCTCCATTAAGGCCACTGGGGTGGTTCAGCCGATCGTGGTACGGCATGGCGTGAACCATCGCCAGGATGGCCGCTACACGCTCATCACGGGCGAGCGGCGGCTCCTGGCAAGCAAGAAGGCAGGCAAGGCGACGATCCCCGCAATCGTGCGCGAGGTGTCGAACCTTCAGTCGATGGAGATGACCATCGTCGAGAACCTGCAGCGCGCCGACCTCAACCCGATGGAGCAGGCGCATGCCTACGTGCGCCTCAGCCGGGACTTCCACATGACCCAGGAACAAATGGCGGAACGCACCGGCAAGGATCGCGCAAGCGTATCTAACTTCCTTCGTTTGTTGAAGTTACCGGAATCCGTGCAGCGTCACGTGGAACTGGGAGAGTTGAGTTTCGGGCACGCGCGGGCGCTGCTGGCGCTGGAGTCGCCCGAGGCCATCCTTGCAGCCGCGCAGAAGGTGCTGGCGCTGCATCTATCGGTGCGGGCCACCGAGAACTACGTGCAGGGCCTGCTCAATCCGGAATCGAAAGCCAAGCCAGCCAAGCCCGCAGACGTTGTAGACCCGAACGTACGCGACGCGCAGGACACACTTCGCCGCCGCCTCGGCCTCAAGGTCACCATCGAGGACAAGAAGGGCAAGGGCCGGGTGATCATCGAGTACTCCGGCGTGGAGGACTTTGACGCGATACTGACGGCGCTGGGCGATACACCGGGCGCGTAGGTTTCTGCGCTGACTGAGATTGTTTTCCGCTGTCTGAGATTTGAGCTTCGGCTCGGGCCCATGTACATCCACTTCCAACAAAGAGGTTCATGATGCGCCGTACGTTTCTCCCGCTCGCTATGCTTGGCCTTGCTGCTGCCACGGCCTTCGCTCAACCGACCTATCAGCCCACCACTGGACGCACCCTGCTGCGCGCCGGCCGCGTGCTCGATGTGCATACTGGCAAGGAAACGCCCGACGAGACCGTCATCATCAGCGGCGACAAGATCGTCGCGATTGCCGCGACCAGTGCGACACCCGCAGGCCCAGGCGACCGCGTCGTCGACCTGACGGCCTACACGTTATTGCCGGGCCTCATCGACGTGCACACGCACCTGACGGACGCCACCAACTTCGATCCCTATTTCGAGCTCTCGATGACGCCGGCCAAGGAAGCGATCCTCGGCGTGGAGAACGCCAAGACCACGCTCGACGCCGGCTTCACGACCGTGCGCAATGTCGGCGCGAACGGCTTCACCGACGTGGCCCTGCGCGACGAGATCAATCTAGGACACATCCCCGGCCCGCACATGCAGGTGTCAGGCCCGGCACTGGGCATCACGGGCGGACACATGGATGAGAACCTGCTGCCGGAGCAATATCACGTGCAGGGCGAAGGCGTGGCCGACGGAATTCCGGCGGTGCAGCACATGGTCCGCAACAACATCAAGTACGGCGCGGACCTCATCAAGATTGGCGCGTCCGGCGGCGTATTGTCCAAGGGCGATGACCCGCAGGCATCGCAGTACACCCTGGAGGAGATGCAGGCTATCGTGGCGGACGCGCATCGCCTCGGCCGTAAGGTCGCCGCGCACGCGCATGGAGCGCAGGCGATCCTGTGGGCTTCCGAGGCTGGCGTCGATTCCATCGAACACGGCAGCTATATCGACGATGCCGACATTGCCATGATGCTGAAGCACGGCACCTACTTTGTGCCCACGGCCTACCTCATCGACTGGGTCCAGCAGTACGGCAACCTGCCGCCGTTCTACGCGCAGAAGATGAAGGACGTGAGCGCGGTGGAGAAGAAGAACGCGATCCGCGCCATCAAGGCGGGCGTGAAGGTAGCCTGCGGAACCGATGCAGCGGTCTATCCGCACGGCCTGAACGCGCATGAGCTGGACGTGTACGTGAACCAGTTTGGGATGACCCCGCTGGCCGCGCTGCAGACGGCAACACTGAACGCGGCAGACCTGATGGGATGGACCGACAAGGTCGGCTCACTCGAGCCGGGCAAGTGGGCGGACGTGATTGCGGTGAAGGGCGATCCGCTGGCGGATGTGAAGATCCTGCAGCACGTGCCGTTCGTAATGAAGGCAGGCGTGATCTACAAGGACGAAGCGCAGCCGGCGGCAATCGACAAGCTCGTCGCATCCGCACCTGCG
This sequence comes from Acidobacteriaceae bacterium, assembly GCA_050013455.1. GTDB lineage: Bacteria > Acidobacteriota > Terriglobia > Terriglobales > Acidobacteriaceae > Granulicella. The sequence continues at coordinate 14,172 of JBEKFF010000034.1, read as the reverse complement.
GCCGTGGAATCCAACACCGTGGAGAACAGTTTCTGATGCAGGCTACACGTTTTGAGTATCGTTTCCGCTTCATGATTCACGCGCTGATCTACATCCTTGGCTTCACGGCGCCGTGGTTGTTCCTGCATTCGCTGGCGGGCGTGCCGGGCTTTACGACGAGCTCGACGTGGCTGGTGCTATCCACTGCGCTGACCAAGCAGGGATGGCTGGCGTTTGATGCGGCGACGATTACGCTGCTGATCATCGCACTGCTGCTGACGGGCCTCGGCGCGTGGCTGCGGGTCTGGGGATCGGCGTACGTAGGGTCGAGCATCGTGAAGTCCCCATCTATGCACGGCGAGACGATGTTGGCCGACGGCCCGTACCGGCGCACCCGCAATCCCCTCTACCTGGGGACGCTGCTGCACACGCTCGGCGTGACGGTTCTCATGCCACCCAGCGGCGCGGTGTTCGCAGTAGTCCTGCTGTGGATCTTCCAGGTGCGGCTCGCGCTGGCGGAAGAGCCCTTCCTGGCCGCGAAGTTTGGGCAAGCGTATCTCGACTACGAAAAGGCCGTGCCGCGCTTTCTGCCTGCGACGAAGCCACAAATCGCATCAGCAGGAGCGCAACCGCATTGGGTGCAGGCGCTGCTGGGTGAGATTTATTTCCTCGCGGTATTCCTGGTACTCGCGGTCTTCGGATGGAGCTTCAATGCGCAGCCGCTGCGCCAGGGCCTGATTATTTCGGTAGGGCTGGCGCTGGTGGTGCGAGCGTTTCTTCCACGCGCCGCGCAGGATGCACCCGCCGTCGCCTAGCGTAATCAAAACGTCAAAAGGGCCGGAGACCCGACGCAACCTGCGTCGACTCTCCGGCCCTCTTCACTAGCCTCCACAAGACCCAAAAACTAAACCCGAAGTATTCGGGCGCTCGTTAGCGAGGCGCTGGTTACTTCTTGGGCGGAGCAATCGTGTCCTTGGCAACCTTGGCCACGCGGAACTTCACGACGGTCTTGGCCTTGATCTTGATGGCCTCGCCGGTCTGCGGATTGCGACCGATGCGAGCCTTGCGCTCAGCCTTGACGAGCTTGCCGATGCCGGGGATGGTGAACTCGCCCGACTTCTTCGTCTCCTTGACGGCGGTCTCGGCCAGGAGCTCGAGGAATGCCGCGGTCTGCTTGTTGGTGAGCTCTAGCTTCTCCGCCAGAAGGCGGACCAGCTGTGTCTTTGTAATTCCCTTTGCCATATTGTTTCTCCTTCGTTCAAGTAAATAAGAAATAGATAAAGCGGATTGAGTGTGAGCCTTGGCTCATCTCCCGACCTGCCTCTGACGGCTCCCGTTCCGTCTTCCGGCTGACATCGCCGAAAGCTTTTACGAGGGGTCAATCGCCAGTGTTCATGCGGGTGCGGAGAACCGCGCCGATGTTCACCTTCAACCTTCTTGAGCGCTTTGTCAACGTCAAATCTCCCATTTCCACAGATATTTGATGGGTATTTCCGAATTTGATCCCTTAAGAGCGCATATTCACAGGTTTTTCGTCCTTTCGTGCTTAGAAGAAACGCTTCGAGGGCGACGCGAGTGCGCGCCGCGAAGCGTCGTGATCGCGCGTGAGAATGGCGCTGTTGAGCGTGTCGATCAGCGGCGTCATCAAGCGAAATCTGCGCACGATCTCGCGTGCGAGTGTAGGCTCGAGCGCGGCCTCTCCGGGCAGCCACGCGCGCACACCCCAGCTCTTCGCGCGCACCAGTTCATCGGCAGGGTCGTCGCGGTCGAAGCCTTTGGGCATGCGAGTGAGGGCTTCGCTCTCGCTGAGCTCGAAGCCGGCGCCGCGCGATTTGAGCAGCTGCTTGATCGTGGCGCGATAGCTTTCGTGGTGTGCGCTCATCCAGCGGCGCAGGGCGAGTAGCTGCTCGCGCTCAGGCATGTAGACGCCCGCGGCAATCATCACGTGCTGCGGGCTGATCTGCAGATAGAAGCCGCCGCCGGAGGTCTTCTCCATGCCACGCCGCGACCACCATGCGGCGAGGTGCGTTTTGTACGGCTGCTTGTTGGGGCTGAAGCGGATGTCGCGATAGATGCGCATCGCAACCTTGTGGGGTGGACGTACATGCTCGGGCGCGAAGTCGATCATGCTCGCATTAATCTCATCGACCAGCGCCAGCACAGGGGCTTTCAGGGCGCGCTCGTAGGTCGCGCGGCGCGCTTCAAACCACTCGCGATCATTGTTGCGCGCGAGGCCGCGCAGGAACTTCATCGTTTCGGGAGTGAACTGGGTCGGCATGCCTCTTCGATGTTACGGTCCGCCCGCGAGGCTCACAAAGAACGGTGGCGAAGACTTCATACAGAATTCGCAGCAACAGCGCCCGGCAAATTCCAATGGAAGTGGACTGCCAGCATGCGCAGCGCAAAGCAGCAAACAATCCCCGCACCGCTTGCGATCGCAGGATGGAATTTCAACCTGAGACAAACCACGGTAACCGCCGCTCCGAGTAAAGCCGCAGTCGCATAGATATCGCCACGAAGCACCATGGGTACCCGGTCGAGCAGGACGTCGCGGACGGCACCGCCTCCGACCCCGGTGATACCGCCCATCACCACGCAAAGAAGTGGATGAATCCCAAACTGCACCGCCTTGGCCGCGCCGGCGACAGCAAAAAAGCTCAAACCAGCCGCATCGAGCAAGGTAATGAGTGACAAGTTCTCAAAATGAATGGCGGAATGCACAAGGAACACGCCGGCTCCCGCAATCAGGGCCGTAAAGAAATAACGCCAGTCGCGAATGGAGCTCGGCGGCGTATCCCCCAGAAGAACATCGCGAAGGATGCCGCCCCCGGTCGCCGTCACCACCGCAATCACCAGCACGCCCAAAAGATCCAGCCGGGCGTTCAGGGCCACCGAAGCCCCTTCGGCAGCGAACAATCCCGTGCCGACCAAATCAATGGCCAGCAGCAGCGTTGTGGCTCGCGGGTGCGGGATCGCCTTCATGCCAGCAACTATAACGCGGGACCTCGGCAAGCACACCGATCTTTCTGCAACGCGCAGGCTTGCTCGGCTCACAAAGAAGAGCGGCGAAGACCGAAGTCTTCGCCGCTGGTTGGGGATGGATGACGTCTACTCGGTTGCGTTCGGATAGATGCCCTTCAGCGGGGCACTCATCTTCTGGTCGAGCTCAGGGTGCGGGAACGGCTTGCGCGGCATCATGGCGTCGCGCTGGCTGGTGTTCCAGAGGAAGATCGCTTCCACCACTGCGGCCTGTTCAAGGTCAGCTGGGTGCAGGCGATCAACCGTGTCCATGTCGGAGTGGTGCGTGCGCGTCTCGTAGTCCATCGGATCCTGGATGTACTGGAAGCCCGGCAGCCCCACCGCATCGAACGACAGGTGATCGGTGCCGCCGGTGTTGCGATTCGTAATCGTCGTAACGCCCAGATCAGCAAGCGGCGCGATCCACTGCGCGAAGATGGGCGCGATAGCAAAGTTGCCCTGCGTGTATACGCCGCGCACCTTGCCGGTTCCGTTATCGAGGTTGTAGTAAGCGTCCAGCTTGTCCCACTCCGGCGTAGGGTTGAACGCGCCGTGATGCCCCATGAAACTAGGCAGGCCAGCGGGATCGGGCGTAGCCGGCGGAGCAAAGCTGCCGAAGTGCTGCTTCACGTAGCCCAGCGAGCCGAACAGGCCCTCCTCCTCACCGCTCCACAGCGCGATGCGAATGGTGCGGCGCGGATGCAGATCGAGCGCCTTGAGAATGCGCACCGCTTCGATGGCGATCACGCTGCCCGCACCGTTGTCGGTCGCGCCCGTGCCGGAGATCCAGCTATCGAGATGCCCGCCGACGATAACTACCTGATCTTTCACCTCAGGATCGGTGCCGGGTATCTCGGCTACAGTATCGAAGCCGTGCTCGTGTTCGCCGGTGAACTTTGTCTCAATATTGACCTCAAGGGTGACAGGCACATGATGCTCGACCATCCGCGCGAGCCGGTTGTAATGCTCAATCATCATCACAGCGTTGGGAATCTTGACGGCATTCTCGGGTTTCTGCGCATCACGCGCGAGGTTCGCGCCGTTATCGTCGAAGATGATGCCGGTCCCGCCACCATCCTCGCTATCGCGGCTGGGCGTGATGATCGCGAGGACGCCTTCGTCGGTCATCATCGCAAGAGCCTGCTTGCGCAGCGCCGCACGCTGCATGCGTTCCGCGTACATCGTCCGGAACGCGGGATTGCTCAGCGAGAACGAGCCACCCGGTGTATACGTCTGCATCTCCTTGAGCTCTTCGTCGGTATACCGCGTGAAGAGCGGCTTGGTGATGTCGGGCGTGGGACGCGTGGCGCCGAGCAGCACAATCTTGCCCGCCAGCTTACCCTTGAGCGCGTCCAGTTCCTTGGCGTCCGTCAGCGGCACGTAGACAATCTCGCCCGTGACCGGTCCCTTGGTCGCAGGAGACCACGGGGCGGACTGCATCCACAGCGGTTCTGGGTCAGGCGAGACCATGCGCGCCCACGTATTCACCTGCGCCCAGCCCATGCCAAACTCGCCCCAGTCTTCAAGATGAGCGTTCGAAAGCCCAATCGCCGTCAACGTATCGCGCGTCCACGCATTGGCCTTGGCCATGTTGGGCGAGCCGGTCAGCCGCGGCCCAATGCCGTCATTGAGCGCCTCGGCGAAGTCCATCACCTTGCCGTGCTGAAAGCCTTCATCGCGAATGCGCTGATACATCGCGAGGTCCAGCGTCTCAGTCGCGGGCTGCGGACCATAGTAAGACGGGACGGGCTTAGCCTCCTCGTGCTTCTTCTTGTCTTGCGCGCTGGCGCTCAGAAACACCGTCGAAACAACTGCTGCCATCACGGCCGCGGTCATGTTTCGACGCAGCAAGGTACTAGCGAACTTCGCCATGGGAAAAACTCCTCAGAAGGGGTTCAGAATAGAGAAAACCGAATGGCGTTAGGATACGCGTCCGCGCGCCCAAAGTGGCGGAGAATCCCCGACTCCAGAGAATTTTGCGGTGAATGAATGTGCGGTGGGTGCGCTTACGTCCTGCGCATCTTGCGCTTCATGCGTCGCGCCCACTGCACGCCGAGGAAGACCAGCGCCAGCGCCATCACGACCACGCCGACAGGAAACCCCGCCAGACGATAGGTTTCCGCGAAGTCCGGATGCTTGCCCGTCGCCACCATGTAAACCAGCAGGACCATGATGGCCACGAAGGTCGTGAGGAAGAAAGCAGCCATTCCGGTGGCAATCCCCATAATCAGCGACTGGAACCAGCCCAGGTCCCCCAGTGGGATTCCAAACAATTCACCATCCCGTCGCGCGCGTTCTACATCGTTTGCAGTAGCCATACTCATTTAGAATAAGCTAATGGCAGAGACTGTACAGACCGGCCAGCCGCGTACGCCACAATTAGTGCGCGCCGCCAGCCTGGTGAACGCCGCGCAGATTGCGCACGATACAGAAGTCCGCCAGTCGCCCAACGGCGTAAGCTTTGCCACGTTTGGCGAGACGGGCCTCGCGGATCTCGATCTCGACCGGATGCTTGAGACCGTACCAACGGCGATCACGGCTTCGCTCAAAGCAAATACCTACTATTTTGTTCCGCTGGCGCTGCGCGAGGCCGTCACCGAGACCCCTGAGAATCCCGAGGCAGACGCAGAAGCGCTTTTGAAGAGCGAGGCGGCAGCCGAACCGACCATGGTCGCGAGCGCCTACACGGACGAGTTTTCCGATGCCGCCATCTGCCATCGCAACGTGGAACTCGGCCACGGTCGCCGGGGAGTCTTCATCTCCACGCGGCTGATGGGCGATCGCTTTGCCCTAAGCTTCGAGTTCTTTATCAACGTCGCGCATGCCTTTGTGGACCAGGCGGGAACCCCTGAGGTGTTTGCCGACCTCGTGTGGAAGCAGGCACTCGGCGGCGTGCGTGGCGAAACCAGCATCGACGCGTGGGAGACCCGCAACCTGGCGTTCGGCCGCCCCGCCAACGCGCAGCCCGACCCAGCGCCTCTGGCCTCGCGGCGAAATCGCGGTCTGGCAAGCTTCTCAGCACGGCAACGCGCGTTTGCCAGCCAAGTGGCAGAGCCTGCGGTCAGTGAACTCAACGCGTCGGCGCAGGTCACGCAGATCGGCGCCCCGTCGAGCGTCAGCGACAAGGACCGCGCCTTGTATCTGGAGGCGGCGTTCTCAGATGCGGTAGCAATCTATCTGCTATCGCTCGCGCTGGACTTCGATTACAGCGAGCTGCGGGAGCGGGAGTATCCGCTGCTGAGTCCGACTGCGCTCGCCGCACGGCTGCGCGTAGTTGCGGACCTCTACCCGCCCAATCCCGGCTACGAGTTCGCGGTAAAGTATCGCCGCCGCGCCTAGGCGCTAGCGCACTGCGGACATCGCCGCACGAAACAGCTTCTCGAAATCTCCAGAAACCGCAGCGTCCTTCGCCGCGCTTTCAACCGCCTTGTGGGCAATGGGTCGTGGATACCCCAGATTCACCAGTGCGCTGAGCACATCTTCCGCTGTTGCTCCGAGCGACGGTCGAACGATGACATCCCCGGCCGTAAAGCCGGCCAGATCATCAAGCTTGTCCTTCAGCTCCAGCACGACGCGCTCGGCAGTCTTTTTGCCAATCCCGGGAATCTTCGTCAGCGTTGCATGATCGCCGCTGCGAATCGCTCCCACCAGCCGGTCCGCCGAGATCCCGCTCAGCACGGTGATCGCCAGCTTCGGCCCAATGCCGGAGATCGTCAGCAGCTTCTCAAACAGCCGCTTCTCGGTCAGCTCGGCAAACCCAAACAGCAGCAGCGCATCCTCACGCACATGCGTGTGCACATGCAATCGCGCCTCAGCGCCCACCTCGCCAATCTCGGTGTACGTGGTAACGGAGATAGCCAGCTCATACCCAACACCGCCGCAATCAATCACGACGGCGTTGGGTGTCTTGCTCAGAATTTGTCCACGAAGATGCGCGATCACACATTGATTGTAGCGACACCTGCTCGCGAGTAAAGGATCGGTGTGAAACGCGCACCCCTCCGGAGGAGGGGCGCTTCAACTTCTACTGGTGTGGATATCCATTGTTGTCGTGGTCGCCATCGTGATGATCGCGATCCCCGTCATGATGGTCCCAGTCATGATGATCATGATTCCACTCGCCGCGGTGCTGGTAGGCCATCTCGTACCCTCGCCCGAAGCTGTGACGGAAGTCGTCACGGGCCGGCGATGGGACATGCGGGCTTCGGTAGTCCCAGTGCCTATGCGGATCGGGCGACAGACGGAAGTCCAGATCGTGCCGCGCGGCTTCGATTCCAGCCTGATATCCCTGCCGCTGGACGTCGTTGAATTCCTGCGGTGGCTGCTGCCAGCCAAGCTGGAAGGTGACTTGAGCATTCGCCATCGGCACCAACATCGGACTCGCAGTCATTCCGACCGCTAACGTGACCGCCGCTAGTGTACCCAGTGTGAACTTTGTTCGTTTCATCATCATTCCTTCCGTACAGAGCAAGTTGCACGTCCTGCACGTCAGATGCACGCTCACCACGCGGGAAGGGTATGACCACGGATAAAAGAAATTAGATTTCGATCCACCTGCCCAAATTGGGCTACGCGTTAATCATGCTCCGCCAAATAGGTTGCATGGATCACCGCTTTTAATCTTTCAGTCAGCGCTTCCGCATCCCGCGTGGACATACCCACCGTCGAAATTGGCTCCCCAACGATGAGCTTCACCGGCCGAGGCTTGAGCGCGTACACGTGGATCGGCAGCATCTCATACGTCCCGACCAGCGTCAGCGGGACGAGCGGCACCTGCGCCTTGATGGCCATCCAGGCAGCGCCGGCCAGCATCGGCTGCAGTTGGCCGTTGAACGCGCGGCCACCTTCAGGGAAGATCACCATGGGCATGCCAGCCTCGAGCGTGCGTGCTCCCCGGGCAAGGCTTACGACGCCCGCGCGCCCCGAGCTCTGGTCGATAGGCACCTGCCCCGAGCGCTCCAGGTACCAGCCGATAAATGGAATCTTCCACAGCGGCGCCTTGGCCAGAATCCGAAATTGAAACGGCAGCTTGGCGAACAGCACGGGCGTGTCGTAGTAGCTAAGGTGATTGCTGGCATAGACCGCCGGCGCGCCCACCGGCAGCCGCTCGGCATGCTCAAGCCTGACCGGCGACATCGCGATCCGCAGCAGCACCCACGCCCACACACTGGCGATGGCGTGCTGCTGGCGGCCGGATTTATCCCATACCCCGCACACAAGTGAAATAGTTCCGAAGAAGCCGGTGGCAAGCGCGACCAGTGGGATGAAGACGAGGTAGTTCACCCAGCGCCGGCGCCACGAGACGACTGGCGGCGGTACCTTTGGCTGGGCGGGTTCTTCTGTCTTCAGAATCTGGTCGGCGGCGGACATCTCCCCTATGCTAACCCGCTTGCGCTAACGCCAGTGAGCGTATCTCGCCCACCAGGAAGATGGAGCCGGTCGCGACGATCACGCCGTCCTTCGGCGTCAGCGACTGGGCCTGCTCCAAGGCATCGCGCAGGTCTCGCGCCAGGTGGACGGGAACGTCCAACCGCTGGGCTCCAGCAGCCAGTTCTTGGATGGTTGCGGCGCGAGGATTGTGCACCGGCGCAAGAATCACGTGGTCGCGTCCACGTGCCGGGTCGCCCGAAGTGGAATCGAAGAGTGGCAGCAGAACCTGCTCCATCTCGTCGATCTGCTTGTCGGCCAGGCACCCGAAGATCAGGGTGCGCGGCATCTCCTCCGGCAGCTGCGAGATCGCCGCACGCAGCGTCCAGGCTCCGGCAGGATTGTGCGCGACGTCGAGCAGCAGCGGAGCGTGCCCCGCGTGCGAGGCGATCCACTCCAGCCGCCCGGGCCACTGGGTTTCGCGAATCCCCTGCTCGATGGCTGCGTTCGAAATCTCAAAAGCGCGACCGTCCACAAGACGCTGATTGCTCCGCAACTCGATGGCAGTCGCGATAGCGAGCGCAATGTTGCGCTGCTGATGCTGGCCGGCGAGCGGAGAGTCAACGTGCAGCGCCTCGCCTTCGAGAGAAAGATCGTAGCAATTCGCCCGTAGCAGAAAACGTTGCAACCCGCTTGACCCTGGACCCTGAGCCCTGGACCCTGGCAAGCAGCGGGCTGCGTCGACGCCCCGCACGCCGAGCCGCACAGCCGCCTCGCCAATCGCCGCGTTGGCCTCCTGATGCTGCGCAAGCGTAACCAGCACGCCGCCCTGGCGAAGGATGCCGGCCTTCTCCCCAGCAATCTCGCGAATCGTGTTGCCAAGATATTCCGTGTGATCAATACCGATATCGGTGATGACGCTGACGATAGGCTCAACGGAGTTCGTAGCATCCAGCCGCCCGCCGAGTCCGACTTCGAGCACGGCGAGTTCCACGTGCTGCTCGGCAAACCAAGTGAACGCGATGGCAGTCAGCAGCTCGAAGAAGCTGGGATAGTGCGGCAGACCGCCCATCGCGATAAGCCGCGCAGTCGCGTTGTCGACCAGCCCGTAGATCCGGCCGAAGTCAGCGTCCGGAATTTCAACCAGCGCCCGCTTACCCGCAGCCCCGTCAGGGGAAATCTTGATCCGCTCATTAACGCGCAGCAGGTGCGGCGAAGTGTAAAGCCCCGTCTTGATTCCACCGGCGTTCGTGATGGAAGCAAGCGTGGAGGCAGTGGAGCCCTTGCCGTTCGTGCCCGCAATCAACACCGAGGCGAAGCTCTGCTGCGGTTCCCCGAGCACCTTCAGCAGGGCGCGAATGTGGTCCAGCAAAAACTTCCTGCGCACCGGAGCCGCCGAGCCATCCGCCGCGCGTCCCGTGCGCAGCTCCGGCCCAAGTGCCGCCAACCGTTCCAATGCTTCCGCGTACGTCATCACATCTATCAGTCTCGCACCTCTCCCAACGCAGCATCGACCAACACGGAATCCCCCAACACCGAATTCCCAGACGCCGCCACACAAATCCTGCCCGCCCTCCCGCGCAGCAACAATCCGTCCTTACGTCCAGCCAGGTAACGTGCGGTGAGTGCGGTGCTGTCCAGATCTTCAACGACGCGCAGCCCAAGCCACTCAAGCTCCTCGGCAAGCTGCTCCGGCGTGAAGAAAAGCTGAAACGGCTCCCCCGCCAACGCCACGCGCGCGCTCAATGAATCGTGCATAAGCTGCTCCACCGGCGGCAGCACCTCGCGCGGCTGCGAGTAGTCAAAGACCACCTCGCTGCCCGCCGTGAATCGCGCCAGCAGGCGCATGGTCGCGCGAAACCCCTCGGTCGTCAGGTAGGGCACCACGCCCAGCCACGCCGTCACCGTCGGTACACACTCATCGAATCCCGCCGCCTTCAACCGCGCCCGAAGCGAATCCTTCTCGAAGTCCACCGCAACAAACCGCGCACTCTCCGGCGCCACAATCCCCGCACTCGCCAGCATCTGTATCTTCCAGGCCTGCGTCGCGGGGTGGTCGACCTCAAACACCCGCACGTCCGCATAAGGATTCCGGCAAGCAAACGTATCCAGCCCCGCGCCAAGCACCAAATATTGCCGCACGCCCAAATCGCGCACCGCCACTGCCAGCGTATCCTCGGCCAGCCGCGCACGCACCACCATGAACGCCCGCAGCGCAGCCGAAAACGGCCGCTTCACGCTATCCGGCGTCCGCTTCACTTCCTCATAATGTTCTTTACCCAGAATCCGCACCGCCAGCGGATCCTCGAACACCAGCGGCTTAGCATCGTGCAACTGGTGAGCCGCCCGCCGCAGCGCCACCCGCAGCGCCGTCCGCGATGGATTCACTTCATGCAATGCTGACCCGCCCCGCCAACTTGCTAACCCGCTAACGCGCGAACTTGTTGACCGTCGGTCATCCACTTCAGCGTCTCGGCGAGATACGCCTTCAGGTCCTTGCGCTCCACCACTGCGTCGAGAAATCCATGCTGCAGCAGGAACTCCGAGCGCTGAAATCCCTCCGGAAGCTTCTGCCGAATCGTCTGCTCAATCACCCTCGGCCCGGCAAACCCAATCAGCGCGCCCGGTTCGGCGATGTTCAGATCGCCCAGCATGGCAAAGCTCGCAGTCACGCCGCCGGTGGTCGGGTCCGTCATCAGGCTGATAAACGGAATCTTCGCCTCGTCCATCTTCGCCAGCGCCGCGGAGACCTTCGCCATCTGCATCAGGCTCGCAATCCCCTCCATCATCCGCGCCCCGCCGCTGGATGACACAATAATCAGCGGCACCTTGCGCTCCAGCGACCGATCCACCGCCCGCGCAATCGTCTCGCCCATCACCGGCCCCATGCTGCCGCCGATAAACCCGTACTCCATTACCGAGAGCACCACATCCTGCTCGCCGATCTTCCCGATCGCGTTGATGATCGCGTCGTTGAGCCCGGTATTCTTTTGCGCCGCTGCCAGCCTGCCTTTGTAGGGCTTCAGGTCCGTGAACTCCAGCGGATCGGTCGACCGCAGCTCCAGGTCGACCAGCTCGTACCCGGGCTCGAGCAGGCTCTCAATCCTGTCCCGCGCAGCCAGTTTGAAGTGCTTGCCGCAGACCGGGCAAACCTGCATATTCTTGTCGAGATCGTCCTTCCAGATCGCCTTGCGGCACTGCTCACACTTGATCCAGAGGCCCTGGGTACGCACCTCGTGGTCGGGGGTCGGGGAAATCTCGTGCGCGTCTCGTTTGAACCAGGTCATTTCCGGGGCTCGCTCCTTCCCCGCGCCAACTGCCGGGGATCTCTGCCATTGTATCGAACTGAGCCCGTTGTTTTCGCCTTACCGGATTAGTAGCGGGCTTTAGCCCGCGGTACAGCCGGCTAAAGATCTGGGCTTTAGCCCTGGGGCAGTGCTGTCCATGGCAAAGTAACTTCGCCAACTTTGCTCTATCCTGACAAGGTGAGCAATCCAATCAAGATCCAGCTGCCCGACGGTTCCATTCGCGAAGTCCCCGCCGGAACAACACCCTTCGACATCGCCAACAGCATCTCCCCGCGCCTGGCCGCCGCCGTAGTCGTCGCGCGCATCCGCCCGCTGACCCCCGTCGCCGTCAATGAGAACGAATCCGCCCTCGAGCAATCCGAGGAGGCAATGTACTCCGGCCCCGCAGTCTCCGCCGAAAGAATCGTCGGCCTCTCCACGCCCCTCCACGAAGACGTCGCCCTCGAGCTCCTCAAGGAGAACGACCCCGCCGCCCTGCGCGTAGCCCGCCACTCCGCCGCGCACATCATGGCGACCGCGCTGCTCGAGCTCTTCCCCGAAACCAAGCTTGGCCACGGCCCCGCCACCGACAGCGGCTTCTTCTACGACGTCTATCGCGAGGTCCCCTTCACCGAAGCCGACCTCGCCGCCATCGAAGCCCGCATGGCCGAGGTCGTCGCGCGCGACGAACCCTTCGTCCAAATCCTCGAACCCCGCGACCAGGCCCTCGCCGACTACAAGTCCGACGCCGAGTTTATGAAGATCCACTTCATCGAGCGCTTCACCAAGCCTGGCGACGAAATCTCCCTCTACCGCAACGGCAACTTCACCGACTTCTGCCGCGGTCCACACGTGCCGTCGACAGGCCGCGTCAAGGCCTTCAAGGTGACATCGATCGCCGGCGCGTACTGGCTCGGCGACGAAAACAATCAGCAGCTCCAGCGCATCTACGGCACGGCCTTCTTCAACCCGAAAGATCTCGACGCGCACTTCAAACAGCTCGAAGAGATCAAGGCCCGCGACCACCGCGTCCTCGGCAAGCAGCTCGACCTCTTCAGCATCCAGGAGGTCGCCGGCGCCGGCCTCATCTTCTGGCACCCCAAGGGCGGCCTCATCCGCAAGACCATGGAAGACTGGATGCGCGAAGAGTGCATTCGCCGCGGATATCAAATGGTCTTCACCCCGCACATCATGCGCCGCGAGCTCTGGAAAATCAGCGGCCACGAAGAAAACTACGCGGAAAACATGTACCCCCCCATGGAGCTCGACGACGCAGAATACCGCCTCAAGCCCATGAACTGCCCCGGCCACATCCTCATCTACAAGAACTCACCCAAGAGCTACCGCGACCTGCCCCAGCGCTACGCCGAGCTGGGCAACGTCTACCGCTACGAGCGCAGCGGCACGATGCACGGCCTGCTGCGCGTGCGCGGCTTCACCCAGGACGATGCCCACATCTTCTGCACGCCCGAACAGATCGAAAGCGAAGTAGAAGCCTGCATCGACTTCGCCGAAGCCGTCCTCAAGACCTTCGGCTTCGAAAAATTCCTCGTCGAACTTTCCACCTGGGACCCCAAAGACAAGAAGTTCATCGGCAGCGCCGACAAGTGGGAGAACGCCGTCGGCTCCCTCACCCGCGTCCTCGACCGCAAGCAGATCCCCTACAAGACCATCCCCGGCGAAGCCGCCTTCTACGGCCCCAAGATCGACATCAAACTCGTCGACGTCCTCGGCCGCCTGTGGCAGCTCAGCACGGTGCAGTTCGACTGGAACCTCCCCGCCCGCTTCGACCTCGAGTACATCGGCGAAGACGGCGCACCCCACCAGCCCGTCATGGTCCACCGCGCGCTCTTCGGCTCCGTCGAGCGCTTCTTCGGCGTCCTCATCGAACACTACGCCGGAGCCTTCCCCATGTGGCTCGCCCCCGTGCAGGTAGGCCTCGTCCCCATTAGCGAGAAGCACCACGACTACGCAAAGACCGTGCAGCAGCGCTTAGAAGCCGCCGGCCTACGAGTAGAAGCCGACCTCAGCAATCAAAAGATGAATGCAAAAATCCGCGACTTCGGCCTGCAGAAAATCCCCTTCATCCTCATCCTCGGCGACAAGGAAGCCGCCTCCGACAGCGTCAGCGTCCGCGTCCGCGCCAAGGGCGACGAAGGCAGCACGACGGTCAACGCCTTCCTCGATCGCGCCAAAAAGCTCATCACCGAACATTCCATGGAGTTGTAGGTGCAACTCATCCAACTCGCGACAACGATCGCAGCGCCCCCCGAGCGCTGCTTTCTTTTGTCGCTCAATATCGATCTGCACATGGAAAGCACGCAACCCTCCCGCGAGGTCGCGATTGCAGGCGTTACTCACGGCATCATCGGCGCCGGAGAAACCGTGACCTGGCGCGGTCGTCACTTCGGTCTCATGCTGACACACGAGACCCTCATCTCAAAGTACGATCACCCTCATCACTTTCAGGACATCATGATCCGCGGCATGTTCAAGAGCTTCGAGCACGATCACTACTTCG
>JBEKFF010000033.1:0-22598 GCA_050013455.1 Acidobacteriaceae bacterium | reverse complement strand
GCTATCCAGCCGGAGCCTCGCGAACCGTCTTGACGGGTGTCCCGTGCGCGGCGTTTCCCGTGCCGGCCACGCAGACGACGGCATGCCGAGTGCCACTGAACTATCCCTCCAGCATCGGCTACTACGGCCAGGCGGCCGATCTCGGCCTCGACGCTGCCGGCGATCTCTTCGTTCTCTTCAAGTACACCGGCGGCGGGAGTCTCTATCCTGGCAAAGACGTGCTGGTGGAGTTCGCGGCTTCGAGCGGCAACGCCACGGTGATCGACGGCACGCTGCAGAACGATGCCTCCGGCGAGATTGCCGTGAACGCTGCCGGCGACGTCTTCGTCGAGACGTATGGATCGGTGGTGGAGTACGCGCATACCAATTACGCTGGGCCCATTGGCATCCCCAACCTGAACGGACCGGACGGCGTCTCGGTGGACGCGAACGGAAACCTCTTCATCACCAACAACAGCTCCAACGACATTCTGGAGTACCCCTACACGAACGGCACGTACGGCCTGCCCTCAAGCACCCAGTTGATCGTGAGCAATCAGCTTGCGACGGGGTATTCGTCGGACGCGAGCAACGGCGTTGCGATCGACGGCTTTGGCAAGATCACGATGTCGGGCAACTATCCGAACTCCATCAGCACGTTGACGACAGGGCATCTCGCCTTCGGTTCGACTCCGATCGCGACCTCTTCGGGCGCTCTGACGCTTGACTTGGCGTTCAGCAATGCGGTCACCTTCGGCCACTTCACTGTGACCGGACCGTTTGCGCTCTCGACGGCGGCTCTGCCTACGGGCGATGCGGCGTGTGCGGCGCAGGCGTATGCGGTGGGCGGTAACTGCTCGGTTAATCTGATCTACTCGCCAACTGTCGCGGGAACGCAGCTGGGTGAGATCGTCGCATACGACAACCAGGGGAATATTCTCGGGACGGCCGCTCTGTCCGGCTCCGGCACCGCGCCGGTCCTGAACGTCGATCCCGGTACGGATGTCACCCTGGGCAGCGGGTTCCAGGATCCCGCGGGCATTGCCACCGACGTGGCGGGAAACATCTACGTGGCGGACAGCGCCACCGGCACCATCTACAAGACCGCTGCCGGCACGCCAGCGGCGACAGCAGTTGCGACGGGTTTCAATGCACCTTCAGGACTGGCAGTCGACGGGCAGGGGAACCTGTATGTGGCCGACAGCGGAAACTCACAGCTGGTGGAGGTTCCCTATCTGCCGGCGAGTTCGACCTACGGACCGCATGCCGTTCTGTTGACCGGCCTGAGCGGACCTTCGGGGCTGGCGCTTGACGCCATTGGAAACCTCTACGTCGCCGACAGCAATAACGCCCGTGTCCTGCGGCTTGCCAGCTCGGGCAATCTCCCGATCGGCACCATCGTGACCACGTTCTCCGGCGGCTGGACCAGGCCGGTTGCGGTCGCGGTCGACAGTACCAACGGATTCGTCTATGTGGCGGACGCCGGCGCGGGCACCGTGGTGCAGGTGAACCCGACCACTACGACCGCTACCGCGGTCCTCTCGAGCCTCGTCAGCGCATCGGGCATCGCGGTGGATTCGTCGGGCTCGTTGTATGCGGTCGACAGCGGCGCGCAGAGCATTCAGCGGCTTCCGTTCATTGGTGGCGGGCTGAACCAGAACTTCGAGACAACGCTGTCGGCGATTGTCGCCAACCCGAATCAGATTGCGACCGATGGCAGCGGCAATCTGTACGTGAGCGATGCGACCCACGCGACCGTAGGGATGGACAACCGCAGCACGGGACTGCTCTCCTTCGGCGACGTAGACAACGGCGATACCAGCCCGGTGATCGCGTCGCAGGTGTCGAACGGTGGCACCGCGGCGCTGACGTTGGGCAGCCCTTACTTCACGCAGACGGGAATGACGTCGGCCTTCACGGTGCAGAGCAGCTCAACCTGCGCCAACGCTGCTGCTCTCAACCAGGGGCAGGCATGCACGCTGGCGGCCAGCTTCAGTCCGCAGGCGGCGGGAGCAGCGACAGAGATGCTTACGCTCGCTTCGACCGCGACGAATGCGGCTTCGCTGGCGCTGACCGGAAGCGGCCTTAATCCTCGTGTACCGACGACGCTCGCGGTGGTCGTGAGCTCGCCGCAGGGGACGCCGGCGTACGGCCAGCCAGTGACGCTCCAGGCCACTCTGACCGCGCAGAACACAACCAATGGAACGCCGACCGGCGGAGTGACCTTCTACGTCGACAGCGTGGCGCAGTCGCAGAACCCCATTCCGCTCGTGAACGGAACCGCCAGCACCACGATTGCGGTGCTGACGGGAGGTTCGCACAGCGTGACCGCGAGCTATACCGGCGACCTGAACTACGCGTCCAGCACGTCGCCTGCGTTCACCATTGCAATCGGGCAGTCCTCCTCGTCGACCACGGTCTCGATCAGCGCTCCGGACGTGAATCCGACGGCCGCCAATCCGAGCCAGCCGGTGACGCTGACCGCGACGGTCGCGGCTCCGTTGACGGGCGTGCCGACGGGAACGGTGACGTTCTACAACGGAAGCACGTCGCTGGGCACAGCCTCGCTGGTGAACATCAGCAACTCCTCCTCCGCGGCCACACTGGTCATCAATTCGACGACGGCGCTTGCGCTGGGGCAATACAGCATCACGGCGAGCTACGGTGGCGACTCCAACTTCCTGGCGTCGGTCTCGTCCGCCGCCGCGCTTCTGATTGCGAACCCGACCGTCGAGCTCTCCGCGACCCCGGGGACGGTCGTCGCCAATGGCGCAGCCATTTCGGTGACGGTATCCGCAGTGGCCGGCTTTACCGGTGCGGTCGACTTCTCGTGCAGCAAACTGCCGCAGTATTCGACCTGCTCGTTCAATCCCGCCTACGCGCAGATCAGCCCGACGTCTCCGTCGACCCTGTCCTTCACCGTGGCGATCAATCAGCCTCCGGTGATCGCGGTTCCGGCTGCTATAGGCCTTTCGTTCAACAATCCGCGGGGCCGTGCGCGGCTGACGGCGGCGACCGCGTTCCTGCTGCTGCCCGCGCTTCTGCTCGGGTGGCTGGCTCCGGCGCGGCGCAGGTCGCTCGGTCGCTGGTCTATGAAGGCGAACCTGGTGCTGGTAGCGGTCTTCGGTCTGGCGCTCATCGGTTTGAGCGGCTGCGGTTCGAGCTCGATGTCCTCCTACCTGACGCCGGCGGGAACGACCACCATCACGCTGAACGCCTACATCACCCAGACCACCACGACGGCTGCCGGTGGAACCCCTACCCCGACCAACACTGCGACTCCGGCAGCAACCCTGCCGGTTCAGCTGACAGTGCAGTAGAGACGAGTCTCTACCGCACTCCTTCGAGATCGCGCCAGACGCGCGATGAACGCCAGACACACGAAGAAAAGGAAGGCCATGAGTTTAGTGACGGAGCAGGCAATGACGGGGAACGGACAAAGGGCTGGGAATAAGCCACGGAGATTCTTGAACCATGCAGCGCGGGCGCAGGCGGACGCGGTTGGGTCCGTGCTGACGCGGACAGTCGGAACGGCCGTCCTCGCGGCGCTGCTTCTGCTGCTTTTCTGCGCCGCGACGGTCCAGGCACAGACCATCTCTGCCTCGCTTTCGGGCTTTGTCGAGGACCAGACCGGCGCGATCGTGCCCGGAGCGTCGGTGACGTTGACCAACCAGTCGTCCAAGGACAAGCGTGCCACGAAGACGGACTCGGCGGGTCTATTTTCCTTCGCGGCCGTGCCGTCGGGCACCTACCAGGTGCAGATCTCCTTGAACGGGTTCGATTCCTTCGTGGAACGCGATATCATCCTCAATCCGGCGGACCGGCGCACGCTCGAGGCGATCAAGCTGCAGGTGGGCAGCGTGCAGACCGAGATCACGGTCAGGTCTACCGGCAACAACATGCCAACCGAGGGCGCGAAGAGTACGGTGATCACCTCGGAAGACATCGCGAATCTGCCGGTCCAGGGACGCGACGTGACCGAGCTCATCAAGACCCTCCCCGGCTTCGCGCAGACCGCGCAGGGAAGCGGCGCGGACAATGTCGGGCCGAATCAGGACACGGTCGGCAGCCAGACCGGGAATTACACGGCGAACGGCGTGACGCCTGAAGGAGTGCAGATCATCTCCGACGGCGTGAACATCACCGATCCCGGCAATGAGTCCGGCACCGACCAGGTGATCAACATGGACAACGTGGCCGAGGTGAAGGTCCAGATGTCGAACTTCGGCGCGGACTCGGCCAAGGGCCCGATCGTGATCAACGCGGTCGGCAAATCCGGCAGCTCGGTCTATCATGGCGAACTGTACGTCTACGGGCGTACCTACCAGCTCAACACGCAGGACTGGTTCTCGAAATACGACCAGGACGCGAAGCCGAAAGACCGCTATATCTATCCGGGCTTCAATATAGGCGGCCCGGTCCGCATCCCCGGAACCGACTTCAACCACGCCAAGAAGTGGACCTTCTTCCTGGGCGCTGAGGACTACGTCCAGCGCAACGTGTACGCTTACGGTTCCGCGCAGACGGCGACGTTGAATGCTCTTGTGCCGACCTGCGCGATGCGAGGTCTTGGAGCGACCGACGCTTCGTTCAACTGCACGGGAACCGGCCAGGCGGCGGACTTCAGCGAATCCTCTCTGACGAACTTCTTTGGCGGCATCGATCCGGTGCAGCCCGATGCCACCGATCCGGGCGCCAACAACTGCAGCCCCACCGGCCAGCTTCATCTGTATCAGAACATCTGCGGCATTCCCCAGGGCGGCTACCCCTTCGCGAGCGGCACCTCGATGACCCCCAACGGCCCAAACCAGGGAAGCGGCATCCTCAACGGGCAGCTTGCCGCCAATCAGCTGGATCCCGGCGCGATGGCGTACATGCTCCACGTGATTCCACTTCCGAACACGGCAACCTTCTCGCGCGCGTACGGCACGTCCACCGGTGTGACGGACAGCTTTTACAACTACAAGGCCATCAACCTCGAGAACAACGACTCCTATCAGGCGCGCATCCGCTCGGACTACAACTTTTCCGAAAATTCGCACCTGTATGTCGTATACAGCTTCCAGCACAGCGACGGGGTCAATCCGCAGCAGACGTACTACTCGCCCCAGGATGCGTTCGGCGAGATCAACACGCCGGGCTCCGTAGTCTCGGCCGACTTCGCGCATACGGGTTCGCTCAACTACACCCTCGTGCTCACGCCGTCGCTGACCAACGAGTTCTACGTCGGCGTGAACTACAACTACGGCGTGGTGAACGCGCTGAACGGGACGGCAACCAAGTCGAGCACGATCGGCTATCCCTACCAGGGAATTTATCCGACCAACCAATTTCCGCAGCTCGACGATTACGGCTACGACGGCCTGCCGCTTGGAATCTTTCCAGACTTCTCCACCCCCGTCTTCCAGCATAAGTTCGTTCCGAACTTTGGCGACAATCTAACCAAGGTCATCCGGACGCACAACATCAAGGTCGGCACCTATATCGAGCGCAGCAATACCAACGAGACCAACCTGAACGACGTCTCGCAGGGCCAGATCCAGAACTACTACGATGGCCCCAATAACGCCGTCGGATCGCTTACCGAGCCCGGAACTGGAAATCAGCTCAACACCCAGGGGAACTATCTCGCCAGCTTCGAACTGGGCCTGGCGTCGGCGTTCAATCAGTACAACTTCCAAACCAACAGCGACCTGTACTACTGGGATGTGGACTTTTATGCGACCGACTCCTGGAAGGCGACCAAGAAGCTGACGCTCGACTACGGCTTCCGCGTCGGGCACCTCGGTCCGTGGCAGGACAACCATGGCCTCGGGCTAGCGGTTTGGGATCCGGCGCTGTACACCGCGCAGACAACTCCGGTGCTTACGCCGATTCTCAGCTACACCGGTGTCTACGGTGTTGAGACCAAGGTGAATGTTCCCGGCCTGGTAAGCCCCGGCTTCAAGTGGCACGGCGTGGACAATACCGTACCGAATTCGGGAGCCGGCTCTCGCGCACTCTTCTTCTCGCCGCGCTTCGGCCTCGCATACGACGTCTACGGCGACGGCAAGACCATCGTGCGCGGCGGCATCGGCTTGTATCGCTCGCACGACGCGTGGAACGACGTCAGCGCCGCCGCGGCGACGTCCGAAGGCCAGGCGCAGTCGTATGTCGGCGGCGGCGGTCTGGCGCTGCGGGACATCTACAAGATCACGCATGGCGCGAATGCCAGCCTGGCCAATCCCACCGGGAGCAACGGATGCGGCTGTCTGAACACGTCGTTCGGACTGCAGCAGGGGGATACCGAGCAGCCACTGACCTACACCTACAGCTTGACCGTGGATCAGCAGTTCGGACCGAACACCGTCTTCGAGATGTCTTACCAGGGCAGCCAGTCCACTCACCTGCTGACGCAGTGGGAGCAGGGCGCGCCGGGCGACCTCGAGAACATCAACGCCCTGCCGATCGGCTCGTTCTTCAAGCCTGACCCGTACACCGGCGCGGTGCTCGATCCGAGCGATATCGTCAACGACGACATCTCGGGCGACTATCGACAGTTCCCCTACTACTCCCAGGTCAACGTCATCCGGCATGCACTCTACTCGAACTACAACGGGCTGCAGGTATCGATACGCAGGACGCAGGGCCGGCTGCTGTACAGCGTGAACTACACGTGGTCAAAGAACATGGGCGTTTTCGGAGCGTACGGCACCGGCAACGTGATCGACTCGTCCAATATTCGGCCGAACTACGGGCCGTTGCAGGGCGATCGCTCGGACGTGCTGAACAGCACCTTCTCATACAACACGGGCAAGTTCCTCCATGGAAACCGCTTCGTCCGCGGCGCGCTCAGCGGCTACGGCGTCTCGGGCATCGTCAACCTGCAGAGCGGGCCGAATGTGCAGCGCGTGCTGGGCTCGAATCTCGGTCTCTCGGGACAGATCTCCAATCCTCCGGGCTCGCCGTCAAACCTGTACACCAACTATCCAATCAGCGATACCACCTACCTGGGTACGACCGACGTGGTGCTGCAGCCGGCGCTCCTGTGCGATCCGCGGAGCGGCATCAACCATGCGGCGCACCAGTACCTGAATCCAAACTGCTTCGCGCTTCCGCAGTTCGGCGTCAACGGGCCCGCGGAGCTTCCGTACATCCACGCGCCGGGCTACTTCGACTTCGACGCGCGGATCAGCCGGCAGATCGATCTTCATGAGAAGCAGAACCTGCAGGTGCAGTTCTCGGCGTTCAACGTCATCAACCGGGCCAACTACAGCTTCTCGTCGAAGTTCCCCGAGGAACAGACCCTGCAGTTCTATGGCTACACGCCGCAGGGTCTCGCTCCCTCGTCCGCGTTCGGCACCGCGGACTTCCGCTTCGGACGTCGCGTGTCGGAGATCTCGATCAAGTACAACTTCTAACCCCAGTGGCGGCACTCCGGATCGCATCCCGGAGTGCCCGCCAGGACCAACACTCTCATGCGTAAGCTTCAGCGATCCTCGACGCTCCCAATCCTCGGCTGGACGGGCGTTCTGTTTAGCACACTTCTGGTTGCGGCTCCGTATGCCGCGGCGCAGACGAACGTTCGCGTAAGCGTCGCTGTGGACAAACCGCTGAACGTCATCACCGGCGAGTCCCTCGGAGCCTACACGGACATCTACGACACCGAGACCAGCGCGCCGAAGGTGGCTGCGTACCTGCACACCGCCGGAATGTACACCTTCCAATATCCCGGTGGGTCCGGATCCTATGCGGATCTTTATCACTGGTCGATTGGAACGGGAACGAAGTACGAGAACTTCGCCAAGCAGGATCACTTCTATCCCAGCGAGACCAATCTCGCGCACATGGTTCCGGCGATCGACAAGCTGGGAACCGCGCTGATCACGATCAACTATGGATCGAACAAAGCTGGCACCGGCGGAGGCGAGCCCGCAGAGGCGGCTGCGTTCGTCGCCTACATGAACGGCGATCCGTCGGATGCAAAGGCCATCGGCAAGGATTCCACCGGGGAGGACTGGAGGACGGTCGGCTACTGGGCGTCGCTGCGCGCGCAGGCTCCGCTGGCAGCGGACGACGGCTTGAATGTGCTGCGCGCCAATCACCCCAAACCGCTGAACATCGAGTTCTGGCAGATCGGCTCGGAGGTCTACAACAACGGATACTACGGCGCAGACCACAAAAGCGAAGAGGATCTGCATGCGCCCTATCCCGCCTCCGAAAACGACAACGAGAAGCGCCGACACAACGCGAATCTCTCGCCCACGTTTTACGGCGAGCGCATCAACGAGTTCGCCAGGGCGATGCATAACGTCGATTCGAAGGTGAAGATCGGAGCCGCAATGAACCTGGCTCCCATCGATTCCAGCTGGGGTCCCGATTGGAACGCGGGCGTCTTAAAGGCAGCATGCGCCAGTATCGACTTTGTGTCGCTGGAATGGCACCCGGATTTCCGCACCTCGGTCGCGCCGTACGATACGCGCGACGACGCGGCCACGTTGCGCGCGCCGGAAGAGCAGATCGGTCAATTTCTGAACGAGGTTGTGTACGAGGGTAAGAAGTTGTGCCCGGCGGGCAAGCTGCCGCGCATCGCCATCACGCAGATGTCGCCGATTCACTGGGCGAAGGTGCCGTCGAAGCTCTCGGACGGGCTCTTCGCGGCGGACGCGTTCGCGCTCCTCGCGGAGATCGGCGCCATCACGACAGACTGGAGCGAGCTACACGACAGCTACTTCATGAACAGTGGCAACACGCCTGGCCCTGCCTTCTACGGCGCGCAAATGCTGCACATCGTGGCGTTCCGGCCGGGCGACGAGCTGGTCTCGGTGAGTTCGAGCAGTCCTGTGGTCGCGGCGCACGCCGTCAAGCGCCAGGACGGCGGCTTCGGCCTCATGCTGATCAATAAAGATCCGAATGCGCCGGCCGAGGTGAAGGTCACGGTGAGCGGCGCCAACTACGCGGCTCAGGGGTCGCGCTTCGACTACGGGCAGGAGGC
Organism: Acidobacteriaceae bacterium; assembly: GCA_050013455.1. Lineage (GTDB taxonomy): Bacteria > Acidobacteriota > Terriglobia > Terriglobales > Acidobacteriaceae > Granulicella. The sequence goes on along the minus strand of JBEKFF010000033.1, from coordinate 13,645 downwards.
ATTCAAGGCGGGGAGCGGAGTCGCCAAAACTGCCTTTGCTTCCGGCGGCAACAGCTTCTCGGTCACCGTTCCTCCCTACACCATCACCGACATCGTTCTTGCCAAGGCGCAGTGAGATCCTGGTGCTGAACGGACCTACGAAAGACCACCTATGACGCCACGGTTCTCGCGCCTTCTCCCCGCGCTGACTCCCTTGATCTTGCTTGCGGCCGCCATTCACCCCGTATGGGGACAGACAGCTCAGCCGAGCCCGTTGCTGCTCTGGTACCGGACCCCTGCGGCGGTGTGGAATGAGGCGCTCCCGATCGGAAACGGGCGGCTCGGCGCGATGGTCTTCGGCGGAGCAAATGAAGGATCAAACAACGGAGACTTGCAGGACCCGGCGGCCAATGTGGCGATTGCCGACCATCTCCATACCCGCGCCCAGGACGAGCACCTGCAGTTAAACGAGTCGACCCTATGGCAGGGTGAACGCCGGTCGCGCATGAACCCGAACGCCGGCGATGCCGTCCCCGAGATTCGCAAACTCTTGTTCGACGGGGACGACGCCGACGTGACCCGCGCGGAACAGCTTGCAGAAGCCGACATGATCTCGATTCCCAAGCAGCTTCCGAGCTACTCCACGCTGGGCGATCTTTACTTGCGCAGTGCCGATGCCGGGCCCATAGAGGACTATCGACGCGAACTTGATCTAAGGCGGGGTGTCGTGCGAATCCGCTATACCCTCGGCGATACGCACTTCGTGCGCGAGGTCTTTTCCTCGGCGGTCGATCAGGTGATCGTCGTGCGCTGGACCGCCGATAAACCTGGAGCGATCAGCTTCAGCGCGACCATGGACCGCCCCTACGACTTCGTGACCGGAACGCACTCGGCGAACCGACTCACCCTCGATCCCGGTCCGGATCATCACGGCGAGATCCACTTCCACGGCGAGGTCGAAGCGCTCGCCGACGGCGGAAGCACCACGACCGACGGCAGGTCCTTGATGGTCGCCAAGGCGAACGCGGTGACGCTGCTGATCGCGGCTGCGACGGACTTCCGGGGAGGTCCGTTCTCCGGCGGAGACCCCAAGCGGGCGACCGAGGCGAGACTCGATGCGGCGGCGGCCAAGCCGTACGAGGTGCTCCGGGATACTTCGGTGTCGGACTATCGCCGCTTCTTCGACCGAGTCCAGCTTCGCCTCGGTCTCCCCGCTGATGCGGTCGACCCGATGGCGTCGGTGCCGACGGACGACAGGCTGCGCCGCGCGGCCGCGGGAGCGGACGATCCCGGGCTCGCGTCCCTTTACTTTCAGTTCGGGCGCTATCTTCTGATCTCGAGCAGCCGTCCCGGCGGCCTGCCGGCGAATCTTCAGGGCATCTGGGCCTCCGGGGTGGAGAACCAGTGGGGATCGAAGTACACGATCAACATCAACCTGGAGATGAACTACTGGCTGGCCGAGGTGGCCAATCTCTCGGAGTTGCATCAGCCGCTCTTTGATCTGATCGACATGGTTCGCGACCCTGCGAGCGGCACTGGCGAGGTGGTTGCGCGCGACTACTACCGTTCGGACGGTTTCATGGCGCACCACAACACCGACATCTGGGGCGACGCCGTGCCGATCGACGGCTATCGCTGGGGTGTCTGGCCGATGGGCGCGGCGTGGCTCACGCTGCATGCGTGGGACCATTACGCATACACCGGCGATCACGAGTTTCTAGCGCGGAGGGCGTATCCGCTGCTGAAAGGAAATGTACAGTTCTTCCTCGGCTATCTTGTGCCCGATGGCCAGGGGCATCTGGTCACCGGGCCGTCGCTTTCGCCGGAGAACAGCTACAAGCTGCCGGACGGCTCGGTGCACTCGCTGGTGATGGGGCCGACGATGGACATCGAGATTCTGCGCGCGCTCTTCGACCGCTTCGTGCGTGCATCGCGCCTGCTGCACCAGGACTCCGCGCTGCGCGACCGGGTGTTCGCCGCTGAGGCGAAGCTGCCGCCATTCCGGATTGGGCGCTTCGGCCAACTGGAGGAGTGGCCCAAGGACTATGACGAGGCCGAGCCGGGGCATCGCCACATCTCGCATATCTGGGCGCTGTTTCCCGACGATCAGATATCCGTACGGCACACGCCCGAGCTGGCGCAGGCGCTGCGCGTGACGCTCGAGCGCAGGCTCGCGGCCGGCGGAGGTCAGACTGGATGGAGTCGCGCCTGGGTGGTGAACGACTGGACGCGCTTCGGTCAGGGCGATCTGGCGTACGACAGCCTCGAAGTGCTGCTGCGCCAGTCCACCTATCCGGACCTGCTCGACAACTGCCCTCCGGGGCCGGTCTTTCAGATCGACGGCAATCTGGGCGGGGCCGCGGGCATCGCGAACATGCTGCTGCACTCGAGCGACGCAGCCGGCGTGCCGGAGATCGAGCTGCTGCCTGCGCTTCCGAAGGTCTGGAGCCAGGGAGAGGTATCGGGGCTGCGCGCACGCGGCGGTGTGACGGTTCGCCTCGCCTGGAGCAGCGGAAAGGCGACCTCCGCTACGCTCACAACGAGCCAGTCCGGTCGGTTCGAGCTGATCGCTCCTCCCGGGCAGCGCATCGTGGCAGTGATGGACGGCGGAGTTCGCTTACCCTTAACGCGGGGACGCGATGCGGATGCCATAAAGGTTTCCGCCGGCACCGCACGCTCTCTGACGGTGCTCTTCGCCGGGCGGGAACAGTAATGGATTGCACGTCGGGAACCGAGTCTGTCGGGCTGAGGGGAACAGCATGAAGAAGCGCACGATGTCTCTCGTGATGGTGGCAGGACTGCTCGGAAGTGTGGCATCGCACGCTCAGCAGAGCGCGTCGTCTCAGCCCTCCGCGGCGGTGCCGACGCTGATGACTTATGTTCACCGCGTGGTGCTGGATGTGGTGGTGACGGACGGGAAGGGACGGCCGGTCAGCGGGCTCGCACGCAGCGATTTTCAGGTCTTCGAGGATGGTGCGCCGCAGACGCTCCGCTCCTTCGAGATCGTCAAGCCGGAGCCGGCACATGCGCCTCCAACCCCGCTGCACCTTCCGTCGAACACCTTCAGCAATGTGGCGACACCTCCGCAGGACGGCCCGTTGACGGTTCTGCTCTATGACGTCTTGAATACGCCGGTCTCAGACCTACCCTACGCGCACGCGAAGCTGGTCGACTTCCTCAAGAAGAGACAGACAGGAGCGCCGGTGGCGATCTTCGTTCTCGGGAGTCAACTGCGCATGCTGCAGGGCTTTACCTCGGATCAGAACGCGCTGCTGCGCGCGGTCGACGAGAGGGACGCGAAGTTGGCGCAATCAACGCTGCTGGCCGATTCCGAGCATCCATATGCCGCCCCGGCGCAGACGAATCCGGGCGATCCTCCAACGCCCGACGGCCAGCTCGACCAGATGCTCGCCGACCTGAAGGATCTCGAGTCGACCGAGCGCATCGTTCGCCAGCAGGAGCGGCTGGACCTGACCGATGACGCCTTCGCCGAGATCGCGCGGTTCCTGGCAGGATTCCCTGGACGCAAGAATCTTTTGTGGCTCTCCGGCTCGTTCCCGACATCGGTGCTCCCGTCGCCCAATCCGTCCGCCTCCGGTACGCCCAATGAGTTCAATGACGCGTACAACTACGGCCAACGCAACAAGGTCGCGTCCGATCTACTGGCGCAGAGTCATGTCGCGGTCTACGCAGTGGACATCCGGGGGCTGCAGACCTCGTCCGCGTATGACGCCGGGAGCAATCGCCAGCGGCCGGTAGCGGGGTTCAACCGGCAGTTTTCGTCCGACCTGGCGGCGCAGTCAACGGAGCTGGCGAACGAACACGCCAGCCTGGAGCAAGTCGCGCGAGAGACCGGCGGACGCGCCTTCTACAACACCAATGGTCTCAAAGAGGCGATGGACACCGCGATGCAGCTGGGCGCGACCTACTATACGCTGAGCTGGAGCCCGACCAATGCCGTCTACGACGGCAAGCTGCGGAACGTTCGCGTTGCGATCACCGGTGGCTACCAGTTGGAGTATCGCCGCTCCTACTACGCCGTCGAGCCGGGTTCCACGCAGCTTCTGCCCGGGCAACAGGCGGCAGAGAAGAAGGCCTCGACCGATTTTCAGGTGCGCAGCATGGCCTCGGCCATGCAGCACGGCGCGCCGAATTCGACCCAGATCCAGTTCGTCGCCAACGTGCTGCCGCAGGGAGAGCCGATGCCGGAGACTGCAGCCGAACGCGATCGGCGCAAGATTTTCGACACCGCCAGCAAGGCGGCGACGATGAATGGCGATGTGCCGGTGCAACACTTCGCGGTCAATGTGGCGCTGTTCGGCAACGATCTGACCCTTCAGCAGGTGAGCGACAACCAATCCACATTCCGCCTCCTGTTCAACGCGGCGGCCTTCGATGCGGATGGCCGTGAGTTGATAGGCGCGCAAACCGAGGTGCACCGCACGCTCACGGCGGATCAGCAGCAGAAGACGCGCACCGGCGAGCTGCGCGACAGTCTGGAGCTTGCGGCGCCCATGAACGCGCGCACGATCATGATCGGGGTCATGGATCTGTCGAGTAATCGCATCGGAACGCTGGAGGTTCCGGTGCCCGCGCCCGCGCCGGCGCACTGAAACGGCGTGGGCACTCGCCGGCGATACCGATGGCGTTGCTGTGAGACCGAGTGGAGACGACGGTGGTGAGGGACAGGCCAATCGGCAGAACCGAGAGAACCGAGGGGGCGAAGAGTGCGGAGACGCGAATTCAGGGAGCGTCGAGGATCCCTTTTCGGGCTGGGCGTAGTTCCAGCTCAGTTCAACGTTTATCCGCGGTAGGCGGCTGATGCAGTCGCGGCAACCAGGCAGCATCTGTCCTACTAACCAGGCAAATATCGCCTGCCTTCCCAAGGCAAGTCCGCGACGGTTCGCAAGTACCGACTGTGCGCTCGGGATGAGCGGCAACCGCAGCTTGGCCATACAGAAAACGCTTGACCGGCACGAAGCTCTACCTCACGCGCTCCGGCCTTCTGACGGAGACAGACCAGCTCCGCGTCCGCACAGTTCGGGATCAGAGTTCCTAGGTTCATTCCTGGAGGTTTACACACCCAGGCGCCACTTCACCAAAAGTGAGCTAGAACCCATTGATTGCTGAGAATCTCCGCAAGATCGGATTTCGAGTCGCTGATCCCACCCGCGCCAAGTTATGCGACAGCGGTCAGAAGATTCACTTCCAGTGGCTCGGCCAGCAGGACCGTAGCCTTGCCGAAGATTTCCCTGAAATGTGCGCTTGCCACGTGCGCATCGAGATGCGTCTGGCTCTCCCATAGCTCGTTGAACACAAACACACCAGGAAGGTTCGATGCGAACAACTCATAATATTTGCAGCCAGCTTCGGCCTGCGTCGGCTGCACCAGCCCACGCAGCAACGCTTTCAACTCATCGGATTTACCCTGCTGAGCAACGGCTCGGGCAATGACACGTACTTCCGGCATATTCTTTTCTCCTCTCGAGTTAGATGTCCGTGATGAGGGTAAGACTTGGGGTATGGAATAGATTTTTGCAGCACCCGTCCACGTGTGCGAGCGTTTCATCGGCGTGGATAGACCAGCTCAGTGCATGCCCAGTGCTTGGTGCCTACACCGGGATGAGGCCGGGCAAGCACGGCTGCGTCTCCTATGTGAGGGACGCCGATGGGCGGAGCGTGGCCCCACCCATCGGACGTCTGCGCACGTTAGTCCTCGGTATAAAACTGGATGTCGAGGGTACGAAGGTAAGAGTGCAGGCCTGCATCCTGAATCGGCATGACGTAGGCATCGGCTCCCGATTGGTTGACGTGCTCGTGCCAAAAACCAGCGGGCGTAACAAAAGCCGCGCCCTTGACCCAATCGACTCGAGTCGCGTTCATGATGTTGCCGTCGGTATCGAGTCCCGGGCCAAGGAGCGTATAGGCACCCGGTTTCGCATCCACCACGAAGTCCAGGGCAACCGACTGATGGCGGTGCGGAAGCTGGCGAGTTCCCGGAGGAACAATACCAAACATCGACCACAGGGTGGATGTGATGGTCATGGTCTGTTCGAAGTTCTTGTTTGCCAGCAGCACACTGACGCGACTACGTGTGCCCGCCTGCGGATCGTTCTTCGCCTTCTCAAGCTCCGCCATAATGGAATCACGCTTGTAGAGTGTCGGCTGAAAGCGATTCCTCGACTTTTCGACGCCCAGATAGGCGAGCAGGGGTGAATCATTCACCGAATAGAAGCTTGTGTCGGCGGAGGCGTGATGCGTTGCGGCCATTCCGGGAAGCGAGAGGATGTCGCCCTCGCTCCAGGCAATCGATCCAAGCTCCGTCTCCGTGTGTCCCGATCCCTTGACCACGTAGTAGAACTCGCTGGTGGCGTCGAAGGAGGTGGGAATGGACTCGCCGGCCTTGATCCGGATGAAGCTCGCCAGCAGGCTGGGCCCGGTCAGCGGATAAGAGGTCTTGAGATCCTTGCTCAGATCAAGAGGCACAATGCGGGTTGCGCCACTTGCGTAGAGGTCGGGCGAGAAAACCTTGATCGGCACGCGTGGTGTTGCGCCGGAAGAGATCGGATCGGCTGCCTTGCTGTATTCGAAGATCTGGGCTTCCTGAACCAGTGTTTCGATAGGAATCACGTTCGCTGTCGTTGCGGTACTCATGGACTTCTCCTCTTCTTTTTTCTGTGCCCGTCGTGCACGCCTGGGCCGATGTTCCTTATCAGTGTGGTACCGGTTGACGCGGAACGTATGCCGCATTCCGACGGTGAGATTTGAATTCTTTAGAATGATTGGAGTGCGCGGCGCCCGAACCATGACACAAAATTCACAAAAACACTTGATTCTTCTAGGCGCAGACGATCCTCTGCCGCCGGGGCACTTCTGGTTCGATGGAGATGGATTCGGCATCTACATGGCCAAGCAGCCCCGCAGCTCCTGGAAGGAGCATGTTCATGATTGGGTTCAGGTAACGGTCGGGCTGGAGCCAGCGCACATGCACGCCGAGTGGAGCAATGAAGCGAAGCTTCATCAGCGCAAGGAATACATCGGCAACGCGGTCTCTGTGATCCCCGCAGCCGTTCCGCATCGGACCTTCTGGCAGCGACGAGCGGCCCTCATTCACATCTACATCCACCAGGAAAGTCTCTCGCAGCTTGGGTTGGAACTTTTGCAAGGGGAATCCTATAAGCTCCAGCCAACCTACCTCGTACGAGACCTGCTGATTGAAGAGCTTGCGCGTTCTCTTTATCTGCAAGCGGAGAACGGCAGCCTGAACGAAGTGGTTGCCAAGGCTGCGATTACAACGATCTCCGCTCGCCTGCTTTCGGCATACACTACTCGGCCGGGACCTGCGTTGCCATTCACGGGTGGCCTGGGACCGGCAAGAGAACATCGCGTCCGGAAGTACATCGAGAAGGGACTGGAGAGAGATCTGTCCATCCAGTCTCTGGCGAAGGTGGTTGATCTTAGCCCGCAGCATTTCGCTGTTCTTTTTCGTGAATCGACGGGTTTTACTCCGCACCAGTATGTCAACCATCGTCGCATCACACGATCGCAGGAACTTTTAGCATCGGGCAATCTCCCCCTGGTAGAGATATCCCTTCAATGTGGGTTTTCGAGTCAGAGTCAATTCATCACAACCTTCCGAAAATTTGTTGGGATGACACCCGGAAAATTTCGCACCTCTCTGGACTCAACAAGAATCTGACGTGAACCAGCAGGATGACAGCGGCTTACCGCGCAGCAAATCGGGATACGAATCCCTATTTCGCGAGTGGGGAACAGCGTGGGGAGCGCTGTGGGAACCTTCGTATCTTTTTTATTTTCAATGCCTGTGAATCCCTGGGGAGCAACCAAGACATGTTGGTGATGCGGTATCCGTCATCCCCTCGTCCAAAATAGCGGATGACATCGTTCTGGGATTCCTACGGCTCATGGAAATGCGAAGAACGGGCAAGTTGGAGGCGCCGGCCTTCTGGTCTTCAGCGCGCTTGACCGCTTTGAGTTGCAAAAATCGAATTCGCCCGCTCTCTCGATCGATGCGCTGCAACGGACGCTAAAACAGCTTTGAAAAATTGTAGCCAAAGGTTGGCGCGGCACCGGAGCTGCCCCATGCCATGTAGGCCTGGGCGATGATATTTCCCTGCAGGGATACGCCAAAGCCGACACCGGCGTCCTGGCGCAGGTGCGCGAAGGAGAGGCTGGAGAAGTTTGGGCCAACTGTGCCCGCATCGTAAAAGACAAGGAGGTTGAGAGGTAGAGTGATGTCGGCTTGAACGGCCACCGCGTCGGGGGCTCGGAAGCGGTAGCTGGGGTACGCGCGAAGGCTCAGGCGCGAGTCGATGTCAGAGCCGCCCACGGTCGGTTGCAGGTAGAAGGGGACGGTGGAGGCGGGGCCGGTGCGGGAAGCGACGACGTGGGAGCGTATGTCGACGCTGCCGTAGCTGCAGCGCTGGCGGACCTTGAGGACGTAGTCGAGTGGCTTGGACCAGTCGATGCCGGTGTCGCCGCAGTCGCGCGCAAGGTTTTTGTAGACGAAGCGCGAGAGTGCGCCATGGATGTCCTGGACCTGGACGTAGTGGCGGACGACGGTCGCGACCTGGATGTTTTCGTCGGAGTCGAGGATGAGTTGCTGGAAGGAGGAGGGTGCGTCAGACTGCGCAGCGAACCAGTGGTACTCGGCTGCATTGCGCAGGGTGAAAAGAAGGTACGGCTTCATCAGTGGGCCGGTGTGGTTCAGCTCCTGGTCGTCGGTCCTGGGGGATACGTAGAGAACGGGTGCGGTACGAAGGGCGACGTAGGTGTGGATGAAGGTGGGCTGGACGGTGAGGCCGGGGGCAGTGATGGGCGTGAAGTTCGCAGAAACGGAGTTGGGATTGGTGGTTGGAGGCAGGTCTGTCTGGCGCGCTTCGAGGCCGGACTCAACCGACAGCCAGTCGGCAATCGGCAGCGAGGCGCGAACGGAACCGTAGGTGTCGTCCTGGTGGAACGTGTACTTGACGCTGGGGGACTTGGGGCCGATTCCGTAGAAGGAAACCGTTTGCAGAGAGCGGTGTTCGGCTTCGAAGTGCAGACCGAAGATCCGGTTGGTGCACAGGAACCCGAGCCGATTGCATTGGACCTCCACGCCGTTGTGGTCGAGGCGGTGGCCAGGTCTGTAACCGCGCGGCATGATCGTGAGCATCCCGACGGTGGTCCAGCTTCCGTTGAACGAGACGATTGCCGACACGCGACCATCCGCGCTCCAAAGAGAACCGAGCGAGGGGATGTTGGACGTGGAGGTGTTGGGCGGTTGGAGCGCCGCGGTGCCCGGGGTGAGGCGCGTGGTCATGGGACCGGCGAAGGGGGAGACGAAGTGAGTGTTTTGTTCGAGCACCCCACCCACGGCAAAGCCATTCCCGGGCGGCATGCCAGAGAAGGTGAGATGCAGGGGATCCTCGGAGAACAGGGCTTCCAGGCAATCGGCAGCGTCGTGGGGATTTTCCGCGAACGAGCGGCAGGTGTGAAAGGTCTGGGCGTGGATCAACGTGGGACTGAGAAGGATGACGGCGGCAAGGGGTAGGCAGACGCGGTGAGTGATCATGCTGCACCTCCGGCTTTCTTCGATACCTGCTGAGCCTGCTGAAGGTAGTTGGCCACCTGGCTTGCGGTGGTGAGCGTTGCCGGGTCGCCCGGGGGTGTGAGGCCACGTTGCTGGAGAGAGTAGTGCATGGCGCCGGCCATGAGAACGGAGAGGTCGGTGGCGGGCGTGTCGGGAGCGGCCGCGGCGCTGAGGTCTACGCCGCCCGAGACGACCGGGTCAGGAAGTTTGACGATGTCGGCGCGGATGGCGCTACCCGTGAGGGTGAGGACGTTCTCGAATGTGGGGGCCTGGACCTCTCGCCAGGTGAGAGGCTGGCTGCCGGGACAGAATAGCTTGCGAACGGTGGCGACGACGGAGGAGTGTTCGTAGTTCTGGTCGTTGAGGATGGTACCGGGTGGAATGCAGGGAGAGACGAAGACTGCAGGGACGCGGACGCCGAGGCGGGTGAAGTCGAAGGCATCGGGTGGGGTGGCGGGAGGGACGGGCAGGTGCGCGTTGGCTGGGTTGCAGGTGAGGACGGGAGGCGGGACGTGGTCGAAGATGCCGCCGTGCTCGTCGTACAGGATGAGGAAGAGCGTGCTTTTCCAGTCGGGGCTCCTGGTGAGTGCGTAGTAGATCTCCCGAATGAGGGCCTCGCCGCGGTCGACCGGGAAATCGGGATGCTGGCTGTTGGCGAATAAGCCGTTGCCATCATCGTCGTAGGCGGGCTCGATGAAGGTGTAGGCGGGAAGGTTGCCGTGGGTGGCATCGAAGACGAACTGTTCGTAACTGTGGAACTTGTCCAGGTGCTGGACAAGGTAACGGTTTGCCATGAGGACCGAGGAGCCCGAAGTGTAGATGGCGAAGTCGTACGGGGTGGTGGCATCGAAACTTTCGAAGATGGTGTGGAGGGTGAAGGGAGCGATGAGGACGTCCTGGGTGAGGGAGCCGGCCGAGCTGGCGCCATGAACGAAGAGGCGGTTGGGGATGGTCGAGCCGGGGACGGAGGAGAACCAGCGATCGCACACGGCATACTGGGTGGCGAGCGTCGACAGAATGGGGAGCGTCGCGGGCGTGAAGCATTTCATGATGCCAGCGGCATGCGCCGCATTCTTACAATTGGTGAAGTAATCGCGCACGAATCCTTTCATGTCAGGATCGCCGACGGGATCCCCTGTGGACGACACCTGGTTGGTGACATGGGCGAACTCGTGGTTGGGGTCCGGGTCCAGGTCCTCTACGTCGCCAGCATCGTTGCTGACAACGACGTTGGGCGCAAGCTCCGTGGCGGGGTAGTTCCATTCCGTACCCGTAAGGCCATTGATGGCGGGATTGGTTTTCTTGAGGAACCCCAGCATGTGGTCGAAGGAGCGATTCTCAAGCATGAGCACGACGAGACGTTGAATTTGCGTTGGCATCGGGTTGCACCTCAGGGTTATACCTTGCTGGTAACTTGAAATGAGGGCTCTCGGTCGTCGCGCCGCTATCGATTGCGGGGGGGGAGCCTTGTCAGGATCCGCGCGCGGGGTGGACTAACCGCCGCGCGTACCGTCTTCGACGATCTCCTGGTTGGGGCGATCGCTGGTGGGCGGGGGAGTTTGGTTGGCGAGATTGCCGTCGTCGGGTGCGCCGGGTGTCTGTTTGTCTCCCGACTTGCCGGTAGCAAACAGTACACCGAGAGCAGCTGCCACTAATCCCTGCAGTGGCCCCGTGGCGATGTTGGAGGTTCGCAGAGAATTAAGCTGGTCCGTTGCCGAGCGGGGGTTGGCGATCGGTTGAACGAGGAGTAAACCAGATACGGTAGCGAGGTAAAAAACAGAAAGGCCCATCGCGGAATGGTAGAAGTCTCTGCGTACGGTGACGCCGTCATTTTGGATGAAAGCGCTGGCGGCAAGAGCGGAAACCATCATGGTGAGGGTGGGCAGGAGATTTGGAAGCAGCCACTTCCATACGTCGACGGTGTGATCGACTTGCATGCCATCGTCCGGCTTGCATTTGTCCGCGGGTGCGGTGAGCGGCACGGCTCCATCTACGGTGAGCGAACCACCACCATACCTGTGATTCACCGACTGCACCAGGACAATGGTGAAGATGGCTGCCGCGAAGATTAGCCACACTGTAGTTAAGCGGGTGCGTACCTTGCCGAGGGGGACCATGATTGTTTGCTCGACGGCTTCGCTATCCATGCGTACCTTCTTTCTCGTTTCAACACTTCGGAGTTTCAAGTTTCGACCCTTCGAAACGTTTCTGGCGCCTAAGGATTGCTCAGCAGCTGCCAGAGTCCTGCGCGCTCGAGATGGGTTTGGGCAGAGACCGTGCTGTGGATCGCTATGGGGGAGGAGTCCGGGTCGACGCTTGTTTTCTGGTATTCGTAAATCAGCGCGGTCACTACTGTTTGTGATGGCACCGGTTTAGCGGCGATAGTGGCAGGGAGCACCGGCGGCCCTTGCAGGAGTTTGAAGGCGTCGGCTTCATTGAGGGGCGCCCCGGTGTCATTAAAGTCTGCGTTGGTGACGACGAAGGCGATGATGCGGAAGTATCCGGGCCGCGCGGTAAAGAGTCCGTCAAGATAACTTGTCACCGAGTTGGGGCTGGGCAGGCGATCGGAGAACCGGTTGGGTTGAGGTACGGCGACTCCATTTTTATCAATCTGTTCCACGCGGGTGATGAGGATGTAACCGTTCGGCACCGCGAAATGAGCGCGTTGCACGTAGCCCATCCGCGTCAGGGCAGACAGGATTTTTCTGTCGACGTCGCCCATCTTTTTCAGTCCGGGTCCGCCGAGGGTCAACGGAATCACGACGCGATCGGAGGCGAGGGGGGGCGGCCATGGGAATTGCGGCAGCTCCGGTGGCGCAGCCGCTGCTGCCTCGGGAGCAACGACGGTTACGGTGGTGGTAGCCGAGGCAGTCTGGCCTTTATCATCCGACGTCACGCAGGTAACTACGATGGGCCCGATGGCGCCCGCAGTCGACAACGTTGCGTTCGCGCCGCTGACGGAGATCGTTCCCGCTGAAGCGCCGAAGGTATACGTCAGCGGTCGATTTTCTGGACTGACTGCCAATGCGGTGATCGTGGATGTGTCCCCGGTCTGCAGGGTGGAAGGGTTTGCAGAACAACTGATGGTAGGGGGCTGAAAGGGCGCAACGTTGATCGTGAGATCACACTCGCCAAACTGAGTCGGGTCAGACCTCAAACTCACTTTGCCATGAACGGTCGTCGCGCCCGGAGCCTGAGGAATCAAGCTCGCGGTATCGTCACTACCTACTGGGTTTGAATCGCCCGTCCATTCGAAGAGCAGAAAGTTCTTTGCATCCTCCGGGGTGAAGGCCTTCACCACGCCGGTGATGGTGACCTGGTCGCCTGGATAGACAACAAGTGGCGAAGCGGAGCAGGTGAGCGCGAGGCTTGGCGTCGGGTTGGAGTCGATCACCTGCGCGTTGCCCTGGGAAGTCGCCGCAGAAAGCATGATCATCCACACGATGAGCAAGCCAACATAAGCTCGGAAAGATGAGGCGTTCCGGGATGTGCGGATATCCATCTCAACCTCGTGCGTCAAACCCATTTTGAGTTCTTGCTGGGGGCCCGGAGGTCACGGTAGCTGTGATCTCAAGATGAAGGTGCGTCGTTCCATCGGTTATCAATTTACGGGGTACTGAGCAATGGCCAGAGCCCCGCTTGCTGCAGGTGTACTTTCCAGCGAGGAATCGTCTAGCGTCTTCCTCGCTGAGCGGGGGAGCCTTGTCGTCGACGGAAACATTCGTCACCACAAAGACAATGATGCGATCGTAGCCAGGACGTGATGCAAACAGTCCAGATAGATAACCCGTGAGCGAGTTCGGCGGTGGAATCTCATCGGAGAATCGCAAGCAGAAGGTCGATGACCGGGGAGCGCGGGTTGGCCTGGCGCGGAAAGGATCGTGGAATTTCATAGGAACCTCCACCACCGCTGCAGCCAATGCGCGTAACACAGCAACCATGCGGCCAGGAGAGCGAGCCAATGGATGAGGGCGTGGGTCAGGAACGGAAAGCAATGAAGAGCGAAGAGCCAGAGGGCGTGGATCAGGATCGCGGCCAACGCGAACACCGAGAGAGCTGCGGCCAGCGCGATCC
>JBEKFF010000032.1:0-25918 GCA_050013455.1 Acidobacteriaceae bacterium | reverse complement strand
GACCAGGCTCAGCGAGACCAGGATCATAGGAATTCTCCGCCGCCTCCGCCGCGGCAACCAGAGTAAGACGCGGGGCTGGGGCGCGCGGCGGCTTGGGTGGGAGGTTGCCGCGTGACCGGCTCGGCTCGGTATGATGTGGAGATGCCTCACTCGAACACGCAAACGACGCCGTCTCTTCGTGAATTTCAGAAGCTGGCACGCGAGTATTCGCTGGTGCCGGTGACGCGGACGGTGGCTGCTGATCTGGAGACGCCGGTGTCTGCATTTTTGCGGGTGGCGGCGGAGGAGCCGGAGGCGTTTCTGCTCGAGTCGGTGGAAGGCGGCGAGCAGGTGGGGCGGTACACGTTTATCGGGATTCGTCCTTATAAGAAAATGACCGCGAAGGGTGGGCGGATCACCGTTGTTGAGGGGCGGAAGCGGCGGACGTATGAGGGAGATATTTTTGAGGAGTTGAAGGCGGCGCTAGAGGGAGAGCGGCCGGCGAAGGTGGCGGGGTTGCCTCCGTTTACTGCCGGGGCGGTGGGATTCTTTTCGTACGATGTGGTGCGGGTGATTGAGGAGTTGCCGGAGATCGCTGCCGATGAGCTGCATGTTCCGGATGCGCACTTGATGTTCTTTGATGAGGTCCTAGCGTTCGATCATGTGAAAAAGGCGATTCACTTGATGGTGACCGTGGGGGCGCGCGGGAAGGCGGATGCGGCGGGATATAAGAACGCGGAGAGGCGGCTGAATCGGCTGGAGAAGATGTTGAGTGCGGCGATTGTTTTGCCAAAGCGGCGCGGCGCGGTGAAGGGGCCGCTGAAGCTGAAGGCTCGGACGAAGATGGCCGACTATCTGCGCGGGGTGGAGCGGGTGAAGGAGTACATTGCTGCGGGCGATGTGTTTCAGTGCGTGCTGTCGCAACGATTTGATTGCGAGCCGGGAGTGGATCCGTTTGAGATTTACCGGTCGCTGCGGATTGTGAATCCTTCGCCGTATATGTACTTTTTGCGGTTTGGGCTGGAGGGGAAATCTGCACCCCACCCATCCGCCAAAGGGCGGCGTATGAATGGGGCACCCGGGCTCTCTGGAAAACGGGAGGCGCATATTGTGGGGTCGTCGCCGGAGTTGTTGGTGAGGGTGCATGAGGGGAAGGTGGAGTATCGGCCGATTGCGGGGTCGCGGCCGCGGGGGAAGGATGAGGTGCAGGATCGGGCGCTGGAGGCTGATCTGCGCGCCGATGCGAAGGAGGTGGCAGAGCATGTGATGCTGGTCGACCTGGGGCGCAATGATGTGGGCAGGGTGAGCGAGTTTGGCAGCGTGAAGGTGAAGGATTTGATGTTCGTGGAGAGGTACTCGCACATCATGCATTTGGTGAGCGCGCTGGAAGGGACGCTGCGCAAGGGGTTGGCGCCGATTGATGCTTTCCGGGCTTGCTTTCCGGCGGGGACGTTGAGTGGCGCGCCGAAGATTCGGGCGATGGAGATTATTGAGGAGTTGGAGCCGGCGCGGCGCGGGGTGTATGGTGGCGCGATTTTCTATGCGGACTTCAGCGGGAATCTGGATTCTTGTATTGCGATTCGGACGCTGTTTATGGAGGGGGAGAAGGGGTATATCCAGGCGGGGGCGGGGATTGTGGCGGACTCGGTGCCGGTGAAGGAGCACGAGGAGTGTGGGAATAAGGCGAAGGCGGTGGTGAGAGCGATTGAGCGGGCGCGGGGGTAGGGGGGACTCATGGAGAAGGCTCTCACCATCGCGTATGCATACCATGATACCGATATTCTTGAGTTGCGAGTTAGCGCTTGGAACGGCTTGTTCGGCGGTACGACAAAGCTTTATATCGGTAGGGATGACCTCGAAAAAATTGTTGAGGGGATGAAGGGATTTCCCCTGGATCCCCGGGACGAACGCGAAGTCATACTAGGCGCCTTTGGCGCAAAATTCGCCGGCGGTGCAGCGCGGCTTCGGTTTTACTGCAAAGACGGTGCAGGGCACGGAATGGTCGAGATCCAGATAGAAGGGGATCATTCTGGCCGAACAGTTTTCGAATCAGTAACGATGATCGCTCCCATCGAGGCAGCATCGATCGATTTGTTCTTGCCGGAACTTGATCTGATTGGCAGGTTGCTTTCAGGGTCGGCAGCTTTACCCTTCGAGAAATAGCGATCCGAGTCGGCTAGTGGGACGCTTGTTGTTTGAGTGGCCAGCAGGGGCCGGCGGCGATTCGTGGTTGGAAGCAGCGAAGAGCTTGGCCGGCTCGAGCGGGGTGGCGGGTCCTTCGGCTGCGCAACTCGCAGGGTGCGCGAGTTGCTTCGCTCAGGATGACAGTTTTATGGTGGGCGTGAAAATTGCGAAGAGATTTGCTTAGTCGGAGTCTTGTTGTTTTAGGGCCCAGTAGATGCCGGCGGCGATTTGGGCGGCGCCGATGGCTCGGGTTAGGTTGGGGCGCTTGGAGAGGCCTTGCATGAGGTCGCGCCAGGGTTTGGGGCCGCGGTTCCAGGCGTTGGCGTCGGCTACGGGGTGGATGAGGGCCATGACGCCGTCGCCGATGAGGACCATGGCGGCGAAGTGCTTTGCGCGGGTGGGTGTCGTGATGAGCATGTACGTTGAGAGGGGGTTTGGGGGCGTGGTGTTGTCTGTGGGTGGGGTTCGATTGCGGCTTAGTGTGACGGTGGTGAAACAGGCAGCAGCAGAGGCCCGGGGCTAAAGCCCATTTCTGGTGAGGGCCTTTTTAAGGGGGGCTGAAGCGCCCTGCTAATCCGGTGGAACAGGCAACGGCAATTGCAACGGCAGCAGCAACGGCAAAGGCAAAGGAAGAAGCAGATTCCCAGAGGGAATGACAGAAAGAAAGGCAGGGGCAAAGGCAAGTACAACGGCAAGGGCAAGGGCAAGGGCAAGGGCAAGTGCAAAGGCCACGGCAAGTGCAAATACAGGGATCCTTCCCCTTACAGGGTCAGGATGACGGCGAAGAACGGGCAACGGCAACAGCAAGTGCCAATGCGGGGGTCCTTCGGCTGGGCCCCAGGATGACGGCGAAGAACAGACAACGGCAAGAGCAACAACAACGGCAAAAGCAGATTCCCAAAGGGAATGACAGAAAGAAAGGCAAGGGCGAAGACAGGGATCCTTCCCCTTCGCTGCGCTCGAGGGTTAGGATGACGGCGTAAAACAACAACGACGGCGTGAAACAAACAACGGCCAAGGTGTGAGTCGGGGGTGCGCGTAAAATTGGTGGTGTGATGGTCTTCGTGCTCGACAACTACGATTCGTTTACCTATAACCTCGTGCAATATATGGGCGAGTTGGGGGCTGAGGTTGTGGTGCGGCGGAATGATGAGGTCTCGCCGGAGGAGATTGTGGCGATGCGGCCGGAGCGGATTTTGCTGTCGCCGGGGCCTTGTACGCCGCAGGATGCTGGGATTTTGATTCCGCTGATTCAGCATCTGGCGGCGATGCCGGCTGGTGAGCAGATTCCGGTGCTCGGAGTTTGTTTGGGGCACCAGGCGATTGGTGCGGCGTTTGGCGGGGACGTGGTGCGGGCTCCGCAACTGATGCATGGCAAGACCAGCGTGGTGGAGCATGATGGGCGAACCATCTTCAAGGGGATTCCGAAGCCGATGACTTGCACGCGGTATCACTCGCTGATTGTGGAGGAAGGGACGCTGCCGGAGGAGCTGGAGGTGTCGGCGCGGGTGGCTGGTGAGGGTGGGAAGGGTTTGATCATGGCGCTGCGGCATCGGACGCTGCCGATTGAAGGGGTGCAGTTTCATCCCGAGAGCGTGTTGACGGATCATGGGAAGCAGTTGATTGCGAACTTTCTGAAGCAGTGAAGAGATGGCGTCCCTCAGCGGCTAAAGCCGCCTGGCAGAAAGCGGCTTTACGTGCGGGCTGGAGCCCGTACCCTTCGAGACCCGTACCGTCTAAAGATAGAGGAGCACAGGCAATCACGATGCGAAGTGTAACGATCGTAGTTCTTGCTGCTGTGAGCGGCGTTGCGCTTGCGCAGCAGCCGGCGGCGCAGGTGATGGGGACGGTGGCGACGAAGGATGCGCTGGTGACGGGCGGGCTCGAGGTGAAGGGGGACCGGGCGCGGTTGATGTCGAATACGAGTGTGACGGCGTATGACCATACGGCGCAGGTGAAGCTGGAGCGCGGGGGCGAGGTGCTGGTGTGTGCGACGAGCCAGTTTCATCTGCTGCACTCGGGGACGGGGAGTGGGCTGTTGTTTGGGCTGGATCGCGGGGCGATTGAGCTGCATACGCCGACGGAAGGGCAGGATGTGATTCTGACGCCGGACATACGGTTCTCGGTGGAGTCGAAGGGGAGCTATGACCTGCGGCTGCGCGTGACGCGCGATGGGGATACGTGCGTGGAGAATGCGGGGAAGAAGGCTCCGGTGCTGATGCTGAACGATGCATTCTCGCGGGCGAGCTATCGGCTGATGGCGGGACAGCATGTGCTGTTTGAGCGCGGCAATCTGCACGAGGTGGTGGATAACGAGCGGTCGCCGTGCGGGTGTCCGGGTTCGGAGAAGCCGGAGCATGTGGCTGAGAATGGGAGCCCGGTGACGAAGGCGGCGGCGGAGCATCCGTTCCCCGCGGCAGAGAGTGAGGGGCTGGCGCCGACGCAGCCGGTGGCGAATTCTCCGGCGGGTGAAACACAGACGCAGGTGGCGACGACGCTTGCGTATGGAGCGGGACAGGGGACGCCGCCGAGCGCGGTGGAGACTCCGGAGCAGATTGTGGCGGATGGCTTGACGCCGCCGGTCGCGCCGCCGGCGGTGAAGCATTCGTTTGGGTATAAGTTCAAGCACTTCTGGTACAAGCTGTTTCATTCCGGGTCGTAGACGGAGCTGGGAAGAGCAACGGCAAGGGCTTTGACGCAAAGTTCGCGAAGTGAGCCAAGTTTCGCAAAGGGGATTCGGGAGGGCCGGCCGCGAAGGGGAAGACGGCGGGTGGGCTACAATTGTAGGGTTGGGCTGATGTTCATTGAGCCCCATACTTTACCCAAAGAATCAGGAGTTTTCTATGGCGATTCAGGCCACACAGATGCGTCCCGGCATGGTGATCAAGTTCAAGGACGATCTTCACCTCGTCTTCAGCGTAGAGCATCGGACGCCGGGCAACCTGCGGGCATTTATCCAGGCGAAGCTGAAGAATATTCGCACGGGCGCGATGTATACGGAGCGGTTTCGGTCGCCGGATCCGATTGACCGCGTGCACGTGGACTCGATCAAGATGGAGTACCTGTACAACGATGGCGACGACTACTACTTCATGGACCAGTCGAACTATGAGCAGACGGCGCTGAAGCGGGATACGTTGGGCGATGCAGTGGATTATCTGACATCGAACTTGTTGATTGAAGTCAGCTTTCACGACGGCAAGGCTGTCGGGATCGAGCTGCCGACGGCGGTTGAGATGACGGTGGTACAGACGGAGCCGGGGATCAAATCGGCGACGGCGAGCTCGGTGACCAAGCCCGCGACGACCGAGACGGGACTGGTGGTGCAGGTGCCTCCGTTCATCAACGAGGGCGAAAAGATTCGCGTGGATACGGCCGAAGGCGCATACATGAGCCGGGCGTAAACAAGAGTCTCCGATGGTGGTTCACTTTCTTATTCGCGGACGTGTGCAGGGAGTTGGGTTTCGCTGGTTCGTGCACCGCGAGGCGGCGGAGCTTGGACTGCGTGGATGGGTGCGCAATACGGATGCGGGCGAGGTGGAGGTTGTCGCGGCAGGCGACGCCGAGACGATTGCCGAGTTGCGCGCAGAGTTGCGCAAGGGATCGCGCGGAAGCCGCGTGGATGCTGTGATTGAACATGAACTGACAGAGGCCGAGGGCGAGTCGCTCGGAGCGTTTGAGATTGAAGGAGCATGGTAGAGGAAATGATTAAGCCTATTGATTGCGAGCCGTTGAAGGAGATGATCCGCGGTGTGCCGGATTTTCCGAAGCCGGGGATTTTGTTTTATGACATTACGACGTTGCTCAAGGACAAGACAGGCTTTGCTCAATTGATCGACGCGTTTGCGCAGTACTACATCGGGAAGAAAGTCGATTTGGTGCTGGGGATCGAGGCGCGCGGATTTATCTTTGGGCCGGCGCTGGCGTATCGGCTGAATGCGGGGTTTGTGCCGGTGCGTAAGCCCAGGAAGCTGCCCGCACCTGTCGAGAAGGTGCAGTATGACCTGGAGTATGGGAGCGATTCGCTGGAGATCCACGCGGATGCGATTCTGCCGGGACAGCGGGTGATTATCGTGGACGACCTGCTGGCGACGGGTGGAACGATGGAGGCGACCATTGAGCTGGTGCGGCGGATGGGCGGCGAGATTGTGGGGCTGACCGTCGCGATTGAGCTGGATTTTTTGAAGGGGCGGGATAAGTTTCCAGACATTGATGTGTTTAGCTTGATGCACTACGACGAGTAAGGGAATCGGGCCCGTAGATATTCCTTGTGGAGTAGTGGATGATGCGGACTTGCTGCGTTGCGGTGGTGTGTTTTGTTGTGCTGGGATCGATTGCCGGTGCACAGGTGGATGGCCCGGCGAGCCGGCTTGAGTCGGCGTCGGCGCTGACGTCGCTGCAGGGTATCGATCAACCGGCGTGGCATCTGAAGCTGGATGTGACGGTCTTCGACGCCAAGGGCAAGAACCCCAGCGAGGGTGCGATCGAAGTTTGGCATCGGAATTCGGATGAGCGAACCGTGTTCACGTTCGCAGATGCTTCAAGCAGAACTCTGAAGCATGATGGCAAGACCTTCGTAAGCGCTACTGGTCCCACGGTTCCATTTGAAGCGGAGCAAATTTTGGCGCAGATTGTGCATCCGGGCCCGAACCGGCGGACTGGAGTGGCGCAGTCCCAGAGTTGAAGAAGGTGAAGTTTGGGAAGACCGAGCTTAGTTGTGTGATGCTGACGCAGCCTATCAAAGGGGCGGGGGCGGTTCCCCTGGGGCTGTTCCCCACTTACTGCCTTGACGCAAATGGTGTTATTCGATTCACCTACAATTTCGGTGGCCAGGCAGTGACGCTAAACAGTATGGGTACATTTCTGCAGCACAAGGTGGCGGTTGAGGCTTCGATTCGGGAAGGCCAGTTTGATGTTGCTTCCGCAAAGGTCGTCACGCTGGCAACGTACACCCCGCAACCGGATGAATTTCTTCCGGCGGCGGATATGGCGGAGGTCGGCCCGGATGCACGGATTCCGGCGGGTGTGATTTCGGGCCATCGTATCGGCTTTGTCGAGCCCGTATATCCCGAAGGCGCTAAGATTCGACATGCGAGTGGGACTGTGCTTCTGCACGCCATCATTGGGCGCGACGGGCATGTTCGTTCCTTGCGGCCGATAAATGCGGCCGATCCTGACTTTGTGATCTCGGCGATTGCTGCTGTGCGCCAGTGGACGTATACGCCGTACCTGCTGAATGGCGGGCCTACGGAAGTAGATACGACCATAACCGTGAACTATGCCTTAAACGCAAACTAGAGGTGTCCAGCGGTCTAAATGCGGCGGCGTGGGGGCTGATTTCTCAGGAACTGGGATTTAATCTTCAGGCGTTCGTTTGGAAATACACTACTAGTTGGGTGCTTTGCTCGTCCGGCAAACATCTAGAGAGACTGCAGCCGAGATTGCATTCTCGAGTTTTAGTGGAAGGGATTTTTTGTGACGCAAACTCATTCTGACGCTCTCGTTTTTTTTGGCGCTACAGGCGACCTGGCCTATAAGAAGATTTTTCCGGCCTTGCAGGCGATGGTGAAGCGCGGCGCCCTTACGGTGCCTGTGATCGGCGTGGCAAAGGCAGGATGGAATCTGGACCAACTCAAGTCACGAGCGAAGGACAGCCTTGAGCAGCATGGAGGACTTGATCCGGCTGCGTGGGAGAAACTGAGTGCGCTGCTGCGGTATGTGGACGGGGATTATGGCGATGCTGCTACGTTCGTCGCTGTGCGCGAGGCGCTGGGAGGCGCAAAGCATCCGGCGCACTACCTGGCGATTCCGCCGTCGTTGTTCGAGGAAGTTGTCGATCAACTGGTGAAGTCCGGGTCGGCGGATGGAGCGCGGATGATTGTGGAGAAGCCATTTGGTCACGACCTGGCTTCGGCGCAAGAGTTGGACCGGATTTTGTTGAAGGCGTTTCCGGAGTCGTCCATTTTTCGGATCGATC
Source organism: Acidobacteriaceae bacterium (assembly GCA_050013455.1). Lineage (GTDB taxonomy): Bacteria > Acidobacteriota > Terriglobia > Terriglobales > Acidobacteriaceae > Granulicella. Next base: position 17,778 of record JBEKFF010000032.1, on the reverse strand, counting down.
ATTACCTGGCCAAGGATCCGGTGCACAACATGGTGTCGTTCCGGTTCTCGAATTCGTTCCTGGAGCCGCTATGGAATCGCGATCATATCCAGAGTGTGCAGATTACGATGGCAGAAGATTTTGGGATACAGGGGCGGGGCGCTTTTTACGATCAGACAGGTACGGTTCGAGACGTCATTCAAAACCACTTGTTCCAGCTGATGTGCAACCTGGCGATGGAGTCGCCGGCAAATAAGGATAGCGAATCGATTCGCGATGAGAAGGTGAAGGTACTTAAGGCGATCTCTCCGATTAAAGCGAAAGACCTCGTGCGAGGACAGTTCGTTGGTTATCTGGATGAAAAGGGTGTGGCTCCGGGGTCGAAGATGGAGACGTTCGCGGTGCTGCGTCTGGAGATCCAGTCATGGAGATGGGCGGGCGTTCCGTTTTACATTCGCGCGGGAAAGAATCTACCCGTCACCTGCACCGAGGTGATTACGAAGTTGAAGTGCCCGCCGGTGACGAAATTCACGGATGCGCGTATTCCGCAGAACTACATACGCTTCAGGATCAGTCCGGATATGACGATTGCTATGGGCGTGTCGGTGGCGGCAGCGGAAGATCAATCGAAACGAGATGCCGTGGAACTCGAGGTGAGCCGTCAGCCTCAGCGCGAGGAGATGGAGGCGTACGAGCGAGTGCTGACGGATGCGCTGATCGGGGACTCAAGCATTTTTGCGCGGCAGGACTACGTGGAAGAGGCATGGCGGATTGTTGATCCGGTGCTGAAGGCCGACACTCCGGTCTACACGTACGAACCGCATACGTGGGGGCCGAAGGAAGCTGACGCAGTGGTGCCACCGGGGGGATGGGTGCAACCGATTGTGGGCGGAGACGTGACGGACGCTTCGGGGCAAGGTGTGGCTCAGAAGTAAGTGAGGGCGGTACGCCACGGGGATCGCTAGAGGCTACCGAGGGAGAAGTAGTCGCGAACGGCGATGATGAACCATAGAACGGGTGCGGCGAGAAGAAGGGCGTCGATGCGATCGAGGACGCCACCGTGGCCGGGAAGGATGGTTCCCGAGTCTTTGACGCCGGCGCCACGCTTGAGGGCGGATTCGAGCAGATCACCGAACTGAGCGGCAGCATTGAGGACGACCGCGAGAATCAGGAAGACCCACCACGGCTCGGATGTGTGCAGCCTGGTGAAGGTTGAATTCTGCTGCGTAAACCAGTCGCCGAGCAGGATGAGGCTCATACCGAAGATGCAGGAAGCAAGGACGGAGGCGATTGCTCCTTCCCACGTCTTGTTGGGGGAAAGGCGCGGAGAGAATTTATGGCGGCCGAAGCGCTTCCCGATGTAAAGGGCGGCGATGTCGCCGGACCACACACAGAGGAAGAGAAATAAGAGAAGGGCGACACCGTTTTCTTCATTGAAGATCTGCGGGAGAAGCATGAGCGGATACGCGACGTAGATCAGCATGAGCAGGCCGCCGGAGGTCTGCCAAAGGACGCTCTCGAGCGGGCTGCTGCATACAGCTACGGCGAAGAGCACAAAGGTCGAGAAGGCAACGACGGTGATGGTCTCCATTGGACCGAAGAAGGCAGCGAGGAAAAAGAGCGTGATCGCCGAGATAGCCCACCAGAGGGGAATCGGGCAACCGCCAAGGCGCGCGAAGGTGCGGAACTCCAGCGCAGCGAGTCCGGCAACGATGGCGGCAAAAACCGTGACCATCCAGAGCTTGCCAAAGAAGACCAAGGCTGCGACGAGTGCGATGAGTACGATAGCCGTGACGATTCGCTTCATGTGCCTTGTTGAGGATACATGGTTGAGAGGCGCACTGGAACGTGAGAACGGCTGTGGATGAGTTGTGTGCGGCCAGGCGTGCTGCTGACGGATTACAATTTCTTTGCTTTCGGTGATCCGCAGGGTTGGGTCACCGTTAGGAGGATAGGTGTGATGAGCGGTCGGGTATCGCGAAGGCGTTTTTTGGAGATGTCGGGATTGGCTGCTGCAGGGTCGGGATTGCAGGGGCGTGGGTTCGCGTTGGATGCGGTGGGACAACGGCCTCTGGTGGAGGTTGGGTATCAGCAGGTTACGCTGACGAGCGCGCCGCACCTGGCCCAGGTGGAGAACACGCAGGGCATTCTGATGGGGATCAGCAACGATAGCCTGCTCAAGCCGCTGCGGGAGATGGCGGGGGTATCTGCGCCGGGGGAGGATCTTGGGGGATGGTATTCGTATCGGAGGGATTACAACTATCGCGCGGATACTGTGGGATTTGCGCCGAGCTGTAATTACGGACAGTGGGTTTCCGCGATCGCACGAAATTATGGGACGACCGGCGATGCGGCGTCACGGGATAAGGTGTTGCAGTTGAATCGGATGTTTGCTGAGACGATCGGGATTCGATATTACGACGTGAACCGGTTCCCGGCTTACTGCTATGACAAGATCGTTTGCGGGCTGATGGATTCGCATCGGCTGGTGCGCGATCCCGATGCTTTCCGGCTATTGGATGCGAGCACGGATTCGGTCGTGCAGGTGATCCCGGGACATGCTGTGCAGCATGATGTCGCGTGGCGGCCGAACCGGGATATCTCGTGGAGCTGGGACGAGAGTTACACGCTGCCGGAGAATTTGTATTTGGTGTATGGGATGGGAGCGGGGGCGCGGTATCGCAAGCTGGCGCGGCAGTATTTGAATGATGCGGTGTTCGTTCCACTGGCGCGCGGAGAGAATGCGCTGGCACACAAACATGCTTATAGCTATGTGAACTCGCTGTGCTCGGCGATGCAGGCGTACCTGGTGGATGGACGCGTGCAGCACCTGGAGGCGGCGAGAAACGGGTTTGAAATTTTGCAGGCGCAGAGCTTTGCGACAGGCGGATGGGGGCCGGATGAGACGCTGCAGGCTGCGGGGTCGGGCGCGTTGTATGAGAGCTTGACGAAGACGCATCACAGCTTTGAGACGCCCTGCGGATCGTATGCGCATATGAAGTTGACGCGATATCTGTTGCGCGCGACTCGTGATGGAAAGTATGGCGACAGCATGGAGCGGGTGATGTACAACACGGTGCTGGGAGCGCGGCCGTTGAAGGCGGATGGGAGCACGTACTATTACTCGGACTACAACTTTGCGGGGCGGCGGGTGTATCACGATGGCAACTGGGCGTGCTGCGCGGGTACGCTGCCGCAGGTGGCGACGGACTATGGCATCAATAGCTATTTGCAGGAGCCGGGTGCGGTGTGGGTGAACTTGTATATCCCGTCGGTGCTGCGGTGGAATGTTGGAGCGAACCAGATCCAGATGGAGCAGAGGGGCACGTATCCGTTGGGCGATGCGGTGGAGTTTCGCATGACGGCGGCGCGGCCGGAGACGTTTGCGGTGCATCTGCGGATTCCTGCGTGGGCGGACGGAGCGCGGATTTCGGTGAATGGACGTGCGGTGCCGCTGGAGGTGACGAAGGGGTTTGCGGTGGTTCGTCGGACGTGGAAGAGCGGCGATGGGTTGGAGTTGGAGTTGCCGTCGAAGCTGAGGCTGGAGGCGATTGACGCGGCGCATCCGGAGGTGGTGGCGTTGGTGAACGGGCCGATGGTGCTGTTTGCGAAGACTGAGTCGCAGCCGGTGCTGACAAGGAAGCAGGTGCTGGGAGCGCGGCGGAGCGGGGGTTCGACGTGGGTGATGGATACGGATCAAGGGCCGCTGCGGCTGGTGCCGTTTACGGAGGTTGGGGACGCTGCGTATACCACTTACTTGAAGCTGTCGTGAGGCATACGCAGCGGCCGGGTTAGGGTGTGGTGCAGAAGAAGGTGTTCTGCGCGCAGAGTGCGGCGTTCTGGCTGGCCACCTTGTTGTCGAACTCGTGCTTCATGATGAGGCCCGTGGCGACGCCAGCGCCGAGGAGGATGGCGCCGAGCGTGATACCGAAGGCGGCGCCGTGGTAGTGGGGATAGGTGGTCAGGTCAGCGGTTTCTGTTTCGTCGAGTGGCTGGTTGGCGAGGACCTTGACGCGGCTGACTAGGTTGGTCACGGCGATATCGAGCCAGTGGGTGCGGGCTGATTTGCGGCCTGCGATTTCAACCGGAGAGTTGATGGTCCACAGCGTGACGTTGGATTTGGGATCCTTGATGGCGAGCTGGAAGGCGGGGCTATTGATGGCATAGGCGCCGGCGCGGTCGCCGTAGACGCCGGTGACGGGCGCGATGCCGCGGAGCTGGAAGACGAGGTCGGCCTGGTCGGGGGCGCTGACGAGCTGGAAGTGTCCCCAGGCTTGCAGGGCTGCGTAGACCTGGTTGTAGGCGTCGTCTGCGGCGAGGGGGAAGTTCGCGTCAACGCCGTTGTTGACGAGGAAGACGGTGTGGGCAGCGGCGATCTGAGTGGGAACGGGAGCTTGCGAAGGGGCTGGGGCTGGAGGGGTTTGGGTTGCAGCCGCCGCTTGATGGAAGGTTGCGGCGTGGACGCTTTGGTTGAAGAGGATGGCAAGGGAGAGAAGAGCAGAGATGGTGCGCAGAGTACGAGTAAACCTGAAACTTGCTGCAGGATTCATGATCGAGCCTCTATGGATTGGCTGCTAGCAGATGTGCATGCCAACTAATCCAGAGAACGCGGACCGGACGGAAAAGACTCCGCCGAGAAAATAAATATTTAGTTGCGGTGGTTTTGAGAATTATTTATGGAGCAGAAGATTGCGTTGCTCCGTAGACTGCGATGGAGAGGGTAGAGTCGGCGTTGGTCCAGGTGGGCGAAGTGAACGTCGCGACGGGCGCGATGTTGCCGTTGCCGGCGGTGGAGAACTTCAGAACCGTGGGGTTGGCGGTGGTGCCGCAGGTGGGAACGGAGACGACGTAGAGATAGCCTGCGTTGTCGAGGGCGATGCCGCCGACGCAGCCCAGGAGAGTGTTGCTTCCGGTGATGTCGCGCAGGGGGGGCGTGTTGCCGGTGGCGGTGGGCTCGAAGATGAGGATGCTGGAGGCGCCGGAGACCGGATCGACGTTGGCGACGTAGAGATTGCCGGCGGTGTCTGTGGCGATGGCATGTGGGGAGCCTACGACCATGGCGGTGCGCGCGCCGCCGATGGAGCGGACGGGGGCGCCGGTCGAGGTGGTGTTGAAGACGACGATGGGATTGGTGGCGCCAGTGCCTGAGTTGACTATGTAGAGATTGTCGCTGGGATCGACTGCTGCGGCGGTGGGGTTGACGAGCGTCGAGGCTCCGCCGGCAGTGATGAAGTCGGAGGGCGCGACAGAACCGTTTGCCGTAGAGGCGAAGATGGCCACGCCACTGGTTTCAGGAAGAGCGAGGTTGCCAGCGGGGTCGACCGCGAGGCCGTTGGGTGCGCTGATTTGCGTGGTGGTGTTGAAGGGGATGCCGCGGGTGGGCTGGGCGTTGTTGGAGGAGTTGACGGGGAACTCGAGGATGGAGGTGCCGGTGGTGCCTTCGGTGGCGGAGGTGTAGATGTCGCCGGTGCCGTCGACGGCGAGGAAGGCGAGAGAGGTTACGTTGAGGTTCGCGATGGTTGAGACGGGGGTCGCGGCGCCAGACGCTGACGTGGAGAACTGAAGAATGGTGCCCGTGGCGGTGGTAGTAGCGCCGGTGGCGGAGCCAGGGGTGTTCTGAATCACGTAGACGCCGGTGGAAGGAGCCGCGTTGGTATCACCGTAGGTGGTGCCATCGGCGCTGCAACCGGCGAGAGCGAGAACCAGGGAGAGGCCAAGGGATGCGAACGCTGTTGCGGTCCTGTTTGGGGTCCGTGTAGCGATCGATACGGGTGAATTCATGCCGCCTCCGTGGAATCTGTCCCGAGTGTCATAAACCGACGCTAGACCGTCGTGCCGAGTGAGAGGGAGTCTCAACCAGCTATTTGGATCATTTTTCTGATTCAAGCATATATCGGGAGGAGTCGGATAAAGATGACAGGAGTAGCAGGAGAGATTCGGATCGAGGACTCTAGTGAGATTCTTTATGAGTTGGGGACGACTACCGGCGGGCTAGTTCGGCGGAGGTTTCTGCGGGGGAAGGAAGAGTGTCGGCGAAGGACTCGTCGGAGGATTCACCGAGGCCGCCGAAGCGACGCTCGCGCTGTTGGTAGGCCGCAATGGCTTCGAGGAGATGAAGGCCGCGGAAGTCTGGCCAGAGGCGGTCGGTAACGAAGATCTCGGCGTAGGCGATCTGCCAGAGTAGGAAATTGGAGATGCGCTGCTCGCCGGAGGTACGGATGACGAGGTCGGGGTCGGGCATGTGGGCGGTGTAGAGCGCAGAGGAGATGTCTTTCTCGTCGATGCGGGACTTGATGGCATCGTCGACACCCTCGGCGGCGAGCATGTCTTCGACGGAGATGCCGCGCTGGTGGGCTTCCGCGATGAGCTTGTGGACGAGCGTGCGAGCCGCGTCGACGATCTCGGAGCGAGCGCCGTAGTTGAGGGCGAGGGTGAGAGTGGTTCCGGTGTTCTTGGCGGTCTGCTCGGAGGCCCACTGCATGGTGTCCTGAACTTCCTGGGGAAGTTCGTGGGTGCGGCCGATGTAGGCCATGCGGATGTTGTTGTCGTTCATCCGCTTCACATTGGAGATGAGGTAATTGCGAAGCAGCTTCATGAGGAAGTTGACTTCGTTCTTGGGACGGCGGAGGTTGTTCTCGAGCGAGAAAGCGTAGAGGGTGATCCAGGGAAGGTCGATGCGCGAGGCGGTCTCGACGACAAACTGAACGCACTCGGCACCCTGTTGATGGCCGAGGAAGCGCTTGAGGGCACGCTTGCCGGCCCAGCGGCCGTTGCCGTCCATGATGATGGCGACGTGTTGCGGAAGGCGAGCGGGATCGAGCGTGTCGTAGACGGCGCGTTCTTCGGGCGTAAGTTCGTTGGCCCGGTTGGAGCGATGATAGACGCGGCTGGAAGAGGGTTCGCGCACGATGACTCTTAAGAAAGACGATAGCTGAAAAGCGGGAAGTAAACCACCCCGGCAACCAAAGAACGCTTGCTGGGAGCCCCGGAGGAAACCGGGAGCGAAAAACCGGCCAAAAACGGCACTTTATTTTGTGTAGGATGCGCTAAATGCGGAGAGGCGCCGCAACGCTCGATCTTGGTTGAACGAGGGCTGCGACGCCAGGAGGTTCGGTAACGCTGGACGGCCGATCAGGCCATACGGCGGTTGCGGCTCTGGGAGAGCTCGCGCACATGGTTGAGGAAGATCGACTTCTGGGTCGAGGTGAGATGCGAAGTGTACTTGGCTACCTCGGCCAGGAAGGGATCGTTGAGGAGAACGGCAGTCTCGTCGCGGTGACGAGTGGGCGCGTCGCGGAGCAGGGCGGAGATGTCCACCTGCAGGGCGCGGGCGAGGCGATCGAGCGAGGACAGGGTGGGCATCGCCTTGCCATTCTCGATCTTGGAGATGTAGGTACGGGGCACGCCCATACGCGCGGCGAGCTGACGCTGCGAGAGGTTGCGGACGTGGCGAAGATCGCGCACGGCGGTAGCTACCTGCGGGCCGGATTCGGGAGCTTCGGTTACGGTGTCAGCGACCAGCGCGATGGCGGGCTGGACTTTGGGAGGCTCGGGCAGCAAAGACTTCTTGCAGCGACGGCAGGTGTCTGAAGCGGTGCGGAATTGCACCAGCTTGCAGGCTTCGCAGCGCAGGACTTCGCGTTGCGGGACCTCATATACGGAAGTTTCAGCTGTGCTGTCAGAAGCAGCCTCGGGCTGGACATCCATTGCGCTGACCTGCGCGATAAGGGTTGCCATAAGTTGTGTAATGCGGACGGCTGCCAGAGCGGGCACCGAACGCTTGCGTCCGATAACGAAGGCAAGCGATGTGCTTACTGTGACACCCGGTGTCGGGAGAGTCAAGGGTATTGCCGGTGATTCCACCCAAAAAAGTGGTAGAAAATGGGAATGGAACCAAGGTGGTACATAAATTTGTTCAAGAGAACGATGAGAGGTGCGCGTGAGTGAAGCATTTGGAGCGGAGGAGGCGGAGGCGTTGTTGCGGGAGTGGACGGGGAATCCGTCGCTGGTAAAGCATGGGCTGGCGGTGGCGCGGTGCACGGAGAGCTATGGGCTGCGCGAGGCGGTGCGGCTGGGATTGGGTGGGGAGGAGGGTGCGAAGTTTGCGGAGGTGTATCGGTGCACGGGGCTGCTGCATGATTTCGATTACGATCGGCACCCGACGCCGGAGGAACATCCGTTTGTGGGGGTGAAGTTTTTGCGGGAGCGCGGCTGGCCGGAGGAGATGCTGCACGCGATCCTGGCGCATGCGGATTACTCGGGCGTGTTGCCGGAGACGCATCTGGACAAGGCGCTGTTTGCGAGCGATGAGCTGGCGGGATTTCTTACGGCATGCGCGCTGGTGAAGCCGAGCAAGGCGATTGCAGAGGTGGAGGTCGCGGGCGTGAAGAAGAAGATGAAGGACAAGGCGTTCGCGCGGGCGGTGAAGCGCGAGGATATTACGCGGGGGGCGGAGCTGCTGGGGATTCCGCTGGAGGAGCATGTTGGGAATTGCCTGCGCGCGATGCAGGAGCATGCGGCGGAGCTGGGGCTGTAGAGGTTCGCGGGCTTATACTGCGGGGGACCTTGGAGGGCTAAGGATGAGATCGGTGACGCGCGTATTGCGACGGTCGCCGGTGGTGCTGGCGATGAGTGTTTCGATTTCGGCGTATGCGGCGGATAAGCCGTTTGATCCGACGCGGGATTCGAACAAGGATCTGCGTACGGCGATGGAACAAGCGCGGAAGGAACACAAGGATATCCTGATGGATGTCGGCGGGAACTGGTGCCCGTGGTGCATCGTGCTGGATCGCACGCTGCATGAGGATGCGGAGCTGCATGCGCTGCAGGAGAAGAACTTCGTGCTGCTGCATGTGAACTTCCGCAAGGAGAATGAGAACGTGAATTTTCTGGGGGCGTATCCGAAGCCCACGGGGTTTCCTGCCTGGTATGTGCTGTCTTCGAAGGGGAAGCTGTTGAAGGCTGAGGATACGAGTGAGCTGGAGCAGACGCACAAGCTCGATGCGGGGTACAACAAAGCGACGCTGAAGGCGTTCCTGGCGGAGAATGCGCCGCGGTAGGGATGTTGCTGCGTTAGTGGCAGCCGCGCAGGATGGCGAACCAGGCTAGCGAGAGGATGATGGAGCCGATGATGCCGATGGTTAGCAGTGGAGCACGGGAGGCCTGAGGCGAGCTGGAGGCTTCGTGGGAGTTCTGGTGGGGGGCGTCGGGGTTGTAGCGGATGGGGAAGAGGGTGCTTTGGGGGATGGGCTTGGCGGAGGTGAACTCGCCGGTGTGGATCTCGTCGTCTACAAAATAATTGTAGGAGATGCGGAAGTGCCTGGTGGTGGGGATGCCGAAGGCTAGGGCTCGGCCGGCGCCGGCCTCATAATGACAGGCGGTGACCGTGGCGAGGGCTTCGGGCCATGCGGCATTGTCGGTGATGGGTTCGGAGGTCATTCTTCCAGCAGCGCTGAGGATGAGATGCGCCGAACGTTGGCGGCGGCGAAGGCGATGTTGGTGGTGGCGACGGTATTGGGTAAATTGACGGCGCGGGTGAGGTCTTCGAGGACGATGGATTCGAAGCCGAGGCGGGCGGCGGCGAGGGCGGAGAAGCCGACGCAGAAGTCGTAGGCTACGCCGGTGAAGAAGAGGCGGGTGAGGCCGCGTTCGCGAAGGTAGCCGGCTAGACCGGTGGGGGTTTGCTGATCGTTTTCGGTGAAGGCGGAGTAGCTGTCGATGTCTTGGCGGAAGCCCTTGCGGAGGATGAGCTCGGCGTGGGGGATGGAGAGATCGGGATGGAGGTTGGCGCCTCGGGTGGCTTGAATGCAGTGGTCAGGCCAAAGGTGCTGGGTGCCGTAGGGGGCTTGGATGGTGTCGGTGAACGGGTCAAGGCCGTGGGTGCTGGCGAAGGAGATGTGGTTGCGGGGGTGCCAGTCCTGGGTGAGCAGGACGTGGTCGAAGCGGGCGGCGAGGGCGTTGATGCCGGGGAGGATGGTATCGCCTCCGGCGACGGCCAGGGCGCCGCCGGGGAGAAAGTCCAGTTGCATGTCGATGACGAGAAGTGCGTCGGTGGGTCGGAGTTGCATAGGAATAAGCGTACTATTTTGTGCAAAGGCTCGGCGGAGGGTGAGGCCGAGGCTGTGGAGAGTGCATCAGAGATGGCATGCGCAGTCGGAATGGAACGAAAGGGTAGGACGGGGACTCGGTGATGGACTCGGGAATGGACTTGGTAAAGATTGTTGAATCTCCGCGAGATGCATGGCAGGCGCTGCCGAAGGTGATGAAGCCGGAGGTGAAGGCGGAGTACCTGCGCGCCTTGATTGCTGTGGGATTTACGCATCTGGATGCGGTGGGATTTGTGTCGAAGGAGTTCGTGCCGCAGATGGCGGATTCAGAGCTGGTGCTGGAGTACCTGGACGCGGCCGAAGAGATCGAGATGATTGGGCTGGTGGCGAATGTGAAGGGCGCGGAACGTGCGGTGAAGAGCGGTCGGCTGACGACGCTGGCGTTTCCCTATTCGATCTCGCCGCAGTTTCTGGAACGCAACCAGAGGCAGACGCCGGAAGAGGCGCTGGATGAGCTGGAACAGATTGGCGAGATTGCGTACAAGGGTGGGCAGGATGTGGTGGCGTATGTCGCGATGGCGTTTGGGAATCCGTTCGGAGATGTGTGGGACATCGACGAGGTGGTGAGCGCGGTGGATCTGCTGGTGGACTCGGGAGTGGCGCAGGTGTCGCTGTCGGATACGGCTGGCGTTGCGTCGCCGGACCTGGTGAGGGACGTGTTGCGGCTGGTGATGGATGTGCATGACGGGCTGGAGGTGGGAGTGCATCTGAGAGCGCGGCCGGAGGATGCGGCGGCGAAGGTGAGGGCGGCGTATGAAGCTGGGTGCCGGCGGTTCGATGCGACCATTGGCGGCTATGGGGCCTATCCGTATGCGCAGGATGTGATGGTGGGGAACCTTGCGACGGAGACACTGCTGGCGACGCTGAAGGATCTGGGCGCGGAACTGCCGGAGATTGAGCCGCTGGACCATTTGGTCGCGATGAGCGCGGAGATGGAGAGGCGGTTCGGGGTGGCAATGCAGTAGCGCCGCGGTAGCACGGCGACGATATTCGAAGGGCCTGCCGTTCGCTTCTTCTAGACTGAAGGAATGAGCGATATGGAGAAGCTGATCGAGCAGGGCTATGCCGAGGCTCGAGTGCGGGTGCGGTACGCCGAGACCGACCAGATGGGCGTGGTGTATCACGCGAATTACCTGGTGTGGTTCGAGGTAGGACGGGTGGAGTTCATTCGGCAACTGGGGATGGACTACAAGAACATGGAGCAGGAGGATGACGCGTTGATTGCTGTCGCAGAGGTGACGGCGCGTTATAAGGCTCCAGCGCGTTATGACGATGAGTTGATTGTGCGGACGTCGCTGTCGGGAGTGCGGGGATCGATTGTGCGATTCCGGTACGTGGTGGTGCGGCCGGCAGACGAGACGGTGTTGTGCGAGGGCGAGACCGTGCACTTTGTGGTGGGACGGGATATGAAGCGACGCGAGATGCCGGCGAAGTATGCGGAGCGGTTTGCGGCGGTGATGCATCGGCTCGCGAAGAAGGATTAGAACGGTGTGCTAGGTGCGGGGTTTGCGGGCCAGCTCCCAGGCCTTGGCGTACTTCCAGCTGGTGTAGGCGGCGTGGTAGAGGTTGAGGAGGAAGCCCTCGCGGCCGTCGAGGAAGCCGAGGCGGAAGACGTAGTTCCACTTGAACTCGAACATCGGGACGATCACGATGTGGGCGAAGAAGAGGATGAGGTTGGCGCTGGTGCGGCCCTTGTCGACGAGGAGTTGAGCGCCGAGTGAGCTGTAGCGGTCCATGTGCTCGATGTAGGACGAGAGTGTGGGGTAGGCGTGGTGGATGATGTCGGCGCTGAGCGTGGCGGTGGGGCCGCTGAAGCGGATGGTCTCATGGACAGGACGTGCTTCGAATTGGGGTGTGGTGGGAAGCTCGCGGCGGAATAGGCGGAGCTTGGGGTCGGGATAAAAGCCGCCGTGCTTGATCCAGCGGCCGAGAAAAAGATTGCGGCGCTTGAGATAGAAGGCATCGACGGTGGGTTGCGAGGAGAGGGTCTGGCGGATTTCCTGCTGGAGTTCGGGGGAGAGCTCTTCGTCGGCGTCGAGCGTGAGGATCCAGTCGCCAGTGCATTGGGAGAGGGCGAAGTTTTTCTGTGCAGCGAAACCGGGCCAGGGGCGCTCGATCACCGTGGCATTGAAGCTGCGGGCGATCTCCAGGGTGCGGTCGGAGGAGCCGGAGTCGACTACGACGATCTGGTCGGCCCAGGCGACGCTCAAGAGGGTTCGTGCGAGGTTCTCTTCTTCGTTGAAGGTGACGACCGCGACAGACAAGAGAGGCATTGTGGACGTTCGTTTCTGGGAGATGCTAGAGGAGCTACGTGAGGGTAATGGCAGGGTCGTCGAGTTGCTCGCGGAGCAGGCGCTGGGTGAGGGTGCGAAGGTCTTCGCCTGTCTTGGGCAGGGTGAATGCGTGCGCAGTTTCGTCCCACTCCAGTTTGTAGGAGGTGGAGAGCGCGGAGATCCAGACCTGGCGAACGGGCGTGTTGGGCGTGAAGACAAACTTGGCAGCACCGTCTTCGAAGAGAACGTTGAGGACGCCGTTCTTCTCGTCGGTCTCGAAGCCGCCGGCTTCTTCAGCTTGGAAGAGGGACTGCTTGAGAGACTCGAGAGCCTTGTCCGACTCGCGGCGGAATGTGATTTCGTCGATCATGCAGACACTAGTGTACCGGTTGCTCGTGCTGCTGGTCGTGAGGAGCGACACAGGCAACAGGGGGGCCACTGGGCTCGAAGTGCAGTGTGGTATCGGAGAAGGCGAACGGCTGGCAGGAAAAGTCGCGGAGGCGGGATTCCTCGAACGGCTCTGCGTGAGCGATGCGGTCGCCAGCTTCGTTGGGCTTGTCGTGGCCCGTGGCGGTAACGAGAAGGAAGCGATGTTCGGGATCGGTGCTATCCGGCTGGAGCCAGCGCTGCGTAATGTCACAGGGATGCTGATGGGTGGGGTCACAGGTGCGTTCGCTCGAGGCGAAGCCGGTGGTGATGGTGGGACGGCCGTTGAGGATACGGAGGTGGACTTCGGTCTCCGTGAAGTCTCCGTTGGCGCCGCCGGCGGTGGAGTGAAAGATGGCAGTGTAATGCTGCGGTTCGCGAAGCGCGCGATCGGCGCGAAGGAAGGTGGAGGGGGTGGTGGACGGATTGCTGAAGCTGGTCGGGTAGATGACGGTGGCGATGCGGTGCCACTGTTCGTCTTCGGGCATGAAGATAGCGCTCACCAGGTGCTGGTCGAGCTCAACGGTGAGGATTGCGTCTAGCTCGTTGGAGGTGCCGAGAGCGAGGAGATCGAGGCGCACGGAGTGCGGGAAGGGCACATGGCCATGGTCAAGATACGTCTCCGGCGCGCCAATGGCAGCAAGCGCGGCGGTCCTGGTGCGGTCGTCAGACGTTTGGAGTTGGGTTGCGAGAGATTGCGGCGCAGAGACCGCTAAGTTCACGGTGGAGAATTGCAGGGTGCCGAGGCTTGGAGTGGCGAGCGGCGCGACCTGGGGCAGTGCTATCTGCTTTGAGGGCGGAGCCGTTGGCGGCGAGGATCCCAGATCGTGCTTCTGAGCCGAGGCTGGGCAAACGATGCAGAGTAGCGCAACAGAAAGAGCGGCAAGTGATCGGAAAAAGCACATGAATATGGGTCCAGAGAATACTTTATGAAATAGCAAGGAAAGTGGGGTGCGCGTATTTCAATATTCTATGGGTTTTGGTCGAAGGACCATTTTCAAAAGGGAATATCTTCGTCCGTAATTCCCTGGTCGGCATAGTCGTTTGAGGGAGTGGGGACTGGGGTGGAGGATGAAGGGCGCGAGCTGGAATATCCGCCGGAGGAGCGTTCGCCGCCCTCACTGCGGCCAGCGCCACCACCCAGCAGAGAGAGCTCGTTGATGAGAATCTCGGTGCGATATTTCTTCTGGCCGGATTCCTTGTCATCCCAGGAGCGGGTCTGGATCTTGCCTTCGATAAAAACCTGCGTGCCTTTTTTCACGTAATCGCGCACGATTTCGGCAGTGCGCTGAAAGGCGACCAAATTGTGCCACTCTGTCTTGTCGGCCCAGTTGCCCTGAGCATCCTTGGCGCGCTCGGCGGTTGCAAGAGAAAAAGAGGCTACGGTCATGCCGCCGGGGGTGGTGCGAATCTCGGGGTCTTTGCCGACGTTGCCGAGAAGGAAGACTTTGTTGACGCCTTTTGCCATGGTGACTCCGTTTGCTGTTGCTGAACTAAAGTTTGTAGGTCACTGGACTCAATCGGGTGTGAGCTCGACCGTTTTGGATGAAGACCATCTCGATCGTTTGCCAGCGGCGGGTAAATGGACTGTGATGCCGGGGGTGTCCTTCGATTGTGGATGGATGCGTTGCATCTGCCCAGTACGCAACCAAAATCATACTATAGCGCTACGATCCGGCGATGTGCCGTGGGCGGAGAGTGGGCGATTGCGCTGCTGCGAGCGGGAGTTGTGTTGCAACGGCGCGGGCGAACAGCATAAGTTAGCGGTATGGCGAAATTGGGTGCTGTGGTGCGAGACCTGATGTGACGATTGCGCCGAAGTCGAGCGCGGTGGTGAGTGCACGGGTGATCGACGCAGCGAAGGAGCCCACGATTTCGGAGGAAGAGAAGCTGCGATTGATTCGGCGGCACATCAAGTATGTGTTTGTTTTGTTTCAGGAGAACCGGTCGTTTGATTTTTATTTTGGGAGCTATCCGGGCGCGGATGGACTTTATGCGGGGCCGAACGGTCCTTATGCACCCGGGCAGGTGGCGGGGTTTACGCAGACGATTGTGAATACGGATGGAACGCTGGGGACGGTGACACCGTTCAAGATTCCAGCGACGGTGAAGGATGCAGCCGGCAAGACGGTGCCGCTCTATCCGGCGGATATTGCTTCGGTGAACCACTCGCATGTGGCCACTGCGCGCAAGATCGCGCTGGATGCGGATGGCGTGGCGCAGAACTCGGAGTATGCGCTGACGGAAGAGGGTGTGACGCTGGTGGATGGAAAGCCTTCCAAGGTTCCTACACTGGAGCGCAAGCAGTTTGGCGAGCTGGTGATGAGCCATGTGGACTGCGACACGGTGCCGTTTTTGTGGCGGTATGCGGACCGGTTTACGCTGTTCGATCACTTCATGGATACGATCGTTGGGCCGTCGACGCCGAATGCGATTGCGATGATTGCGGGACAGGGCGGGGAGACGCAGTGGATGCTGCATCCGGGCGAGGCGACGACGGGTGGCAAAGGGACGGGCGCTACGGTTCCTATGCTGTCCGACCCGCAGCCTTACTGGGGATCCGCGCTGGACACGATGGATCGGCTGAAGCAACCCCAGGCGACCAAGCCGTTTGGGGGCGTGTCGAAGAACCTGACGTTCGCGAGTTTGCCGCTATCGTTTATGGGCAGCGATATTAGGAAGACGACTGCAGCGGACGATGATCCGACGTTTGATCTGCCGGATGTGCGCGAGGATATTGAGAAGATTGCGGGTCACGGAGTGAGCGCCGTGAACTGGGGATGGTATCAGCAGGGCTATGACCACGAGACCAACGACCCCAGCGGTAAGGCGACGCATGATGGGTATGTCGCGCATCATAATGCGCCGCAGTATTTTGGTTACGTCGCGAACAATCCGGTGGCGACAACCCACATGCACGGGCTGAGCGATTTCTTCCGGGATGTGGCGGCGAAGCGGCTGCCGCGGTCGGGAGTGTTCTATGTGCGCGGGGGTTACGGGAACGTCGAGGGATGGAGGCCGCAGGATCCGAATCCGAAGTTGGCGACGGTGTTCAATGGCAACGATGATCATCCGGGATATTCGGATTCTCAGGTGAGTGAGGCGTTGCTGGCGGAAGAGATCAATGCGATCGCTAGCAGCCCTTACTGGAGCCAGAGCGCGATCATCATTACGTACGATGAGTCCGATGGCGAGTATGACCATGCGCGGCCGAGGATCCGTTCGCAGGATGCGGCGGGATTGCCCCTGGCGCAGGGGCCGCGGATTCCTGCGATTGTGATCTCGCCGTATGCGGTGGCGCATGGCGTGTCGCATGTGCCGACGGAGCATAGCTCGGTGATCAAGTTTGTGGATGAGATGTTCACGCTGATTCCGCTGGCCGATCTTCCTGATGAAGAGCGCGGGCGAGAGATTGGTAAGGAGAAGTTTGGGCAGGCGAACCTGGGGCCGGCAGACGACAAGGTTCCGGAGGTTGGGGATATGAGCTCGGCGTTTGATGTTTTGCGACTGCAGGGGAAGAGGGCGCTGTTGAGCGCAGAGTACGCGATCATTCCGGAGAAGGAAATTGATGCGTTCCCACATGATCGTGGCGACGGTTGCCGGGTGCTGGGGATTACGCCTACCGACAGCGGGATGGCGAATCCGGTGCCGAGCGACTTTAATCCGCGACCGGATTCAACGCCGGGGATACCGACCGCTGGTGGGTGGACGCCGTAGTGCGCGGGTGGATCGCGAGCGGCGTAGTGGGGACGATCTGCATGATGGCTGTGGCGCCGGCTGCTGGCCTGGTAGTGGGGCGGGAGGCGACGGATTCCTCTACGCTGGCGCGGGTACGGGCTGCGGGCGTGTTGGTGTGTGGCATCGATCAGGAGGAGCCGGAGTATTCGACTGCGGATGATCATGGCAGTCGCGCGGCGTTTGATGAGGACTTGTGCCGAGCCGTAGCTGTTGCTGTGCTGGGGGAGCAGGCGCGGGTGCGGGTGGTGGATTATTCGGATGATCGCGCGGCGATGGAGGCGCTGAAGGTTGGAGCAGTTGATATGGTGCCCACGCTCAGCGACGACTTTTCGCACTCAGTGGGAACGCATCTGGTGTTTACACGGCCGGTGCTTTGGGATGGGGTTGGCTTTCTGGTGCTTCAACCGAGCCCCGTGATCCGGGCACGGCAGTTGAGTGGGAAGAAGATTTGTTTCCTTGCCGAGACCGCTGTGGAGGAAAGCGTGAGGTCATGGTTTGCGCGCGAGCATCTGGACTTTGTCCCGTTTCCGTTTCAGGAGGAGGGAGAGATGGAAGCGGCCTTCGCTACGGGGAACTGCGGCGCGCTGGCTGGAGACCGGACGCGTCTGGCGGGGACGCGGGCTCTATTGGAGCAGCATGGAAAATCTGCGCGCTTGCTTGCGGAGGTGATCTCGAAGGACCCGCTGGCGGCGGCTGTACGTGACGATGATGCGCAGTGGGCGGCGATTGTTAGCTGGGCGATGGAGGCGTTGGTCCAGGCGGAGGAGAGCGGCGTGACGCGGGCGAATGTGGCGTCGATGGGCGCCGCGGCTGCGAAGGCGAAGGGCGGCGATCCGGTGCTTTGGGTTCTGCTGGGAGGGTCAAAGCAGATCGGGAGCGGGTTGGGGCTCGCGAACGATTGGGTTGTGCGGGTGATCAAGGCCGAGGGGAACTACGGTGAGGTGTATGAGCGCGACCTGGGGAGTGGGTCGGCGTTGAAGCTGCCACGCGGGGAGAATGCGTTGCGCGAACGTGGTGGCTTGATGGTGGCGTTGCCATCGAAATAGTCGCGGGTCAGGAGCGGTGGCGAGAGTCGCCGATGAGTTTGGCGAGGCCGAGGAAGAGGGTGAAGGCGGCGGTGGGCACGCAGCCCAGGGCGACGACCAGCGCGAGCCAACCGCCGTTGGTGTGCGGGCCTTCCCGGGTCACTCCGCCGAAGACTGTGAGCATGAGCAGGGCGGCGATCGCTCCGACGAGGAGGATGGCGGTGCCGGTGG
>JBEKFF010000031.1:0-22942 GCA_050013455.1 Acidobacteriaceae bacterium | reverse complement strand
GCTAGCCGAAGCCGGCCAGAAGCTCGACGCCCTCAAGCACACCCTCGACCAGCTCAACGCCCACCCCAAATGACGATTACCGCCCCACCTGCGCCAAATGACCCATCTATCTTGCAGATACGTCTCCACTCTGCAATTCACCTCTCCAAACCTAGCTCAAGCACCCGATTTGCGTCCCGAAACACACCTAAGTCGCACTCAAAACGCACGGATTTGCCCCATTTCCACGCTTCAGCGCTAAAATGAGTCTCAACTCCCAACCGACGCGGTGTAATCGATGAGCAGTGGCGTCCAGAATTCCGACAACATCAATGACGAACTAAACGACCGCGCCTCAGCCGAGCGCTGGCTGGCCGCCATCGTCGAATCCTCCGACGACGCCATCCTCGGCATGACCCTCTCCGGCATCATCACCACCTGGAATGCCGCCGCCACCAGGATCTTTGGCTACGAACGGGACGAGGTCATCGGCCATCCCGTCTCCCTCCTCGCCTGGCCCGGCGAAGAGGAACGCATCAACCTCTTCCTCGGAATCCTGCGTCACGGCGGCCGCGTCAACCATTCCGAGGTATCGCGTAAGCATAAGAATGGAAAGAAGATCCTCGTCTCCCTCAGCCTTTCACCTATCGTCGACTCGAGCGGCACCATCATCGGCATCGCCAAGATCGCTCGCGACATCACCGAACGATCCGAAGCCGCAAGAGCCCTGGAGGAAAGCAAACTGCGCCTCACCGAGCAGGAGGCCAACGCCCGCGCCGAAATGCTCGCCGAGCGCCGCTTTCGCGAGCTCATCGAGTACGCCCCCGACGCCATCCTGCAGGTCAACCCGGCCGGCGCCATCGTCATCGCCAACCGTACCGCCGAGACAATGTTTCGCTACACCCGCGAAGAGCTGATGGGCCAAAAGGTCGATATGCTGGTCCCCGAAGCCAACCGCGCCGCCCACCCCGGCCATCGCAAAGCCTTTGCAAGCGCAGGAGTTATGCGTCCCATGGGCTTGGCCCTGGAACTCTTTGCCCAGCGCAAGGACGGCAGCAAATTCCCCGTAGAGGTCAGCCTCAGCCCGATGAAAACGGAAACCGGCGTCCACGTAACCGCCGTCATCCGCGACGTCACCGAGCGCAAGCTCACCGAGCAACGCGTCCAAACCCTGCAGGAAAGCTACATGACCGAGCTCGAGGCAAGGCACAAGGAAGCTGAGCGCCTCAACCAGCTCAAGAGCGAGTTCATGGCCAGCATCAGCCACGAACTTCGTACACCGCTCCACACCATCATCGGCTTTACGGAACTTCTCGAAGAACAGGGAGAAGGTCCCCTAAACCCCAGGCAGCAGCGCTTTCTTCACCACATCCACGTCGATTCCGAACACTTGTTGGGCTTGATCAATGATGTCCTCGACCTGAGCCGCATTGAGGCAGGTGGCCTCCATCTGCGTACCGAGCCAGTCGTTCTCGCCAAGATCGTCGGAGAATCCATCATGGCCATCCGGCCCTACGCGGAGTCACGAGCCGTGTCCATTCGCATGGGCGATGACGTCGACTTCAGCGTGATCGCAGACCCCATGAGGCTGCGCCAAATCCTCTACAACCTGCTCAGCAATGGCGCCAAATTCACGCAGCCCGGCGGCGAAGTTCTTGTGGATGCCATCGCTGAAGGAGACACCGTGAGAGTTACGGTTTCCGATACAGGCCTTGGAATCGCTTCGGAAGAGCGCACGCGCATCTTCGAGAAGTTCTACCAGGTCGGACTCACGCCCGTCGGTGTGCGTGAAGGAACAGGCCTGGGCCTGGCCATCTGCAAGCAACTGGTGGAGATGCAAAAGGGGACAATCTGGGTCGAAAGCGAACTTGGCCAGGGAAGCAAGTTCCATTTCACCCTGCCGCACAACCAGACGTGATTGAAATCACAAGTTTTGTCACGGAGGCTATCTAAGCTTTAGCTGTGACATCCCCATTCCCAGATCGTACGACGGGTGCTGAGCGACCCTCGGCGAGGAGGATCCTCATAGCAGACGACGCCGTGAGCAGCAGGGAGTTACTGCGGACGATCCTTGAACGACAGGGCTATGAGGTGATGGAGGCCGTGGACGGCGAGCAGGCGGTAGGCGAAGCTCCCGATTTCTCCCCTCATCTGGTGATTCTTGATCTGCAGATGCCAAAGCTGGATGGATATTCAACGGCGATAGCCCTACGCAAGATTCCCGCCTTCGCGAGTATTCCCATCCTGGCGCTGGCGGCGTCCCTCCCGGAAGTCTCTCCCGAGCAGATGACCCAGGCGGGCTTCACCGAGTGCCTCGTGAAACCCATCAGCCCAACCCGCCTGCGGGAATGCGTCACAGAGCTGCTGTATTGGTCCCACACCCCCCAAACACTAAACAAACTGCCCTAAACCGGTAGCTCATACCGCTTGCTCTTGCCGTCGCCGTTGCGGCTACTCTTGCCTTCGCCGTAGCGGTTGCCGTTGCCTTTCTTTCTGTCATTCCCTCTGGGAATCTGCTGCTTCTCTTGCTCTTGCCTTCGCCGCTGCCGTTGCCTTTCTTTCTGTCATTCCCTCTGGGAATCTGCTTCTTCTTTTGCCCTTGCTCTTGCCGTTGCTCTTGCTTGTTTTTCGCCGTCATCCTGAGCGCAGCGAAGGATCCCTGTATTTGTTGTTGCTGTTGCCCTTGCTGTTGCCCTTGCGGTTGCCGTTGCGGTTGCTCTTGCCCTTCTTTCTGTCATTCCCTTTGGGAATCTGCTTCTTCTCTTGCCTTCGCCGTTGCGGTTGCTCTTGCCCTTCTTTCTGTCATTCCCTCTGGGAATCTGCTTCTTCTCTTCAACCGCAGCGGGACGCCTTGATCGCCCCACCGCCAATCTCAGCCCGCACGACCAGGGCCAACGGCCCGAAACATCACAGCCTGGGGCGAAGCCCCAGGTTGGGCCCACCGACGAACCCAAGGGCTGAAGGCACGACATATACCAAAGGGGGTCGAAGGCCCCCGCCCGCATCCCGCACCCCGCACCAGCCCCCTATCCCCTATCCCCTATCCCCTGTCTCATACCGCTTAATCTTGTACCGAAGCGCGTCCCGCCCAATCCCCAACCGCCGCGCCGCCTCCGACTGGTTTCCCTTAGCCGCCCGTAAGGTATCCGCAATCAACTGCCGCTCCTGGTCCTCCAGCAGCGACGTGCTCTCTTCGCTGGCCTCCACCTTCGCCTCCGCATGGATCAGGCTCTCTGGGAGGCTGTCCACGTCCAGGATGGAGCCGTCCGTAAGCATGCAGGCGCGGCCAATGATGTGTTCGAGCTCCCGCACGTTCCCCGGCCAGCCGTAACGCTGCAAGACCAGTAGGGCGCGCGGCGTAAGACCCTCAATCCGCTTCGAAAACTCGGCGCTGAACTTGCGAACGAAATGCCGTGCCAGCAGCGGTATATCCTCTGGCCGATCCTTCAGCGCAGGTACGGTCAGCTCCACCATGGAAAGGCGATAGTACAAATCCTCGCGAAAATGGCCGGAGGCAATCGCCGCCCGCAGGTCGCGATGAGTGGCGGCGACGATCCGGACATTTACCTTGTGGGACGTCAGCGACCCAACCGGAAGAATCTCCTGGTTCTGAATCGCGCGCAGCAGCTTGGCCTGCGTCGGCAGCGGCATGTCCCCAATCTCGTCCAGAAACAGCGTTCCCCCGTTCGCAAGCTCAAAAAGGCCCGTTTTATCGCGATCGGCCCCCGTGAACGCCCCCCGAACATGGCCGAACAGCTCGCTTTCAAATAGTGTCTCGACGACTGCAGAGCAGTTGAGCACCACAAACTTCCCCAATACATGACTGCGACGATGGAGTGCAGTCGCGATCAGGTCTTTCCCGGCGCCGGTGGGGCCCTGAATGAGCACCGACCGATAGTGCGGAGCAACTCGCTGAATCATCGCAAAGAGACTCCACATCGGATCGCTCTTAGCCTGCAGCCCTTCAAACTCCAGATCCTGCGCCCCCGCCGCAGTGGAAGCATGTACCTTCCTCCGGAGGTTGGCCGACTCGATCAGCGAAGCAACCCGTTCCCGAAGCAGGCCAATCTTTACAGGCTTTTGCAGGTAATCCGCACCTCCCTGCCGTATCGCCGCCACCGCAGTCTCAGGAGTGTAGTGCGCCGTCATCAGGATCACGTCGATCGACGAATCAAAGCTAACAACCTGCTGCAGCACCTCCAGCCCGCTCATCTCCGGCATCACCAGGTCGGTAACCACCAGCCGCGGACGATGCTTCTTAACCAGCTCCAACCCCTCCACCGGGCTAGCCGACGTATAAACAGCAGCATCCGAGTGCGCCAAAGCCGTCGCCAGCAGCTCCAGACTGCCGGGGTTGTCATCGATGATCACAATGGAAAGAGCTTCACCCATGAAGGAGCAGAAGAAGGAGCAGAAAGTAGATCACCCAATCCTATCCCCCCCCGCTCTGAATGGCTAGTTGGGTCATTTGGCGCAAGTGCTGCGTGTCAACACCCAATTGCCAGGATGGGATCTGGCCGTGAACACTTGTATGTGTCTGAAATCACAAGAAATGAAGTTTGGCGGCAGAATTGCACTAGTTCAGGTCAGACATCGCAACGGAGGATTCCAAATGTCCAAGTGCATGAATTGCCCTGAAGCTGGAAAACACGCCTTTTGCAAGCTCGGTCCAGAGTCGCGCGCCTTTCTCGAAGCGAACTCGCTCACAACCGACTATTCACGTGGGTCAACCCTCTTCCGCGAGGGAGATCGCAGCAATGCAGTTTTCGTTATGTGCTCGGGCAAGGTCAAGGTTTCTGCGACCTCGAGAGATGGAAAGACCATGATCTTGCGGATCGCTGACGCCGGGGACGTATTGGGCATGAGCGCGGCCCTGACCAAGGGCGAGTATGAAGTGACGGCTGAGGCTCTTGAACCGTGCCGCGTACGAGTACTTCATCTGAGGCACCTTACGACAATGTTGCAGAATTATGGCGATGCCAGCCTGGGAGCCGCCAATGCGCTCGCAGAAGATTATCGCGCAGCGTTTGACGAGGCGCGACTGATTGCTCTTCCTGCGTCACCGGCAGGGCGGGTCGCCCGCTTGATTCTGGATTGGGCAGACGATGCAAGGAGCCGTTCGAACTCGCTAATTACGATGTCTCTGACGCATGAAGAGGTCGCATCGATGACGGCTACCACTCGCGAGACCGTCACAAGAACCCTAGGACGTTTTCGCAAAGAAAAGATTATTTCGACGCACGGTGTAGTTCTGACCGTCCTTCAGCCGAAAGCACTCGAACGGCTTTGTGCCTGCTAAGGCATCCAGCACCATGTTAGGGCCGATTGGCGAAATTGGCAGTTGGCCTTGCTAACTGAAAAGAAACTCTTTCGTACGGAGGTCTTTGACGATATCGCGAAGGTTCGCGGCCTTCTCGAATTCAAATTTCTTTGCGGCCTCTCTCATGTCGCTTTCTAAATTAGCGATGTAACTGTCCAGTTCTGCTTGAGAGCTAAACTCGGGAAGCGTCGCATCCTGCTCGGTCAAATCTGCATAATCTGCCTTGAGAACCGTGGCGAGCGAGTCATCAAGGCCGCGAATGACGCTTTGTGGCGTAATGCCATGCTCTTCGTTATAAGCAACTTGCTTTTCCCGCCGCCGATCCGTCTCGTCGATGGCACGGCGCATGGAATCTGTCATTTTGTCTGCGTACAGGATGGCGCGGCCCTCGATGTGGCGAGCGGCGCGCCCAATGGTTTGGATTAAGGAGCCTTGGGAACGCAAGAATCCTTCCTTGTCGGCATCGAGAATTGCAACGAGAGACACTTCCGGAAGGTCAAGTCCCTCGCGCAAGAGATTGATGCCGATGAGGACGTCATACTCTCCTTTGCGCAGGTCACGAAGAAGACGAATCCGCTCCAGCGTCTCGATCTCAGAGTGCATATAACGGCAACGAACCCCGACCTCCGTGTAATAGTTCGCTAGATCCTCCGCCATGCGTTTCGTAAGAGTAGTGACGAGCACACGTTGGCTTTTCTGGGCACGCTCGCGAATCTCCGCCAATAAGTTATCGATCTGACCTTTGATTGGGCGGATCTCCACTTGCGGATCGACAAGACCTGTAGGACGAATGATCTGTTCAACAACGACCCCTGACGATTTCGTGAGTTCGAACGGGCCGGGCGTCGCCGATACATAGATAGTTTGCCCGACGCGAGTTTCGAATTCTTCAAATCGCAGCGGCCGATTGTCCATCGCGGAGGGGAGACGGAACCCGTAATCCACGAGATTTTGCTTGCGCGACCGGTCGCCGTGCCACATGCCATGTAGTTGCGGCACTGTGACATGAGACTCGTCGATGAAAACGAGGAAGTCACGAGGGAAGTAATCGAGCAACGTAGGAGGCGGTTCACCGGGGAGACGTCCCGAGAAGTGGCGAGAGTAATTCTCAATCCCGTGACAAAATCCGACAGACTTGATCATTTCCAAATCAAAGCGGGTGCGCTGATGAATACGTTGCGATTCGACGAGCCGGCCTTCTTTTTCGAGTTGCGCCTCCCAATCGGTAAGCTCGGCCAGGATGCCATTGATCGCGGCGCTCTTGCGTTCAGGAAGAACGACATAATGACTCTTCGGATAAATGGGGAGGCGGGAATACTTTTGTTTGACCGTACCAAACAGAGGATCGATTTGTGAAAGTGAGTCGATCTCATCGCCGAATAGTTCGATGCGAAAAGCGTTTTCATCATACGTGGGATAAACCTCGATTACATCGCCACGCACACGGAAGGTTCCGCGACGGAAGTCGATATCATTGCGTTCATAGAGGATTTCTACCAGACGGCGGGTGATGTCTTCCCGTTTGATCTGCTGTCCTTTTTCCAGCAAGAGCAGCATGCCGTAATACGCTTCTGGCGAACCCAGCCCGTAGATACAAGAGACGGAGCTGACGATGATCGAGTCATGCCGTTCGAACAGGCTACGAGTAGCCGAGAGACGAAGCTTGTCGAGCTCGTCGTTGATGGTGGATTCTTTCTCGATGTATAGATCGCCGGAAGGGATGTACGCCTCCGGCTGGTAGTAATCGTAATAGGAGACGAAGTACTCTACGGCATTGTTCGGGAAGAATTGCTTGAACTCATGATAGAGCTGCGCTGCGAGCGTCTTATTGTGTGCCAAAATGAGCGCCGGGCGATTGAGCTCAGCGATAATCTTCGCCATTGTAAAGGTCTTTCCTGAGCCGGTGACGCCCAGCAGCACCTGGTCCTTTTCGCCGGCATGAAGCCCCGACACAAGTTCTGCAATGGCACGCGGCTGGTCGCCCTGGGGTTTGTATTCGGAGACGAGCTGGAAGTCCATCCTTGTAGGATAGGGCAAGGGAGGGTGGAGATGTCTGAGGCGAACACAGAGCTTTGGCTGGTCCGGCATGGGGAGACTGAATGGAGTCTTGACAGCCGACATACCAGTTGGACCGACATTCCATTAACTGCCCGCGGTCGTGAGCGGGCCAGATGGTTGCGTACGGTTATGTCGAAAGAGAAGTTTGCCGCGGTGTTTGTCAGCCCCCGGCAAAGAGCTCGTGATACGTGCGAGATAGCGGGTTTCGGAGATGTTGCCGTAGTCAATGACAACCTCCAGGAGTGGAATTATGGCGAGAGCGAAGGGAAGACCACCCAGCAGATGCGAGAGTTGCACGGGCCGCAATGGAGCGTCTGGACCAGTCCGATTCTCGGGGGCGAAACGGTAGAACATGTAGGAGAGCGAGCGGATGAGATGATCCGTACGGCTTTTGCTGCTGCGCCATCCGGCGGAGCGGTTGCGCTTTTCGCGCACGCCCACATCTTGAGGATTCTCGCGGCCCGCTGGATTGGATTACCCGCGGTCGGTGGTCAGTTCTTCGGGCTTGGTACTGGGAGCGTCAGCGTGGTGGGATTTGAGCGCGAGACACGTGTGATCTCGAAATGGAATTATCTCGAGGAGACTGCGTAGTGGATCGCCGGAGCAGTCGAGGACAATCCCCTTGCGGGGTTATTTCGAGTGAAGGACGGGTGATAGTGGATGGATTCGATCGTTGACCTGGAGCATGTGCACGTGGCTAGAGGGAATAAAGTGGTTCTGCATAATCTCAGTCTCAGGATTGACCGCGGCGAGCATTTGGCGATTCTGGGGCCCAACGGCTGCGGAAAATCCACGCTCCTGAAAACGATCACTTGCGAGCTTTATCCAGTAGTGAGACCTGAGACAAGAGTTCGGATCATGGGAAGAGAACGATGGGATCTTACAGAGCTGAAGCGACGTATGGGCGTTGTCGCGGCAGAACTGCCGGGTAGACAGACGCTGTCGATCACAGGACTTGATGCGATCCTCACGGGGTTCTTTTCTAGTTCAACCTTGTGGCCAAATCTATCCGTCACTAACTCCATGCGTGAGCGCGCGGAAGACATTCTGGTCCAGGTAAATGCAGAAAACCTCAGAGGCACCCCGGTAGGTGAGATGTCCGCAGGTCAGCAGCGACGCATCATGATCGGGCGCGCCATGGCTGGTACATCCTCGAATGATTCGGACGGGAGCGTGCAGATGTTGTTACTGGATGAGCCCTCGAACGCCCTCGATCTGGCTGCTCAACAGGACTTGCGGGAGATGTTGCGCAGACTGGCGCAGCGAGGTACAGCCATTCTTCTGATCACACATCACATTGCCGATATCTTGCCCGAGATCGATCGTATCGTGATGATGAATGCCGGCCACATCGTTGCGGATGGGACCAAAGAAAACCTTCTCACAGCCCAACAACTGGGTGCCCTATTCGGGCGCGAGATCACCCTCATCCAACGTGATGGGTACTGGAATGCTTGGTGAAAGGATCTATTTTCCCGTGCCGGTAGAACTCAGCTGCAACGTGACTAACTCGGGTCGCTGAATTTTGCTGGGTCCCAACATTGCAACCTTGGGAAGAGGTCCGCGGACCATCGCGACTTCATCACAGGCATAAAGCCTCGGACACGTCTGGCAATCTTTGTAGATTTTGTCAGGCATCGCATCGCGTTCAGCGACACGAAAACCAAAGTGCTCGAAGAAGTCTGGAATTCGTGTAAATAAACATACCGAAAGAACTGCGTGTTGCTCAGCTTCTTCGACAAGAGCTCTGAGGAGCAATCCTCCGGCGCCCTTTCCCTTTGCTTTGGGCTTCATCACAATCGACCGGACTTCAGCTAGATGCGGACCGTATAGGTGTAGCGCACCACACCCCAGGAAC
Source organism: Acidobacteriaceae bacterium (assembly GCA_050013455.1). Lineage (GTDB taxonomy): Bacteria > Acidobacteriota > Terriglobia > Terriglobales > Acidobacteriaceae > Granulicella. Next base: position 13,727 of record JBEKFF010000031.1, on the reverse strand, counting down.
TCAGCTTCGCTGGTTTCAGCAATAGTGAAATCGCGAATGTTCTCGCAAATTTCAGCATAGCTGCGTTGCAAGAGCGTGCCGTCTCCGGATAGCGAGTTCACGAGATCAAAGATGTTACGAGCATCCTGAAGGCGTGCTTTATGTATGCGGATCTCAGGCATGAAAGGCCTCCGCAATAGATGTTCCACCAGAATGACTGCGTTTCCTCGCGCGTGCGCTTGCACTTAGGAGAGCTTGCTGGACCTGAGCGGTTGCCGTACCCCCGATTACATCGTGGCAATCGATCGTAGCTTGTAATGAAATTGCATGTTGGAAGTCCGATCCGAAGTCCGTGCTGAATGATTCAAGATCATCCTGCGAAAGCGCATCGAGTTCGACACCCTTTTCAAGGGCAAAGCGAACAGCGTTTCCGACGATCTCGTGTGCCTTTCGGAAGGGGACACCTTTGTGCGTGAGATAGGTTGCAGCGGCCATTGCGTTTAGATAGCCGGATGTTGCCGCAAGTTTCATCGTGTCGAGGCGGAACTTCAGTGCTTTCGTAAAGGATGGCAAAACACTGAGTATTCCAGCGATGGTATCTGCTGCGTCAAAGATTGGCTCCTGGCCTTCTTGAAGGTCCTTGTTATAAGCCAGAGGCAATCCCTTAATAATGGTGGTGAGCGTCATCGCTGCACCAGCCAGGCGCCCACATTTGCCGCGAAGCAGTTCGGTCAGGTCAGGGTTCTTTTTCTGCGGCATGGCGCTTGATCCGGTAGAGAAGCGCTCCGGTAGTTCGATAAAACCAAATTCTGCGGTGGAGTAAAGCGTAAGCTCTTCGGCAAAACGCGAAATGTGCAAGCCCAAATTGCATAAGCACTGAGTGAACTCGATTGCGAAGTCGCGGTCACTCGTCGCATCCATACTGTTGGCGGTGGGCGCTTCGAACTCTAACGATGCGGCAGCGATATTGCGGTCGAGAGCGAGCGTAGCGCCTGCTACCGCTCCGGAACCCAGCGGGCAGAAGTTCATGCGTGCGCGAGCATCCAACAAGCGAGAATGGTCTCGCTCGGTCATGGTGACATACGCAAGTAGCCAGTGCGCAATGAGTACGGGCTCCGCGCGTTGGAGGTGCGTATAGCTGGGCATCACAGCAGTTCCTGCCGATTCGGCGAGGGAAATCAGTGCGTCGATCCAACGCTCTAGACCTCGAAGAGTTGAATCGATACTGTCGCGTACGAACAGCCGCATGTCCGTTGCGATCTGCTCGTTACGGCTACGGCCCGTGTGTAGCTTGAGTGCCAGCGTTCCAAGCTCTTTTGTTAACTCGAGTTCAACAAAATGGTGAATGTCCTCCGCCTGCGGGGCTGAGGCAACGATGGCCGCACCAATCTGCTCGTCAGAGGTTTCGTAATCGATCTGGCCGCTGGTGGCGGAGATGCGATTGGACCAGTTGATGGCCCGCTCGCCGACGCGGGTTAGGCCTGTGAGTGTTCTCTCTAGTTCGTCGGGCGTCAGGATGCCAGCTGCCGCAATCGTCTGCGCGTGGGCTTTGCTCGCAGCAACTTCCTGCGGGAGGAGGCGCCAGTCGAAAGGGAAGCTGCGCTGCCATTGTTCGAAGGTGCGATCGAGTGGTTCGCGAAAGCGACCCGACCACATCTTAATGGAATCATTGGACATTGTGTGAAACGTACCTCGCTGGCGCCACGAAACGTTTGCGGCGGATTTTATTGGCATCATGTTTACCAAGCGCACGATGCATCGCAGCTACTCCTTGTTCCTTCCACTGCTGAGTTGGGGCATTTCAGAGACATTGTTCAGGGTAAGTAGCCCGCTCTTGGCGTACGTCATCAGCTTCGCCCGGGTGTCGGTGATATCGAGGTTACGCATCGTGAGTTGGCCGATGCGATCGCGAGGACTGAAGGCGGAATTGGTTTTCTCCATGCTGAGGCGTTCCGGTGAGAACGTGAGGTTCGGCGATTCGGTGTTCAAAATGGAATAGTCGTTGCCGCGGCGTAGTTCGAGAGTGACTGAGCCGGTGACGGGCTTGGCGACCCAACGCTGGGCGGCTTCGCGGAGCATGATGGCCTGAGGGTCGAACCATCGGCCCTGGTAGAGGAGTCGGCCGAGTTTGCGTCCACTCTCGCGGTATTGTTCGATGGTGTCCTCATTGTGGATACCAGTGATGAGGCGTTCGTACGCGATGAAAAGCAGCGCGAGCCCGGGGGACTCGTATATTCCGCGGCTCTTTGCTTCGATGATGCGGTTTTCAATTTGATCGCTCATACCAAGCCCGTGGCGACCGCCGATGGCGTTGGCTTCGAGCAGCAGCGCTACAGGATCCCCGTAATCGGTCCCGCTAAGTGCGACAGGGAAGCCCTCTTCAAATCGGATCGTAACCTGTTCGCGTTTGATCTCAACCTCGTCTCGCCAGAAAGCCGAGCCCATGATGGGTTCGACGATCTTCATGCTGGTGGTGAGGTGTTCGAGGTCTTTGGCTTCGTGGGTTGCGCCGAGGATGTTGGAGTCAGTTGAGTAGGCTTTCTCGGAGGACATCTTGTAGGAGAAGCCGGACTTCTGCATGAATGCGGACATCTCGGCGCGGCCTCCGAGTTCCTCGATGAAGGCAGCATCCAGCCATGGCTTATAAACTTTGAGATCCGGATTCACAAGCAGGCCGTAACGGTAGAAGCGCTCGATGTCATTCCCCTTGAAGGTAGATCCGTCGCCCCAGATGTTGACGTCGTCTTCCTTCATTGCCGTAACGAGCATGGTGCCGGTCACTGCGCGGCCGATGGGGGTGGTATTAAAGTACGTGACTCCGGCAGTGGTGATGTGAAATGCGCCGGACTGGAGAGCGGCTATGCCTTCGCGGACCAACTGCTGACGACAGTCGATGAGCCGCGCCTTTTCGGCACCATACTCGAGGGCCTTACGTGGAATCTCGTCATAGTCGGCTTCATCAGGCTGACCGAGATTGGCGGTATAGGCGAAGGGTATAGCGCCTTTCTGCTTCATCCAGTGAAGTGCGGCGCTGGTATCCAGGCCGCCAGAGAAAGCAATGCCGACCTTTTGGCCGATCGGTAAATTTTCCAGGATTACGGACATAGGGACACTTTCCTGAAGCGTTATCGCTTGGTGCGGGCCTGTAAGCCGGCGCGGTTGCGGTTGCTGGGAATTCGCTTTGCCCCACCAAGCAACATAAGAGTGATCGCCTTCTGCGCATGCATACGATTCTCCGCCTGGTCGAAGACGACGGATTGAGGCCCGTCGAGTACAGAGTCGGTGACTTCTGCGCCGCGGTGAGCCGGTAGACAATGCATGAAGACCGCCGACTCCTGTGCGCGTGACATCATGTCATCATTGACCTGAAAGGGCTTGAAGATAGGCGCTCGGCGCGCTGCTTCATGTTCCTGGCCCATACTTGTGCAGACATCGGTATAGATAGCGTCCGCCTCGATTGCAGCCTTTAACGGATCGTGAGTGAGTGTTAGAGAGCCGCCGGTGTTCTCGGCAATCTCGATCGCTTTATGAACTATCTCGAGCTTAGGTTCGAACCCTTTGGGTGTTGCAACGGTACAGTGCACGCCCAGCAGTGCGGCCGTGAGCATCAGCGAGTGGCAGACGTTATTACCGTCTCCGACATAAGTGAACTTCAAGCCTTCGAGTGAGCCAAACCGCTCTTCCAGAGTCATAAAATCAGCGATGGCCTGACATGGATGCTCAAGATCGGAAAGCGCATTGATGACAGGAACCTTGGCGTTTGCTGCCATCTCTGTGATCGTGTCATGCGCATACGTGCGCAGGACAATTACTTGCATCCAACGCTCCAGGTTACGCGCCACATCAGGAATCGATTCACGCTCGCCCAACGGAGATTTGGTCTGATCAACAAATAGAGCATTTCCTCCGGAAGTGTTCATTGCCGTCTCGAACGTGAGACGCGTGCGCAACGAGTCCTTCTCGAAGATAAGAACCATCTGCCTTGCGTCGAGGGCATGCCGGAAGTCTTCAGGCTGCGCCTTCACCGCATGTGACAACTCCATAATTGCAGCCATCTCAGAGACGGACAGGTCAGCGATCGAGCAGAGGTCCCGACCAACCAGGCTCTTTGCCGTTTCATTGAAGGCGGTATCGGATTGAATGCCGAGAGTGGCCGTGGGACGAGCTCCCTTGGGAGGATTCATCACAATGGTCTTGCCCTCTCTTGTGTCGTTCGTGCGGTTATCCATTGATTGGTTCTCCTGCTAGTACCCTGTGGGATGGCTTCGCAGGGCAGTGTATTGCAAGCAACTCGTCTAAGGCGTCAATAGCTTGATCAACATGATCGCGTGTGATCAAGAACGGTGGTAAGAAGCGCAGCACGGTCTCATGCGTTCTGTTAAGCAAAATGCGTCGGTTCATCATGCCTGCCAAGATTGCTTTCGCAAGTACGTCTGAATCCAGTTCAACTGCGATCATCAACCCGAAACCGCGGACGTCGACGATGGAGGGATGCCTGGTTTGCAAATCGCGGAGACGGTTGACGAAATATTCCCCGGTGGATGCATTCCGATCCAGGAGCATCGAGTGCTTGATCTCGTCAATTACAGCGATCGCTACAGCGCAGGCCAAAGGATTGCCGCCAAAGGTCGTGCCGTGCATTCCCGGCGTGAATGCTCGAGCGGCTCGCTCGGTGCAGAGCATGGCTCCAATGGGGATGCCTCCAGCCAGGGGCTTGGCGAGCGTGGTCACATCCGGCTGAACCCCATATTGCTGATAGGCGCACCACTTACCGGTTCTCCCCATGCCGCTTTGGATCTCATCCAGCAAGAGCAGCGCGCCAGTCGAGTCGCACAATGCCCGGGCGGCCGCGAGGAACTCCGCTGAGACCGGGTTGATGCCCCCCTCGCCTTGGATTGTTTCGATCGCAATGGCACACACGTCGTGCGAGAACGCAGCTTTCAGTGCTAATACGTCATCGAACGGAACGAACTCAACATCTGGCATGACCGGAGCAAATGGTTCCCGATATTTCAGCTTGTGTGTCGTCGCCACGGATCCCATGGTACGGCCGTGAAAGCTGTGCTCGAGCGCGATGAACTTCGTTCCGAGATGCTTGCCCTCGGCACGCGAAAGGCCAGCATGTGCGCGCGCGAGCTTAAGCGCAGCCTCCCAGGCTTCGGTACCGCTATTGCATAGAAAAACCCGATCCAGGCCAGTAATCTCAGTAAGGCGCAGAGCTAACTCGGCTGTGCCTTGATGAAAAAACAGATTCGAAGTGTGTAAGAGCTTTTGACTTTGCTCGGCAATGGCAGTGGTGATGACCGGATGGTTATAACCAAGCGCGCAGACACCGATGCCGCTGAGGAGATCAAGATAGGCATTGCCGTCTTCATCACGCAGATAGACGCCCTCGCCCGAAACAAAGAGCAATGGATTGCGTTCGTAGGTCTGGACAAGCAGCTTGGCTTCTGCAGCTTGAAGATCCTTCAGCTCTCTCTCAAGATTAGGTTTCATGCAACCATCACCTCCGTCCCGTCGTTAACACGCGAGCTAATCAGATCTGGCAGGACGGAAGCAGACTCCGCTGGAAGGATGCGAACACGCTTGACACCATGGGTCAGCGCTTCCTTGCATGCGTTGAGTTTGGGCAGCATCCCACCCGAGACGACAGCTTGCGCCTCGAGATCCGGGATCTGCTTCAGCGACAGCCAGCGCATCACGTTACCATCTGCTCCTTTGACTCCGGGGACGTCGGTAAGAAAGACGAGCGCATCCGCCTTCGTTCCCACCGCGCATGCAGAAGCCATTTCATCCGCATTGATGTTGTAGTATTCGCCGTCGAAACCAAGCGCGATGGAAGAAATCACCGGGATCGCTCCCATGGTCCAGATAGCATCCAGCCACTTCGTGTCCGTTGCGGCAATCTCTCCGACATATCCAAGGTCAGGAGTGGTTTTCTTCTTCCGCGCGCGAAAGACATGGCCGTCGCCGCCGGTGAGTCCCATCGCTGCCTGGCCGCACTGATCGAGCGCCGCCACAAGGGACTTGTTCACTCGACCACCGAGGACCATAAGGGCGGCATCACGTGTTTCGGCGTCCGTAACGCGGAGGCCTGCGACAAACTCGCTCTTCTTACCCATCTGCGCCAGCACACGGGTGAGTTGAACTCCGCCACCATGAACCAGCGCAACTTTGTGGCCATCCTTGGCTAGTTCGGCAATGGCCCGAGCACAACGGTGCAACAACTCTGGGTTTTCCAGTGCTGCTCCGCCGAGCTTTACTACAAACTTCATAGGAGACCCTCCGTCTCATGCCATCCAGCCATAAGATTCATATTCTGCACCGCCTGAGAGGCTGCGCCCTTCAATAGATTGTCAAGACATGAGATCAAGACCAGCCTTTTGCCGTCAGAAGCGAGTTGGAAACCAAGATCACAGAAATTCGTGCGCACAACATACTGAATTTGGGGGAGTTGCGGTGAACGTCTTACTCTGACGAGTGGAGCGTCGAAATAAAACTGGTCAAAAATGGATTGGATCTCAGCACGATCAGAGCGCTTGTTCAACCGCAGATAAATTGTTGACAGAATTCCTCTAGGAATGGGTAACAGGTGCGGTGTGAATTGAACCTGATCTTCCGCGAGATTGAGTTGCTCAAGCAGTTCGCCGGTATGGCGGTGCCCGAACACAGCATATGCAGACAGATTGTCCGCGGCATGCATGAAGAGGTTCGCCGGAACCAATGCTTTACCCGCGCCACTGACCCCGGACTTTGCGTCGCAGACAATCCCGTGGTCGAGATCGATCAGATTGGCGCGCACGAGAGGGGCCAACGCAAGGATGATCGAAGTGGAATAACAACCAGGGTTTGCGACCAGCCGTGCCGTTTTGATAGCGGGCCCGTGAAGCTCAGGAGATCCGTACACGGCTTCCGTCTGCAGTTCGGCGGCCAGGGCCGGATCAGCATCCTCAAGCCTGTAGACGGCACGGAGTGTGTCCGAGTGAAGGCGCCATGCTCCACTTAGGTCGATCACCCGAATTCCGTGACCAATCGCGTCGGGTACCCAGGCGCGGGATTGTTCGTGAGGTGTCGCAAGAAAAAGGATGTCGATCGACTCCCGCTGCAGCTGTTTCCAATCAAACGCCGACACCTGCATCTCGTCCGCGAAGGGAAGACCTGAAAGCTCGGGGTGGAACTGGGTTAGTGCCGTTGGATGTACATCAGGCTCACCCATTCGCCCAAGAAAGACCGGAGGAGTACTTGTCAGCTGCGGATGACGCAGCAATAAGCGTGCAAGTTCGCCGCCAGCGTACCCACTGACGCCCACTACGGCCGTGCGGAGAGAATGGTTCGGGGAGTTAGGCAATGTAGGCCTCGATTCGGCTCCTCAGCATCTCTGCTCTACGATTGTCCGGACAGATGATCAATACGGTGTTATCGCCGGCAATGGTACCGACCACCTCTTCCCAATCTTCGGAATCAATGCTCGCAGCCACCGGTTGGGCGCCTCCCATCGTCGTGAGGACGATGAGCAGGTTCTGTGCCTGCCGCACTTCGAGCCCGAAGTCTTGCAGCACGCCGGCGATCTCGGGAAGATCGTCCTCTCCATCCGGAACAACGGGCAGAGCATAACCCGTTGGGCCCTTCATTAGTTTCAATTCACGGATGTCGCGAGAAAGCGTCGCCTGTGTGACGTGAATGCCGCGGCCGGCTAGTTTGCGCCGTAGTTCATCCTGATTGGTGACGGTCGCCTTCACCAGGAGCTCTCGAATCGCACTATGCCGCTGACTTTTCATACAGTCCAATTCACTTGAAGAACCGCGGCGCCATCGATATGCCGTGTCCTCGAAGCACGAAAAAACGTGACGCACGGAGCGTCACGCACTTCGCATAAAAATCCATAACTCATGTATAAATATACACACATGTGCTGTCAAAGTGGAAGCGCACTCACTTTGTACCCACTCATAGCAGTGTACAGGTCTCTGGCAGCCAATCGTCTGTTTGTGTCCTATCTCCATGCGGAAATGGAAGTATATTGAACTATGGGTGTGTCTGAAGTAGAACGTCGGAAGGGCGAAGACCTGAAGCCAGCGCCCCAGCGCGCGTCGCCACGGGTTGGGAACTCGCAGATCGAAGCCACCGCTTCGTTGATTGATCCTCGCTTTGATCACGATTCCTGCGGAGTTGGATTTGTCGCGTCTGCGTTAGGGAAATCGAATCACCAGATTCTTCAACAGGCTCTGACCGCACTTTCGCGACTCGAGCACCGTGGCGCCGTGGCTGCGGATGGAGCGAGCAGCGACGGTATCGGGCTGATGACCGCAGTCCCGCGCCAATTGCTCTTAACCGATACAGGTGTGGAATTAGGCGCCGAGGAGAAACTCGGCGTCGGAATGGCCTTCTGGCCGAATGCTGAGACGCGAGCAGAAGGTGTGCTCGAACAGTGCCTCCTATCGCAACAGTTGAGAGTGCTGGTCTGGCGCGACGTCCCGACGCGGCCTGAGATTCTTGGAGAAATTGCACTCAGTACGATGCCGAGCATTCGGCAGGTTTTGATTGCGGATAATGCTCCCGAGGATCCCGATCCGATGGAGCGTCGTCTCTATCTCGCGCGCAAGCAGTTCGAGCGCGCCGTCGAGATGGGCGAGGTCACGGGCTACCTTTGCTCACTTTCAAATGCCACTGTGGTTTACAAGGCCATGTGCCTGGGACGTCTGCTTCCCGAGTTTTATCCCGATCTGGCGTCTCCTTCCTATACGACGCACTTCGCTGTCTTTCACCAGCGTTACGCGACCAACACGCTGCCGGCATGGCACCGTGCGCAGCCAGGGCGCAAACTGGGGCACAACGGAGAGATCAATACCGTATGGGGAAACCGTTCGCGCATGGCGGCGAGAGACTCCACATTGCCCGTGGAGTGCAAGCCGGTTCTAACGAAAGATGGCACGGATTCAACCAGCCTCGATGAGACTGTCGAATTGATCAGTCAAAATGGTCGCACTATTTCTGAAGCCGTTCGAATGCTCTTGCCGCCGGCGATGGTAAGTCGTCCGAGCCCTTTCTTGCAGTACCATGCCGGATGCAGTGAACCGTGGGACGGTCCCGCTGCCATCGCCTACAGCGATGGGGTTGTTGTGGGCGCGGCCTTGGATCGAAATGGCCTGAGGCCATGTCGCTATGCAATTACCAGTGATGGGCTGGTGGTGGCGGGTAGCGAAGCCGGTCTAGTCGATTTGGATCCGGGTACGGTGATCGAGAGTGGTCGTTTGGGTCCCGGGCAAATGCTGGGCGTCGACACTGAGGAACACAAGATCTACCACAACGAAGAGATGTTGGATGCATTCGACGCGAAGGCTACGTACGCGTCTCTGGTTGAGGAGACGCCGCTCGTGCCAATTGCTGAACCTGGAGTGAGCTTCGATCTGTCGGCCCAGCAACGAGGTTTCGGTTATACCAAGGAAGATGTGAAAATGATTCTGCAGCCGATGGCTGCAGGCGGCAAAGACCCTGTTTGGTCGATGGGCGATGACACTCCGCTGGCATTCCTGGCCCGCAGTCCGCGCCCGATGTACTCCTTCTTCAGGCAGCGTTTTGCACAGGTTACTAACCCGGCGATCGATCCCCTCCGCGAGGCGATCGTGGTTTCCATGGACACTCGACTGGGCCCATGGGCGCATATTCTGGAGAAAAACGAGCCGCTTCCTGGAATTTCTCTCCGATCACCCTTTCTTTCTTTGGGCCAGGTAGCAGCGCTGCGCGCCGGCGTGTATCCGCATTGTGAGCTGCTCCGACTCGAGACGCTTTCTTGCTTGTATTCCCCCGAACGAACGCTGGAACAGGCTATCGACGACATTTGCAGCCGCGCGGTGGAGATGGTGCGGACAGGGGTTCGGCTTCTATTGCTTACCGACCGTGACGCGAGCGCGATGGCAATTCCCATTCCAATGGCGATGGCTACTGGAGCCGTGCACCAGGGACTGGTTGCGGCGGGTTTGCGGACGCTTTGTGGAATCGCGGTCGAGGCAGGTGACTGCCGCGACATTCATCACGCTGCGGTATTGATTGGCTATGGTGCGGGTGCTGTCTGTCCGTGGCTGGCTTTGGAGACCGCCAGGTCATTGCAACCCGAGGGCAACGATGGCGAGACGATGATGCTCAAGGCGCTGGATGGTGGTTTGGCGAAGGTCATGTCGAAGATGGGAATCTCGGTGGTGGACAGCTATCGTGGCGCACATCTCTTCGATCTGCTTGGTCTGCACTCGAGCGTGGTTGATCGATGTTTTCCTAACACTCCAGCTCCGCTTTCAGGCATTGGCTTCGCCGAGCTCGATCGTCGCTTGCGTCTCACCTGGCAGCCCGAGACGGCAGGTGCACTAGAAAATTCTGAATTGCCCGACTTCGGCTGGGTCCGATTTCGCAAGGCAGATACCGCAGAGCCACACATGTGGCAACCTCCAACGGTGAAGGCGTTGCAGACGGTGGTGGGAAGCGCCCGCGGTATCGCTGCCAGCGCTGATCCGGCGGCTGCGTTTGCGATCTTTAGCCGCAACATCGATGCGGGCGAAGCTGTGACGTTGCGTGACCTGCTGGAGGTGAGGCCTGCGGGACAGGAGCTGGCGTTGGACGACGTCGAACTTGCAGACAGCCTGTGCAAGCGATTTGTATCCAGCGCGATGTCGCTCGGATCGATTAGTCCGGAGGCTCACCAGACGATTACTCAAGCGATGAACTCGCTGGGTGCGCGCTCGAACACAGGCGAAGGCGGTGAGGATCCGGATGTCTATCGTCCTGTACACGTGCCTCCGCCTGTTGACCTGAGTGATGGAGGGGCATTCGCGGCTCGGTCGAGCAGTCAGGGAGGTGCAGCTGCAGTTGCGGAATTGGTTTCGGCGCCTGCAGTGCATAGCTCGTTCAATAACAAGATTAAGCAGATCGCTTCGGGCCGCTTTGGCGTGACCGCGGAGTACCTGGCCCACGCGGAAGAGATAGAGATCAAGGTCGCGCAGGGAGCTAAGCCGGGCGAAGGCGGACAACTGCCGGGGCATAAAGTCTCTGGGCTCATTGCAAGATTGCGCCATGCACAGCCAGGTGTATCGCTCATATCGCCGCCTCCGCATCATGACATTTATTCCATTGAAGATCTCGCGCAGTTGATCTATGACCTCAAGCGAGTTAATCCTCGCGCAGCTGTTGGAGTGAAACTGGTCTCAGGTTGTGGTGTTGGAACGGTGGCCGCTGGCGTTGCGAAGGCCTATGCGGACTTCATCGTTATCGCAGGGAATACTGGCGGAACAGGAGCTGCGGCGCTTTCCAGTATCAAGTACACCGGCAATCCTTGGGAGTTGGGACTGTCGGAAGCGCAGCAGCAGTTGCGCAGCACAGGCATGCGTGAACGCGTTCGATTGAGAACAGATGGTGGAATTGCTACAGCGCGCGATGTGCTCGTTGCAGCCTTGTTGGGCGCGGATGAATATGCATTCGGGACGGCCGTTCTGGTGTCCCTGGGATGTGACATGGCGAGGCAGTGTCATCTCAATACCTGTCCCACCGGCATTGCTACCCAGCGGCCTGAATTGCGCGCTAAATTCCGCGGGAAGCCTGAACATGTTGTGATGTTCTTCCTCCAGCTTTCCGCAGATCTTCGTCGGCTGCTGGCGAAGTTTGGTTTGCCCAGCCTGGAGGCGGCGATCGGCCGGGTCGACTTGCTGGAGCAGGTGCGCTTCGATGGCAACCTTGACCTCACGCCCATTCTCTCGGACGCAGGTCATGGCCCGACACGATGGATGGGGTCTCGTAATCAGCGGCCTGGTGAAGACCATCCTTTGGATGAGCCGTGGACGGAGCCGGCGCTGGCTGCGGCGGCCAGGGGCGAGGCTTTTTCCGTTTATAGCAACATCTGCAATGAACACCGCTCGGTTGGTGCAAGACTTTCTGGCGAGTTGTCACTGCTGCGCGCCAAGGGACAGCTCGACGAAGTGGATGTGACCTACGATCTGGTGGGAACTGCGGGTCAATCCTTTGGTGCGTTCGCAGGCAAGGGCATGAAGTTGATTCTTACCGGCCAGGCCAACGACTTTGTCGGTAAGGGATTGTCAGGCGCGGACCTTATTCTGCGCGCCGTCGGGAGTGCCGCGGAGCATAGCGAAGAGCACGTCTTATTGGGGAACGTAGCGCTTTATGGTGCGATCTCAGGACGGTTGTTCGCGGCTGGCCGCGCCGGCGAGCGCTTCGCCGTGCGCAACTCCGGAGTGACCGCGGTGATTGAAGGTGTTGGTGATCACGCTTGCGAGTACATGACCGGTGGATTGGTAGCCATTCTCGGGCCTGTTGGTATCAACTTTGGTGCGGGCATGACCGGCGGATTGGCGTGGGTTTACGACGCGCAGCAGACCATGATCTCCGAGGTCCGGTATCACAATGACTTCCTCGAAGCTCAAACTTTTGCTGAGGCTGCGACCGAGCAACAGGCCGGCTTGCGAGCTCTGATCGAGGAGCATGTGAGCGTTGCGCATAGCAAGCTGGGCGAACGACTGCTGGCCGATTGGTCAGACTGCTCGGCTAACTTCATCCTGTTTACCCCGAAGCCGCAAGCATAATACCGATCGTCGGGTCGATAGTGGCAGCCGTGTTTCGCGGCTGCCACTTTTCTTTGCAGTTCGTTACCATAGAGTCATGTCTGACACGAAACAAGGCTTTGCCACTCGCGCCATCCACGATGGTCAGGAAGCTGATCCGCTCACCGGCGCGGTCAATGTACCCATTTACCTCACGTCTACCTATAAACAGGAGGCGATTGGGAAGAACAAGGGCCACGAGTACGCGCGACTGACCAATCCAACCCGCGACGCGCTGGAAGAGAACTTGTGCTCGCTTGAGGGCGGCAGCTCGGCGCACTGCTTTGGGTCGGGAATGGCGGCTATCACTGCGCTTTGCACGATGATGAAGTCGGGCGATCACGTGGTGTGTTCGGACAACGTGTATGGCGGAACGTCGCGGCTGTTCGACAAGGTGCTCGTGCACTATGGCCTTAGCTTCACCTATGTCGATACGACGAATGCCGATGCTGTTGCGGCGGCCATTCGACCGGAGACCAAGCTGGTTCACATTGAGACTCCTACGAATCCGATGATGGCGGTTACGGATATTCGTGCGGTCGCCGATGTGTGTCATGCGAAGGGCGTGGAGCTGAGCGTGGACAACACGTTTCTGTCTCCTTATCTGCAGCGTCCGATCGAACTGGGCGCCGATATCGTGATGCATTCGACGACCAAGTTTCTGAACGGGCACTCCGATGGATTGGGTGGCGTTCTGGTCGGCACGAAGCCGGAACATGCCGAGACCTTCCGGTTTGTGCAGAAGTGTACTGGCGGAATCCTTTCTCCATTCGATAGCTATTTGCTGTTGCGCGGCGTCAAGACGCTGGCGGTTCGGATGAAGCAGCATGACTCCAACGGACGCCTGATCGCTCATTTCCTGGCGGAGAAATTAGGAGCGGATAAGGTGTTCTATCCGGGCCTTCCAACGCATCCACAGCATGCTCTGGCGAAGCGGCAGCAGCGCGGATTCGGCTCGATGATCTCCTTCGAGCTGGGCTCGCTGGAGGCCGCGAACCGATTCGCGACGCGGCTGAAGCTCTGTTACCTGGCCGAATCGCTGGGTGGCGTTGAGACGCTGATTTGCCATCCGGCGACCATGACCCATGCTGCGGTTGGCGCTGAGGGACGCGCGAAGCTGCGCATTACCGACGGTTTGATGCGAATCTC
>JBEKFF010000030.1:0-22961 GCA_050013455.1 Acidobacteriaceae bacterium | reverse complement strand
GGTGTTGCGCTCGGCGTCGCTTTTGGTGTCGCGCTGGGTGCAGCTTTCGGGGACGCGGACGGCGCCACACTCGTTCCGCCGGCTACCGCCGCAAGCACATTGGGCCGGCTTCGCAGCGCCGGTATACTTTGCGGAGTCGGCTTTCCCCCCAACCGAAACGTGCTCTCCGTGATTGGATTTTCCACCGTCACCTGCGACGCCGGCCGCGTGCCCGAGAAACGCAGCAGCCCCGCCGACGCTCCAAGAGAAGCACCCGGCCTCGTCGCCGGCAGCACATGCGTGTCGGACCGGACTGCCGCTGGTTTCTGTTTGGGCAGCGCCTTCGCAGCGGTAAGTCTCGGCAACGCCGCGCCGCCTCCGAAACTCAGCTGTGGTTTAGGGAGTACCTGGGCCTGAGGCTTGGCAGCCACATGCACTTGCGGCTTCGCAACCACGTGAGGTTGAGCCTTGGCAGCCACATGCGCCTGGGCCTTCGCAGCCACACGGGGTTGAGCCTTCGCTGCCGCATGAGGCACGGACTTAACAGACTTCGCCGCCGAATGCTTCGCCGGACGATGGGTCGCGGCTTGTACCTTCTTCTTGGGTGCCATGAGTAAATCTCCTTCGAGGCCGATGCATCTTCAACCGCGCTTCAACGGGTTTGCTATTGCCCGCCAAGCAGCTTCACTTGAAGCTCCGCACGTCGGCGCTCTTCCTCGTTACGCTGTCTCTGTGTTTCTGCTGCGGAATCCTTGGGGTTCGAAGTCCCTCTGCGGAGGCAAACCGATTAGTCCATTCCCGCAATTGCCGTGATCGCCGTAATCGCAGCCTGCGCCGTACTCGACACCTGCGCCACAATCGCAATCATTGCTACATCACATGAACATCCGCATGTCCCAGTTGCCGACGAAGCCGTGAATCTCTGAACCGCCGGCGCTGCCACCACTGGGACTGCCGCTGTTCCATAACTTGCGTTTATCTGCCCGACCGTTCCCTGGACTCCCGAAGTCGGCGTACTCGTCGCCTTTGGACTTCCAGTTGTCGCTCCCGTTCCGGCTGTCGGTGCAGCGGTTCCTGCAGCGCCTGACACGGGTGCAGCGGAAGATTGAGGCGCGGCCGTCGTACCTCCCTGGGGAGCGGAAACAGGTGAAACTGACCGGGGAGAAAAACTTGGTGTTGCAGGTTGAGTGGGCGCCGCGCTCTGCGGCGCGTGCGTCATCGGCGGACTGGTCGGCGCCACCGGGCTCTTTACCGGTGGATTGCTTGGGGGCGGGACTGTCGGTGCTCCATTTCCAGGTGGCGCGGCGTGCTGCGGGGCTACCGCTAACGGCGCTACTGGAGGCGGCGGCAGTTCGCCCGGTCCCGGGAATGCTCCGCTTCCTTCCGGTGGCAGCAGAGTTCCAAGTGTTCCTAACTCCATCAGGTTCGTCGTGTCGCCTACCGGATCTTCCGCCCGGCTGGTAGTTCGAACAGGCCTGTCACTTGTAAATGCACTGGCGCTGATCAGGGCTCGGACTTGTGCCTCACTCAGATCGAGTGGCTGGCGCATGCTCTCAGGGTCGTCCTGCAATGCAGACAGCACTCCCCCATCACTAGCAGCCAATCTCGCGAAGTGCGCAACACGTTCGAAAGCCACGTGGACACCGCCGAATTGGAACTTTATAGCACACGGAATATTGCCAAGCAACACATTTATTGGTAATTATCTTAACCCAAAGGGTGTAATCCTCCCCCACCGTTCACAGCGCAAAGCTGCACACTGATTGCACCCAAAACGCGACGCCCGATGCGTCTCTCTTGCCCCCATGACCCAGTCCAATGCCATCGTGTGCTTGACGAGAGGTTACTCAAAGCTCTCCAGTTACCTGCCGTTGATCAGGAGAAATTACTCCATCTACGATGTCATTAATCGCAAACGCAAGCGGCAATACCCCCTCATCATCTGGCACGAAGGTAATATCCCCGTCGAACATCAGCTCTATGTCTTCGCACACGAATGGAACGACGATGTGCGCTTCATCGACATCTCTCGCGTGTTCCGTCTTCCCCGCACCATCAAGGAACAGGACCTCGCCGAAAGCTGGTCGATAGGCTACCGGCTGATGTGCCGTTTCAATTCCTATTACATCTGGCAATACACCCGGCCATTCGACTACGTCATGCGCTTCGATGAAGACTGCATCCTGACTTCGTCCACCGACGATCCCTTCGAAACCCTCTCCGAAATCAACGGCGACTTTGCCGCGCCGATGTTTACCGCCGAGAGCCACCGTCTCACCAACCGAACCCTCTCAGCCTTCGTTCAAAGCTTCGCCGCCGCCCAGGGCAAACAGCCGGCAAACCTCTATAACCAGGTCTTTCCCTACACCAACTGCTACGTCACGCGCACTGCCTTTTGGCGTCAGCCCGAGGTGCAGCAGTTTCTCGAGGCTGTACGTCACGATCCCAATTCACTGCGCCATCGTTGGGGCGATCTTCCCGTGCTCGGCGTCGCTCTGAACCTGTTTGCCGCACCAGATAAGGTCTGCCGCTTACCCGCCATGCATTACTGGCATGGAAGTCATAACAAGGAAGTCATTCCTGACACCTCCGCATCGCACTAAATTGCAGATAATTCCACCGCCGTTTCGCACGGTGCCACTACTCCCATATCCAGCGCGATCAACTGCAGCGCTGCGTAACGCGCCGCCTGGTCCTGGGACAAATGCCCCAGCGGAAAGGCCCGCTCGAACACCCTCAGGCATCTCTCGTATCGCTCCCGAAACTCCCGCACGCTCATCCGCTGGACCGCGTCAAATAATGCGTCCGCGCTACCCAGCGTCGCATAATCCAGAAAGCTGTCACGCGGGAAGTCTTCGTAAATCGCATCCTGCCCGAAATAGATAGGCAGGCATCCGCAATGAATCGCCTGCCAGATCTTCTCAGAGCAGTAATACGGAACCAGCGAATTCTCAAAGCAAAGATTGAAATCGTATCCTTCGAGAATTTTGTACTTCGCCAGGGACCATTGGCCATAGCGGCTCTGCCCGCGGCTTACGCCTGCCGGCCAATGCATCCCGTAGATATCAAGCTGCCCCTTCAGATAACCTGCAATCGCGAGGTCATACCGAAGCGTCAACAGTTCGACGCCATTCGGCAATCCGAACCGCGCAGGATCACCCTGCATCTTTGCGCTGGCGACCATCACCACCGTTCGGTTCAATTGCCTGCGCTGCGCTCGTCGATTGACTTCGCCCGGATTAATCGACGCATAGTAGTGGTTATCGACAAACACCTCGCCAGAATGCAGGCTCATCGTGCGAACGCGCTGTCCCGCAATCACCGCCCACTTCTCGGGCGACGTCCAGAACATCGGTTCGTGCGTCCACAGCAGATACCTCTTCCTATCCCCGAACGCATCAATGAACTCACGAATCAGACCTCCGTGATTTCCAACCAGAACGCTGGCCCTCCCCGGCACGTCCACAAACTCGACGCCAAAACCGGTCAGCACATCACGCGTCCGCTCCTTTTGGAAGATCGTGTACTTCATCCGTGGATGGACATAAATGCTTACGCTCATGGCTGACTTTTCCGCTATGGTCTCGAACTAGAATCAAATCGCTTCGATAATCCGCTACTCTCCAGCCGCACTCCTGTACACCGACTCCGGCCATTCCCGCCACCAGAAGCAATTCGACTTCAAATCCTCCGGCATGTCGATCCTCTCCCACGTGGGTCCCGATGTGTCCTTCTCGAGTATGCGACCGTCGCGAAACGCGATATCGCCCGGACGTTGATTGTATAGATACAGAAATCCCCCGTTTTTGCCATTCAACAGACGCTTTCTGTGGATGAATCCAGTAAACGTGCTGAACATAGTTCCGAGAAAGACGTCGCTTTCCGATGCAACAAGTGCGGAAACAATTCCGATCTCGCAACTGTCCATCGTATGAGGGAAGAAGTCGCGGAAGAGCGCAATATCAATCAGGCAATGGTGAGGAAATGCCTCCAGAATCGGCGCGAAATATTCCGGATGCATCTCGTCGGAGTGAATCAGGAGAAAGCCATCTGCCGCAAAATGGCAGCGAAGGGTATCACGCATCTCCTCAGGCGTGACGCTCGCCGTTTGATTGTGAACATTGAGAAAGTCAGCCCGCCGAATGTGCACCGACGCAAACTGTCCGTGCTGCCGTCGCAATTCCTTGACAATCGATGCCGCCGCCCGCCGGTAAGGTTCCCTTATCGCGATTAGATAATTGCACGCGTAGACCACTCTCTCATCAAAGGGCAGTGCATAGCTGTAATAACCCAGCGTGTTGCTGTTGCAATTGGAGATCACCGGCTGCTGCTCCATCTGCAGCAAATCATCCGTCGTAATCTGTCTGCGATGCAGATCCGGCAGCAACGCCCCGTCCATCTCCGCGAAGCATCCTGCCTGGTGAGGAAACTGCAATTCAACCAGGTCAAGCAGCTTGAATTCGTTTTCGCTGTTGAACACAGGATGCGGCGGCACATTCAACAGCAGGCGCCGATTCGATAGCACACTCAGACCCACGCCAAGCTCCAGCGACATCAGGTTATTGAAGAACCCCACATGGCCGCCCTCGTAGATGTCGAATTTCAGAAAGCGCATGGCGGAGCTCACGTTCCCATCTCCCGTTTGATCTGTGAGCAGCGCGCATCACTTCCGGGGTGCGAATTTGATGACGCCAAGGCCCTTGTTCATGGAACGATCGAAGATGGTGAAGTACCCGTTCATCAATGGCAATCCGAGGATCGATCGGCCTTTGAGTTGTCCATTATCACTCATGATCGCCGCGCATGCATATCCTTTTTCAGGCGCATCCGTCTGCCAGTAGTTCTCCGGCGATACCGCAAGCTTCACATCCCCGCCACTGCCTTGGAGCACAAACGTAATCACCGGCCACTCCGCAAGTTTCAAGCTGCTCATCGGCAGGTAGCCGCTGCGAATCGCGAGCGTCAGGCTCTTATCCTGCCCGCTGCTAAGACGCTTCGCGATCGTCTCGAACAGCGCGTCGTCCAGCAATAGACTATTTGTCCCGCTGTCGACAATCGAGTTCGTCAGCAGCGTGCTGGCCTTGGTGGGTGGAGGAATCTCGATCGGCTCCGAGTCGCCCACAAGCACCGCCTTCAGATTCGTGCAGTACCACTCATCATCCAGAATCGCGACGCTCTGAAAGACGCCGGAATAAAGATCCTTGCTCTCCTCCCCGCCGCCCAGCAGCAAAAAGCCTTGATTGAACGCATCACTCGCAGGGTTGGGAGTCGTCATCCGGATCATCGATCGCCGCGTGTAGAAAGCGAACTTGTTCGCCACCGCACCCTGCGCCTCCAGCTCTGTGAAGTAAGGCTCGAGAAAAGTTACGCGTCCCTGCTGCTGAATCTGGTTGTAGTTATACTTCGGCGGCCACGTCGCACCGGGCATCGTGTATGCAGCATCCAGTCGCGTGTAGGCCAAACCAAGTATTCCGTTCGCCTTGCCAAACATGTCGCTCGACTCCGCATAGGCAACCGCCACACTCACCTGCTTCAGGCTTACAGCCTGCGTTCCACTTCCCCCCGCGATATCCGTGTGCACCACCGCGCCCAGCCACGAGCCACTCCTGTACTCCACCGCCTGCACCATGTTCGTAGTCTTCGCGTTTCGATCAGCGCCAGGATTGTAAACAGTTCCGTCCAGCCCCAGCGCACTGCTGCCCGTATCGAGAATCACATTGGTTGGTTTCTTCGCCGTCCCCGCCAGGATCACACCCGTGTAATTCCCATCCATCAACACGTTGGTGATTGGAATTCGCACCACCTTTGCGACTTGCCCCGAACCCGCCTGCGGTGTGATTGTCGGCATAGTCTCCTCAGCGAAGGCTAACTCTTCCGTTACTCAAACACGTTCCCTCACACCGCAGCCCGGTCCCTCAATCTATGCCCGAAAGCATACACCCCGCATTCCCCGTCTTCCAGCCGTTCATGCCAACCCCTGCGCCAGTGCGTCGGAAAGCGACGTAGATATCTTTTGCCTTTTACCCATTTGCCGAATATGATTCCCCCGTGAAACGGTCGACGACAAGACGAGCCACCGCTCGAGGTCGGGATGACTCGAAGATCCGCGACATCGCTGCGGAAGATAATCCTCTGCCCTCCGTACGCACCAGCACCTTCGCCGACACGCTCAGCCCTCAACCCTCTTCGGCGGTCCATTCCCGAAAGCTCCGTGTCTCCTACTGCACCACCTGCCATGGCCGCCTCTGGCAACTCGCACTAACCCTCTTCGATAACCTCGACCACTTGCGCGACGACGAAGAAATTGTCTTGCTCGATTACGGCAGCCCCGACGGCCTCTCCCGCTTCGTCGAGTCCTCCGAGCGCTGCCGCCATGCCATCAACCGAGGCCAGCTCATCTACGCCTACACCCCCGCCGACCGTCATCACTGCTCGCTCGCCAAGAACCTTGCCCACCGCCTCGGTCGAGGCGACCTCCTCGTCAACGTCGACGCCGACAACAACATCCAGGGAATGCGCGAAGTCATCGATGAGTACTTCGCCAATTCCATCGACGAGGTCATCCTGCATATGGATGACGGCACCTCCGGTGCCTTCGGCCGTATCTGCATCCCGCGCTACTGGTTCTACACCCTCGGCGGATACGATGAGAGCTTTGCTCCCAGCGCCTATCAGGACCGCGATCTGCTCAAACGCGCCTCCGCCAGCGGCCTTCGCTATATATGGTCACCCGCCGCGGCTCCCGTGCCCATCCCTAACACCATGCATGAAAAGATCTCGCACACTGGACAAGAGAATTGGCACACCATGCGGGCAGCCAACCGCGCGATCAGTGAAAAGAATCTGCAGGAAGGCCGCCTGGTTGCAAACGCCCACGGCTGGGGTGCTGCCAATCTCTCCATCAACTTTGGGGAAGAACAGAGATTTCCCCCTGTGATGCCGAACCTGATCTCCGTTGTGCTCTGCGGCTCGAAGCGTCTCTCGCGAATCAATGAACTCCTCGAGCTCTACAACGAGATGATGCTGGTGGGCGAGATCCTGGTCGTCAGCAGCAACGCAACCTCTCCCTTCGAAAAGAATGAAAGAAACGATTCAAAGGTCACCGTCGTCAACGCCAGCGGTTCCCTGGGGCCCTTTAGCCGCTTTGCCGTTGGAGCCCAGGCATCCTTTCCCGCCGTCCTGCTCACCGACGACAGAATCTTCCTCCCGGAAACCACGCTGGCTGCGCTCCATAAAGGCTGGTGGACAGACCCTTCCGTTCTGCACGGCGTTGTCCACGGCGCCCAGGCTCTGAACGGTTCACACAGGAAGACCGTGTCTCCATGCGAAGTCATGCCGACGCGCGGTGTGCTCACCACCGTCCTCGACTGCTTCCGCTCGATTTGTTATGCCTCCCGCTATAACGCCGACTTCGCTGGCAAGCGCCGCCGCGATTCCGTAGACCGGCTGCTTTCGCATGTGGTCACCAGTGCCACCCGAAGGCCAAACCTGGCGTACCGTTTGCCCGTAGAAGAGCTCTGGTCCACGCGTCCCGACAGAGTGAGCGCCCTTGCTGCAAGTGCCTGAACTCTTCGCTTGTCACTCATGCTGAAATGCGAAGTCCCCATGAACACAGCCCAGTTTCTGCTGACGCGTTTCAATCCGGCCGTGAGCTACGGGTCCGAGGACCTTGGAATTAATCCCGAATGGTTAGACCATCGTTTCGAACTCTTCGAGAAGATCTGCCTGCCCTCCGTTGCCAGCCAAAGTGAAAAGAACTATCAATGGCTTTTGCTTGTCAGCGACCGAACGCCGCCCAAATTCGTGAAGCGATTGATGGCCGATCTTGCCTTCGTCTCCTCCCCAACCGCAATCCTTCTCGTCACCGAGTATTCGGAACACTTCTTTGCCGCGGCAATTGCCAATCGCCTCGGGCGCGCCGTCAACAGGGTCGTCAGCACGCGTTTAGACAACGACGATGCCATCGCTCGCGATTACCTCGCCCATGTGCGTGACGAAGCGGGTCGCCTTCCCGGCAACGGAGATTTCGTCATCAACTTCAGGCAGGGCTGCCAAGTGGCACGCGATGGCATCTTCCCACGCGATGCACCACTCAATCCGTTTCTTAGCGTCGTCTCCTCCCCAGCGAAACTCCGCACCGCGTTTGCCACTCATCACGGAAGGATGAACAGTGTCGGCAAGGTCATCGATAAGCATGGCGGCAACGCGAATTGGATCCAGGTCATTCATCCCCGAAATGTGCTGAACAGGCTTCACGAACGCAAGCCGTGCTCCGAGGCGTATCTGGCAAATTTTTCGTTGGCCCCGAACTGGCACTCCTGCCTCTAAGTCGCCAGGGGAATAGGCCAATGCGTCAATTTCTGATGGCACCAAACGGAGGAGAATCGTGAGTAAGAAGATCATCCTATGCGCTGATGGAACTTGGAACACGCCGCATGGCCCGGCAGCCCAGCCCAACGACACCAACGTTCGCAAGCTCTATGAATTGCTCCTCGACGATCCCTCCCAGTTGAGGTACTACGACAGCGGCGTAGGCACAGATGGTACCCCCTTCGAACATTTCTTCGGCGGAAGCATGGGTGCCGGCCTGTTCCAAAAAATCCAGGATGGCTATGCGTTCCTTTCCTATGTCTGGGGTTTGCCAAAACACAGAACGGTCCCGGCGAACGCCGTCCTCTCGAACACCGTCAAGAGTCGGATGGATCGAGATCCAACATACAAACCCGAGAATCTGCTGAACGGATCAGCGGATAGCTACACCATAGCAACCGTCATATCCGATTCAGAACTCTAGCAGTCCGATATTCTTTGGCCATCTCGATCCAGAATTTTCCCCCACCATTCGGACGGTCCTCCCTCACCACCCGTCGACTCTTAGGAGTCGGGCACAATGACCGCAACCTCCTCCCAATGTCGGAAATTTCTATCGTTCGTGGTAGAAATTGGCGCAAGCTATTCGACGTATTAATGAAACAACCCATGTTGGCCTCGAATAGCCAACATGGGTTGGAATCGATGCTGAAGGAGATGTCGATGCGCTTCATGATGGTCGTAATCCCCAAAGGATATGAAGTGGCAGCTGCGGACGCTGCTCCTGGCGCGGAGGCGGTGGCCAGGATGATGGACTACAACAAGAACCTGCAGAAAGCAGGCATTTTGCTGGCGCTCGACGGGCTTCTGCCCCCCTCGACTGCAGCACGCATTTCTTACGCAGACGGCAAAGCAACGGTTACCGATGGGCCGTTTACAGAGGCCAAGGAAGCTATCGGAGGTTACTGGATCCTGCAGGTGCGCTCGCGGGAAGAAGCCATCGAATGGGCCAGGCGAGCACCGATGGGCAACAACGAGATCATCGAAGTGCGCCAGATCTACGAGAGGGGCGATTTCCCCGCGGACGTGCAACATGCAGCCGAAGGCTTCGAGGATGTTCCGAACGCGGCTGCTGGACAGGCATGAGCGACATTCACAAAACGATTGAGGCCGTGTGGAAGATGGAGTCCACGCGACTCATCGCCGGGATTGCCCGCGTTACTCGCGACATTGGCATTGCGGAGGAACTCGCCCAGGACGCGCTCGTTACGGCGCTTGAGCGGTGGCCGGAAGAAGGCGTTCCGGAAAAGCCAGCGGCATGGCTCATGACAGCCGCGAAGCGCCGCGCCATCGACTCTCTGCGCCGCGGCCGCATGCTCGAACAAAAGCATGGAGAGATCGCGCGAGAGCTTGAATTTCAGCAGCAGCGGCTCGGTGAAGCCATGGATCAAGCGATCGATCAGGTGATTGACGATGACGTCCTCCGCCTCATCTTTACTGCCTGCCATCCTGTCCTCGCCGTGGAAGGGCGCATCGCTCTTACGTTGCGCCTAATTGGCGGCCTCACGACCGCTGAAATTGCTCGGGCTTTCCTTGTATCGGAAAAGACCGTGGGCCAGCGAATCTTTCGAGCGAAGAAAATTCTTTCGGAGGCCCATGTTCCCTTCGACATGCCGCGTGGAGACGAGCTGCATAGCAGGCTTGAGTCTGTACTCTCGGTGGTCTACCTGATCTTCAACGAAGGATATACCGCGACGTTCGGCGATGAGTGGATGCGGGAAGAACTGTGCAACGAAGCTCTGCGCCTTGCGCGCATCATCGCCGAACTTCTTCCCGGTGAACCGGAGATCCACGGTCTCCTTTCACTGATGGAACTGCAGGCGTCGCGCACGGCAGCACGCAAGGGGCAAAACGGAAAAGCGGTTTTATTGCTGGAGCAAGACCGATCCCTGTGGGACTACGTCCAGATCCAGCGAGGAATGACCGCACTTCAAACTGCGCAAAAGCTCGGCGGCGGGGCGGGCGACTACGCGTTGCAGGCGGCAATCATCGCCTGTCATGCTCGAGCGCGCACCGCCGCGGATACCGACTGGGAGCGGATTGTTTTTCTCTACGACGCTCTCTTCCAGCTCAGCCCTTCTCCCATCGTTGGCTTGAATCGAGCAGTAGCCGTCGGGATGGCGCAAGGCCCGGCCGCTGGGCTTGCTGCACTCGACGCTCTCGATCCCGACTCTACCCTGGTGGGCTACCACCTGCTGCACAGCGTTCGCGGAGACCTGCTCCTGAAGCTCGGCAGGTTCACCGAAGCACGCGAGGAGATTCAGCGCGCCCTCGCCATGACGGAAAACAAGCGGGAACAACATTTGCTTACGGAAAAACTGAAGCAGATACCGAACGTTGAGCAAACATTTTGACCCGCACTCAGAAATTCATCGATGCTTTGTAGAATTCCAGTTCGGCCGTTCGTCGACATGATGAAGGCAGGGCAGACAGCCTTTCCAAACACCGAACCACCCCAAAGGAGACATTATGCCGCAATATTTGGTTGCGATTCACCACCCCGACAACTACGACCCGTCCCTGGAGGGCGAAGCGATGATGCGGGATATTGGTTTGCTGAACGAAGAGATGGCTGCTGCTGGTGTCAGGGTCTTCGCTGGAGGCCTGCAGTCCGCGGCAAAGGCGAAGTCGCTGCGTGCGCAGCCCAATGGCGCGATGCTGCTCACGGATGGGCCGTATCTGGAGGCCAAGGAGCACGTGGGCGGGTTTTGGTTGCTCGAGGCCGCCAACCTGGACGAGGCCCTCAAGTGGGGGCGCAAGGCCGTGATCGCCTGCCGGGCACCCGTTGAGGTACGCGAGTTCCTCCAAATGCCGGAGTAGTCCAGAGGGAGTCTTTGTTTGACTGAGGGTGTGGCTATGGGATGGGATTCAGGTCGGCCCTTCAGCCCTCTTGTCTTGTGGCGGCCTTTATCAATGCAGACGATGTCGATCGATTGAGATAAAAATTCTGGACTTTTTGTAGGATTCAGCTCACGCCGTTCGTCGACATACTGAAGGCGGAACAAACGTCCTTTCCGAAAACCGAATCACCACAAAGGAGAAATCATGGCACAGTATTTGGTTTGCAATTACCTTCCCGATGACTTCGACCCATCTACAGTAACCGAGGCGACAATACACGCCATCAACGCGCTCAACGATGAGTTGGAAGCTGCCGGTGCCAGGCTGCTGGCTGCCGGCCTCAGCCCAGCCGCCCAGGCGAAGTCGCTGCGCGGGCAGCCCAACGGCGAAGTGCTCATCACTGACGGCCCGTATCTGGAAGCCAAGGAACACATTGGTGGCTTCTGGATACTCGAAGCCGCCGACATGGACGAGGCGCTGGCGTGGGCTCGCAAAGCTACCCTCGACCCCCGTTCGCGGGGCGAGGTTCGCGAAATCCCCTACAGCAGCCTGCCTGGCGGCACAGCTCACCCATCGCGGGTAAAGCCGTAAGCTCGCCCACCGGCGAAACCGGCTCATTCTCCGGCGTCGACAGCGCTCTCGGCAACAGCAACATTCCCATCGCGCTGGAGCAATCAGCAGGCGCTCACAGATACCCCATTCTCACGAGGGAAAACAATGCGGAAAACGAAGATTCACACAATCGCAATCAAAAGCTTCGCGCTGCTTGTTGTGTTCGCTACGGCCTGCGAGGCGAGGTCACAGGATGCCGCGACGACCTACGCGAAGATGGCGCCCGTCGACCAATACCTCATGGCCGATCGGGATGCCGAGATAGCCCTGGCGCGCACTGCGGCGCCGGACTCCATCGCACGCGATGCAGAGGTGCTGGTTCTCGGACGTCACGGTTTCGAAGCCGCGGTCAAAGGCAAGAACGGTTTCGTCTGCATCGTCGGACGTGGGTGGACCTCCGCTGCGGATCCTGACTTTTGGAATCCGAAGGTGCGGGTTCCCATGTGTGTGAACGCGCCGGCCGCGCGTTCCTACCTTCCGCGCGTCACGAAAGAGACCGAGTGGGGACTGGCGGGATATACGCAAGCTCAGATGACCGAGTCCATCGCCGCTGCCGTCGCCAAAAAAGAACTGCCGCCAATGGAACGCGGAGCCATGTGCTACATGATGGGCAAGCAAGGGTACGGCGGCGACACCCTCCCCCACTGGCCTTCCCACCTCATGTTCTTCTATTCCGACACCGAACCTGCAACCTGGGGAGCAAACCTACCGGGCTCTCCCGTCATTGCGGTGGCCGACCCCACGGAGCACCTGACGCAGTTTGTGATCCCTGTCGGACATTGGTCCGACGGAACGGATTCTCACCCCGGCTCCGCCCACGAGCATCATCACTAGCACCTACCCGCCCACCGGACCTGGCTCAGGTTATTTCCCATAACCTTGGGCGGTGGACACCGATCGCTTGCTACCGTCACGCTCTCCGGCCATCGCATCCAACAACAGTCTCTAACCGTTTGCCGTTGCACCCAGCAGGTCTTCAATACGCACTGGCACCTTGCGAAGGCGTACGCCTGTGGCGTGATACACCGCCGCCGTGATGGCCGGAGCGATACCAGCCAGTCCAATCTCCCCAATGCCGCGTGCTCCATACTCATTGATCAGCGGATCGGGAATGTCGAGAAAGTGCACGTCGATCTGCGGCATGTCGGCGATGGTGGGAACGATGTAGTCGGCGAAGTTGTCGTTGATGGCATGGCCGTTCCGCTGGTCGTAGATGGTCTCTTCAAACAGTCCCATCCCCACGCCCATCACGATGGCGCCCGCCATCTGGTTCGTTGCTGTGCGCGGATTGATGATGCGTCCTCCGTCAACCACGCTGACCACGCGGCTGACGCGCAGTTTCGCAATCCCTGGATCCCATTCGACCTCGACAAACTGTGCTCCAAACGAATGCGTGGAATAGTCCCGCGCCTTCGGGTCCGCACCCAGGCCGCCGCTCCTTCCATCACCGTTGGCGCTGGCCAGGTTGGCCAGCCGAAGGATTTCGCCGTACGGTACCCCACTGGCGGCGGGTTGATCCTTCGCATGCACCCGCCCAGACGTGAATGCCAGGGTAGCCGCGTCCTGTCCCTGAAAGGGAGAGCCCTTGGTGTTGGAGGCGACGCTGAGAACCACCTTGATGGCAGCGTTCGTGGCATCAATAACCCCTGGGACGAGCGTCGACGTCGCCGTGGAGCCGCCTGACATTGGCCCTGGCGGTAAGGAACTGCTCCCGAGAACGACGTGAATTTTGTCCACGGGAATGCCCGTCTTGTCGCTGACCATCTGTGCAACGACGGTGTACGTGCCGGTCCCGATATCCTGCGTGCCGCAGCTCAGCCGCGCGGTGCCGTCGCTCTGCAGACTCAGAGAAGCATCGCAAACGCCACGGTTCGCGCCCCATGAAGCAGCAGCAACGCCCCACCCCAGGATCACGTCCCCCTTGCGCATGGAGCCCACCTCCGGCGTGCGCTTCGACCACCCGAAACGCTCGGCGCCTACCTGCAGACACTCCTTCAGGTGCCGCGACGAGAACGGTTTGTTCTTCTCCTCGTCCACGAGTGTGTCGAGCGAGATGCGCAACTCGACAGGATCTTTCTTGAGCTTGATCGCAAGCTCATCCATCGCCGACTCGAGCGCGAACAGACCGGGAACAGCCCCGGGCCCACGCATCGGTGTAGGCGTGCCGACATTGCGGCGTACGAGTGCGGACGTCACCTTCAGGTTCGCCGTGCTGTACAGGAAGGGCGTCGCTTCTCCGCAGTTCTCGCGGATATCGTCGCCCAAGCTCGTATGGTTGCGGTAGTCCTGCTGCAGCGAAACGAGCTTGCCCTCAGCTGTCGCGCCAAGGCGCATCCGCTGCTGCGTACGCGGACGATGGCCCGAGTTCGAGAACATCATCTGGCGGCTAAGCGTGAACTTGACCGGCCGGCCCAGCTTGCGAGACGCAGCCGCTGCGATGGCCGAATGCGGCCATGGAAACAGCTTCCCACCAAAGCCCGAACCAATGAAGCGCGAGACGACCTCCACATTCTCCTTGGGCTCTCCCAACACCTGGGCCATCACCGCCTGATGGTTCATGACGCCCTGAGAACTCTCATACAGCGTGTACTTCTTGCCGTCCCACACAGCGACCGTCGCATGCATCTCCATCGGGTTGTGAGTCTCGACCGGAGTAATGTACACCTCATCGACCGTTACCGCGGCCGAGGCAAACGCCGCATCGGTGTCGCCTCGATGGCTCAGCACCTGCGGCCCCCCATGCTGACCTTCAGGCGGCAGCTCATCGGAGAGCGATGGGCTGACATTCAGGCTTGCCGGCTCGTAGTTCACCCGAACCGCCGCTGCGGCTGCCTGCGCCTGCTCAAATGTCTCGGCGACGACCGCTGCCACATACTGCCCCCAGTAGGACACGGTGTCGTCTTCAAACGCTGGCCGGCTTTCGCTGTTGCGTCCACCGGAGGCGTTCCGATAGAGCGGCATGATCTTGTCGTGCTGCATGACCAGCAGGACGCCCGGCATCCGCTCCGCCTTCGAGCTATCGATGCTGAGAATCTTGCCGCTCGCAATAGTGGAACGCACCGGCACCGCATACACCAGGCCAGGAAAGTTATAGTCGGAGGCATAGCGTGCCATGCCGGTCGTCTTCAGCGGGCCGTCGATGCGCGGAATCGCAGCTCCGATGATCGCGGATGGCGACGGTGTTCCCGGTGCGACCGCCTTCGGAGCGGCGCCTTCCTGACTACCGATAAATTCACCGAACTCTTCAAAATTCATGCTGATTCTCCTGCGCAGTACTACGTCTATGCACTCTGTGTGGTCACGGTGAGAGCGCGCACGATGCAGCGCTTGGCGAGCTCTACTTTGAAGCCGTTTTCGCTGGCCGGTCGCGCGTCTTTCAACGCCGCTTCCGCCGCCTTGCGGAAGATAGCAGCGCTCGCCCTCTGGCCCTGCAACACTTGTTCTGCCTCGTGAGAGCGCCATGGCACCGTGCCAACGCCACCCAGCGCCACGCGTGCCCGTTCGATCCTTCCGCCGCTTACGTTGAGGACTACGGCCGCAGAACTCAGGGCAAACTCGTACGCTGCACGATCGCGGAGTTTCAGATAGTGCGAGCGCGTTCCCGGCACGACTGCAGGAAGCGTGACGCTCACAATCAGATCGCCAGGCTCAAGAACCGTCTCCCGGTTGGGCGTGCTGCCTGGCTTGAGATAGAACTCACCAATCGGAATGCTGCGCTCGCCCTTCGGACCCTTCACCTGGATGGTCGCCTCGAGAGCGGTCAGTGCAACGTTCTGATCCGACGGGTTGGACGCGATGCAATCCTCGCTGGTGCCAAGGATGGCAAGCATCCGATTGTGCCCGCCAATGGCCGAGCAACCCGTGCCCGGCTCACGCTTGTTGCAGGCGTGCGCCGTGTCACGGAAGTAGACGCAACGCGTACGCTGCAGAAGATTCCCCGCCGTCGTTGCCATATTGCGCAGCTGCGGAGAAGCCCCCGAGAGCAGCGCCTCCGAGAGCACAGGATAGTCCCGCTGGATCGTGGGGTGATGCGCGACCGCGGCGTTTCGCGCCAGCGCTCCGATCACCACGCCACCGCGCGGAGCCGTTTGAATCTGATCGAGCGAAAGTCCATTGATGTCGACAAGTTGATTCGGACGCTCCACGTCCAGCTTCATCAGGTCGACCAACGTTGTGCCGCCTGCGACGAAGCGCACGTCGGCATACTGCTGTGCCGTCTTCGATCGCGCTCCCGCTTGTATGGCCTGGTCGAGGGTAGTGGGTCGGCTGTACTCAAAAGTTTGCATCGTTTACTCCATCTGCGGATGTTTTCTGCGGACGTTTGCAGCCTAGGCGTTGCGGCGCGCTGCCTGAACCGCGGCGACAATGTTGGGGTAGGCTCCGCAACGGCAGATGTTCCCGTACATGCCGTGCTTGACGTCATCATCCGTCGGCCCAACCGGCTCCGACTGCAGCGCCACCGCCGACATAATCTGACCGGAGGTACAGTAGCCACACTGGTAAGCGTCGTGTTCCACGAACGACGCCTGCATGGGATGCATGTGGTCTGGCGTCCCCAACCCTTCGATCGTCGTGATCTCATCGGCGGAGTGCATCACCGCGAATGAGAGGCACGAGTTCACCCGCTTCCCATTCACATGCACCGTGCATGCGCCGCACTGGCCGTGGTCACAACCCTTTTTAGTTCCCGGAAAATTCAGGTTCTCGCGCAGGCAATCGAGCAGCGTCGTGCGCGGATCGAGATTCAGCGCATGCTGCTCTCCATTCACCTTGAGCGTGACAGGAACACTGCCCGCAGGTGCTGCAGCGACCGGCGTCTGTGCAGGCGACTTAGGGGCCGCGGCGGCAGACGCAAGAACCGGGGCAGCACTGACCGCGATGCCGGCCGCGCCAAGGTGCCCCAGGAAGGAGCGCCGAGATACCCTGGTTGGGGGCGCGGCTTCTGACGTTGACTTTTCTAGTTCGCCGAACTCGGGCGCTAATGGCGGCTTTTGATCGTTAGCCAAGGGAACACCTCACGTTGAAGATACGTACGACGCTTGCCAATAAGTTTCACCGGATTTCTTGCTTCAACAAGCCACCCACCTGAACTGTACTGTACAGTACATCTAAAGATAGCTGCAAGGTACGTTAAAGCTAGATGCAAGACACGTCAAATAGTTACAAGGTGCGTCGGCTTACTATCAGCCAGGCAGGTTTCATCACAGGCTGCGCAAGAAGAATCTTCGAGGTAAAGGATGGCGGAGAAGCGTTCGCGTGCAGAGATTCGCAGCAGCAAGCTGCAGGAAGTCGCCGCCAACCTGTTCCTTAAACACGGGTACGAGGGCGTATCGCTCGACAGGATCGTGGAGCAGGCGGGCGGATCGAAGAGTGCTGTTTACACCCTCTTCGGCGGTAAGTGCGGCCTCTTCATCAGCAGCATTGAAACGCTTTGCCGCGAATCGAACGAGTCCCTCGCGCACATTGATTATGCCGGTCTGGATCTCGAGCAGAGCCTCAGGAAACTTGCCGTGCACATCCTCAAACTAATCAGTTCTCGGAAAGCAGTTGCATTGCATCGCCTGGCAATCGCCGAGGCGGAGCACTGCCCGGAAGTCGGGGAGGCCTGGTACAAGCATGGGCCGGCTAGAACGGCGTCGTTCATCCGCCAAATTCTTGAACGTCATAAAGACGACTTTCGCAACCAGGCAATTTCCCTGGACCGGCATGCCGTGATCTTGCACGACGCGCTGACCGGCGACATCCTCTATCGGAGACTCGCCGGCATCGCGAAACCTCCGACCGAGGCGGAACTGAAGAGGGCCGCTGACAACATCGTGCAGGTTGTCCGGGCAACGATTCGATCAAGGTGAGCCGCCCGCGCCACCACCCTCAATCTCTGCAAGCGTAAACGACTTATCAGCCGCCTCCCTATTAGCCAGACGAACGCTGGTTGAAATCAGGGATTGCCGGTGTGCACGAGGCCTCGAGCCACCGACTCACGTAGACGCCCGCGTGGGCCTCGCCGCAGTAGTGGCGCGCGCCCTTCGCCGCCGCCGCCTCCGTATCCCATTTGCGGATCTTCAACTCATCCTGATTGCACTGAATCAGGAACCAGTGAATCGGGTTCGAACTCTCGATTCCGCAAACTTCACATCGATACTGGGTTACAGCCGCCATGCACATCCTCCTCGGGACACAAACCGTTCGCCAGGGCACAGTCTGACCATGGCTACACCCAGAGTATCCGAACAGCGAATCGGAACGCCAACACCTGCTTCTCCTGCCCACAACATTCGCGGTATCTTAAGGAAGCACACGAAGGAACAACCATGGTCACCATCCAAATCGAATATCAAGGAGACCTGCACTGCAACGCCGTGCATGGCCCCTCAGGAACCGCACTCAACACCGATGCCCCCAAGGACAATCAGGGGCGTGGCGAGAGCTTCTCGCCCACCGATCTCGTCGCCACCGCGCTCGGCACCTGCATGCTCACGATCATGGGCATCATGGCGCGCACACTGGAGATCGATATCGCCGGAACCACCGCAACCGTCGAAAAGGAGATGACCGCCTCCGCCCCGCGCATGATCCAGAGCCTGGCCGTCAAGATCCACGTGCCTCATTCTCTCAGCCCCGAGAACCAGCAGAAACTCGAGCGCGCCGCATACACCTGCCCGGTTCACAAGAGCCTGCATCCCGACGTCCAGACCCCGATCGAATTCACCTGGGGTTAATCCCGTCCCGCCTCAGCGAAACCAAAGGGCCAACACCTAAGCGTTGGCCCTTCAGGTTTCTTCTCGATCAATTCCGCTTACAGTGTGACAACGACCTTGCCGACCTGCGCGTTCGACTCCAGGTAGCGATGCGCCGCGACGATCTCGGCAAACGGAAATCTCTTGTCAATCAGAGGCTTGAAAGCACCTGACGCCAGATGGTCGAAGATGTATTGCTTGGCCGTGGCGAACGCCGGACTCGTGGTCAGCTC
The DNA here is from genome assembly GCA_050013455.1 of Acidobacteriaceae bacterium. Lineage (GTDB taxonomy): Bacteria > Acidobacteriota > Terriglobia > Terriglobales > Acidobacteriaceae > Granulicella. The sequence goes on along the minus strand of JBEKFF010000030.1, from coordinate 4,189 downwards.
AAAAAGCGTGTAGCCCCGGATCGTAAGCCCCTTGGCGAGCCCAGCAAAGAGCGGGTACGGAGTCGGTTCAGGCGCCAGCGCCCCATACTCCAGAATGATGCCCTGGTACGCCGCCGCCGCGGCAAGCTTTTCGAGGATCGGGCCACCGATTGGATCGAAGACCACGCGCGCTCCCTTGCCTGAAGTAATCTCGTTCACCCGCGCGACCAAATCTTCCTCGTCCGTAACGATCACATGATCCGCTCCGAGCTTGATCAGTTGTGCTTTCTTTGCAGCGGTGCGCGTGACCGCGATGCTGGTCGCGCCCTCGGCCTTCGCGATCTCAATCGCAGCGACGCCCACACTGCTGCTGGCCGCGGTGATGACAACAAAATCGCCCTTCGCAATCTTCGCCAACCAGATCAGCGCACCATACGCGGTGAGATACTGCATCCAGATTGACGCCCCCTCGTCATACGAGAGGCTTGCAGGGTATTCGGCGACCGCCTTCAGCGGCACCACCGCGACTTCGCCATAAACTCCGTAGTCGTTGAGCTTGAACGTTCCGGGAACGGTGCTCACCGTCTTCCCAATCCAACTCGCATCAACACCTTCACCGACGGCGTCGATAACACCAGCGGCCTCGTAACCGTTCTTCGCCGGAAGGATGGGCGCCTCTAAGTATTGGCCGTTGCGAAACATCACCTCGGCGCGGTTCAGCCCGAGAGCTTTGACACCGAGTCGAACCTCGCCCGGCCCAGGCTCAGCAAGTGGCAGTTCATCGAATTGAAGGACTTCGGCAGGGCCGATTTTGTGGAAGCGAACGATCTTTACGGTCTTGGACATAACAACTCCTGAACTTCAAACTTCTCCTTTAGATGAATGTAAAAATGTTCAGGACGCAGAATTCCCCGCGGACGCGAATTCACGAACGTCTTGACGGTTTACCCCCACGGTTACCGTCCAGCGCCAGGCATCGCTTCAACGTGCTACTCTTCCTGCCAACAAAATCTTTCCACGGACGCCGTCGCGATCCGCAGCCGGCATCCTACCCCCAGAGGTACATGCGCATGATCGATACCGATCTCATCGTTAAGCTTCTTCGCAACCACGGCCACAAGGTCGAGTCCGTCTTTCATGTCCCGGAAAATGCCGGCGAGTATGAATTTTCCGTGGACGGAACCCTCCTCACGCTCTCCGAAACCCGGGAACTGCTTGAGCGCGAAGATGATCGCGAGGAAACCTCCGCGCAATCCATCGCCGACCGCGACCGCGTACCTCCCTACGACCGCGTGGACATCCCCTAAACTGCTAAAATCTAAGGTGTATGCCAGCCATCCACCGCAGAAAATCCGTTCCCGTCACCATCGGCAACATCCGCGTCGGCTCCGATGCGCCCGTCGTCGTCCAGTCGATGACCAACACCGACACCGCCGACGTCGACTCCACCGTCCAGCAGATCGCCGCGCTCGCTCGCGCCGGCTCCGAGATGGTCCGCATCACCGTCAATAACGATGCCGCCGCCAAGGCCGTCCCGTACATCGTCGAAGGCATCCACGCCAAGGGCTGGAACACCCCCATCATCGGCGACTTCCACTACAACGGCCACCTTCTCCTCGCCAAATATCCCGACACCGCCGAAGCCTTAGCCAAGTACAGGATCAACCCCGGCAACTGTTCCATCGGCCGCAAGGACGACGACAACTTCCGCACCATGGTCGAAGTAGCCGTCAAGCACCAGAAGCCCGTCCGCATCGGCGTCAACTGGGGCTCGTTAGATCAAGCCCTTCTCACCAAAATGATGGACGAGAACTCCAAACTCCCCCAGCCCCTCGAAGCCCGCGACGTCATGATGGAAGCCATGGTGGTCTCCGCACTCGACAACGCGGCTGCTGCCGAGAGGTACGGCCTCCGCCGCGACCAGATCATCCTCTCCGCAAAAGTCTCAGGCGTCCGCGACCTCATCGACGTCTACACCGAGCTAGCCAGCCGCTGCGACTACGCCCTGCACCTCGGCCTCACCGAAGCCGGCATGGGCATGAAGGGTGTAGTAGCCTCGACCGCCGGCTTAGCTCCGCTCCTCTTAGCCGGCATTGGCGACACCATCCGCGTCTCCCTCACCCCCACTCCCGGCGGCGACCGTTCCGAGGAAGTCCGCTGCGGCCAGCAGATCCTCCAGTCGCTCTCCATCCGCAGCTTCATGCCCCAGGTCACCAGCTGCCCCGGCTGCGGCCGCACCACCTCCACCTACTTCCAGGAACTAGCCGAGCGCATCCAGAACTACCTCGTCGAATCCATGCCCGAGTGGAAGAAGCAGTATCCCGGCGTAGAAGAACTCAAGCTAGCGGTCATGGGCTGCATCGTCAACGGCCCTGGCGAGAGCAAGCACGCTAACATCGGTATCTCGCTTCCTGGCACCTTCGAGGAGCCCAAGGCGCCGGTCTACGTCGATGGCCATCTCTTCACCACGCTGAAGGGCGACCACATCGTAGAAGAGTTCCAAGTCATCCTCGACGAGTACGTGCAAAAACGCTACGGCAAGCAGTTGATCGAAGTCTAGGCGTCTTCCCCCACTCAATCCCATCCCGACCAACGGAAGGGCCAAGCGAAGCAGTAAAAAGGTGTGTGAACACCCGCCCCACGCGCAGTGGGCTTTTGCCTCTAGCGTTTCCCCGCCGCCTTTCCCTTAGCTTTTTCCGCCCTATCCGCAAGCTTCTTCGCCACGCGCGCAGCGCGAATCTCCTCATCCCGCTTCTTCCGCGCCTCGCGTTCCCACACAAACGGGCTGTTATGCCTGCGCAAATCCCGCAGCGGATACAGCGTTCCCCGCCACAGCACGCCACCCCGCGCCAGCACCACCACCATCGACCGCAGCATGGCGAAGATAATTGCCACCGCACCCAGCGGATACAGCCACGCATAGCGCGCATCAATACTGCTAGCCCGACCCATCACCCGATACAGCGCGCCAATACAGCACAGAATCACCAGCGCCTGCACCACCGTTCCCCACCACACCAGCCCCGCCAGCGGCAGCAGGAAAAAAATAAAGATCCACACGCACATCAACAGCACAAACAACGGCTGAAAGCCAAACGCCGAAAACAAGTTCTTCGTCATATTAAGCAGCAATCCATGACCGCCCTTGGCCCAGTGCACCAGCACCATGCCCGGAGCAAACGCCATTCGCTGCCGCATCTCCGCAGCGCGCATCCGCCGCCCCAGCGTAATGTCCTCCAACACTGCCAGCCGCTGCGGAATCCATCCGCCAATCTCATTCAGCGCATCGCGACGCACCAGATTGAACGCGCCAATCCCCGCCACATCCCGCCGAGCCTTGGGGTCTTCCACCATCCACGGACGCGTCGCCCAAAGACTCATCACCTGCAAAAATCCCAGCACGATCCCCTCACCGCGCGACTTCACCTCCACCGTCGGCAGCACCACCAGGTGATCCGCCTGCGTCTCCTGCGCACACACCAGCGCACGCCGCAGCACCGACGGCGAAAACAAAACGTCCGCGTCCGTGTACAGCAGGTAGTCCGATTCACTATTCTCCGTCGCGACCATCAACGCAAATGTCTTGCCGAGCCAACCCTCCGGCAACTCCGTCACGTGGATCGCGCTCAGCGCACCCGGCCTTCGCACGGCATACTCCTCCACATAAGCGTCGACAATTGCGGCGGTGCCATCCGTCGACCGATCGTCCACCACCAGCACCCGCACCCCCGCGTAATCCGCCATCATCAGTGCATCCATCGTCGCCGCAATCTTCTCCGCCTCATCGCGAGCCGGCACCACCACCGTCAGCGTCGGCGTCCCCTCCGGCAACGCATCCCAATCCGGCATCGTGAGGTCAGGCAACGTTGGAAGAAGATGCACCGCATCATACGTCCGCAACACCCACGCCAGGGTCAGCACCCACCATGTCGTCCTGATGATCCCGCGCCAGAACTCCGATACATGATGCAGATGCAAACCGTGCCAGTTCAAACCGCCGCGCCCTCCAGCGTATGCGTCAACGGTGGCGCAAACTTCGACCCCACAAAGAAAATTACCGCCGCCACCCCAAACGTGATCAACGTAATGGCCAGCCCCATCCTCAAGTTCGAATGATCACTCACGATCCCAATGATCTTGGGAGAGAACGCATCGCCAAACACATGCAGTGCAAACAACTGCCCCGCCATCGCCGTCGCCCGCAGATGCG
>JBEKFF010000029.1:0-23293 GCA_050013455.1 Acidobacteriaceae bacterium | reverse complement strand
ATCCTGCCAGGTGCAGAAGCGCGACATGGCGTAGAAGGCCGCGGCGGCGAGAAGGATCGGAAGATAGCGCGCCAAGGCAGACGGAGCTTCGAGATTCCAGGACAGCAGACCGATGATCGTGATCGTTGCAAGGCCGTGCTCGTGCCAGCACAAGTCTCTAAACTTGATAAATCTTGACGCAACGCAGAGGGCCACGGCGAGTCCCAGCCACGCACATGCCACCCAGGCTGGAGCGACGTCGAACCAGGCGAGCGCCGCCAAGGTTGAAGTGCCTGCCAGGAGTGTTACCGAACGCAGAGATAGGCGGAGATTGTCTTTTCCGGAGATGGTGATTGTTGTTAGGTAGAACGCCAACGAGAGCATGGGGAGCGTGACGAGACGGGCGGTAATGTGATGTGGGTACAGGTCGGAGGGGTGGTAGTTGATGACGGCTGTGCGGATGATCACGGCTATGGTGAATAGCCACGCCTGGGCGAGGAAATGTTTGTTGTTGAGTAGGCGAGCGCCGAGGGCTGTGCCGATCATGAGGACTGCCCAGCCGACGGCTGTGGCGTCAGCGGGAAAGAGTGCCCATACTCCGATGAATGCCATCGCTGCACCGAGGTAGCTTTGCACCTCAGCGAGGTGTCCGTCGAGGCCGGCAAAGAGGGTACGCCACTTCTCGCCGATGAAATGCGCGTTGACATAAAAGATTGCGCTGCAAGTGAGTAGTTGAATTCCAATGGCGATGAGAGGCTTGCCGGAATGCTGCCGTAGGTCGAGGAGGTTACGCGACTCAAATCCGACGAGGAAGCCGGTGAGAATGCCTGCCAGCAAGCCGAGGCGGCGAAACACGAGTTCGGCTTGCGCGATCCCGGCGATGATCAGGGTCTCGGCAGCGATCATCCAAAGCAGGGCGATGCTGTTGCCACTGAACTTGAAAGGTACGGAGCCGAACATCAGCAGCGTGCCCATGACCGTGAGGAGAACGAAGGCTGGCCGGCGGCGGCGTGTGATCGGCAATTGGCCGAAGGTGAACTCCAGTGCGCCAAGCGCTAACAGCGCATAGAAAGCCAGCTGCGGGCGGGTGGACTGGAACTTCATCACCGCAAGCAGCAGCATCGTATTGGCGAGCGCGGCTATGGTTGAAATTCGTTCGTCGCGGGGAGTGCGAATGCGGCGGGCGACGTACGAGATGCGGAAGATCAGCCAATAGAGAATCAGGATGATCGTGCTGGGCAAGAACTGCAGGAACACGTGACCAGCGACACCGGATGGGTACAACTTGTAGAGCCAGTAAAAGTGGTTTCCGAAGCTGGCCAAAATGCCGAAGACCTCGAGCTCATACCAGCCCATCTTGAGGGCGACGGCCACGACACCGAGGACAAGGATCACACCCGCGGAGAGGGCGTAGACCGTGTCTTGAGTAAGCGCAACAGTGGAGAATGCCAGTAGAAACGCGAGGCCGGTAACCAGTTGGGACTGGTAACGCAAGGTATGCACTGCGAGGGCGACTGCCACGCACAGCAGCAAGATGCAGTTTAGCGTTTCGGAGCTCATCACCAGCATCGCCTGGACGTGGTTCATGGCATAGGTCGTAAAGAACGCGAGTGCCCAACCACCTCCGATGCCGGTGCGGCCGATGAGGAGGTAGCGTTCTTTGCGTTCGAGCCAAATGCCGCCGCCGAGGAGTGCTGCAGCCGCTGCATACAGCAATGCAACCTTGCCGCCAGGGCCCATCGATACTAACGCCACTCTTCCCAGCAGGGCGAAGCCCAGCACCAGCAGGACAATGCCGATTTTGGCGAAGAGGTTCATGCCAAGGAGTTCTTCAAGCGGAAGTTTGGCGCGGAGAAACTCGAGCACGCTCGGACGGGGCGGCGATGCTGCGGCACGATTCGCAGAGCTCGGACCACTCGGCCACGCCTGGGGGCGCACCGGTTGCGAGGTCGTGGGTGCGGATGAAGGGCGTGGTAATGGAGGGGTGACGGTACTGGACGGGGGCAGCTCCGTCATCTGGCAGACTGGCGCCGGCACGTTGAACGGCGGAGGATCAAATATCGGCGCTGCAGCGGCTGAAGGTGCTTCGGAGATGGTCTCGTATATGGTCATTGCCGCGGGAGTTGGCTGCGGACCGTCTGGCTGCGTCAGAGGTGTCGCCGCCGGGATCGGTTGGATGGGCTTCGATACATAGAACGCGCGATCTGGCTGTGGATTGTGTGCCACTTTGTCTAGGGGTGCTGCAACTGGCACGGGCGGAGTCGGTTCTCCTTTAGATTCGGAGGAAGCGATATCCCTGGCAGCGAGATTGTCGGTGACGCTTTCCAGAGAACGGCGAAGAGCCGTCATCTCACCCTTGAGATCCGCCAGGGTGCGCTCGTATTCCAGTTGTCTATCCTCAAGGAGCTTTCGGAGGTTTCCTGTCCGGACCCAGGCCGAGATGGCGAGGATTGGAATCGCGAGGGCTGCCAACCCAACAAGCAGAAAGATGCCTTCCATGCGTACGTCCGATCAAGAAAATGATTGCACTCGATAGTAGAACGTTCCGGACCTGGATTCTTGCGTTTTTATTTCAAGAGGCCCGAGCCTCGCAAATCTCCACGCGCAGCGATCTGGAATAAATATGAGCCACCCTTGGGAAACTCGAGCCGTTTCCCGTGCATACACTTAGGAGAGATCCTGCGAACAGCACCTGCCGGTCCACAGTCTCCGCGGTTGAGAGCTCTCAGGAGGGAAATACCACATGAGTTCACGTCGACTGGCGCTAATTCAGGGCACCTTCCCACCTGCACTCGCGGAAGCAGGACCATCCGTGTCGGGTGCTCCATCCCTGCCGTCCGTGATACTGACCGAACTCCTGCACACCATTCGCTCCGACGAAGATCTCGCCGAAGCGCTCCGCAAGGGTGACTCCGATGCGCTCACCGTCTTATTCAAGCGTCACAGCCGCATAGTCTTCGGTATAGCCCGCCGCATTTTGCGCCATGACGCAGAAGCCGAAGACTGCGTTCAACAGATCTTCATCGATGTCTTCCGTTCTATCGATCAGTTCGATCGGAACAAGGCCTCATTCAGGACGTGGTTGGTTCTTTTCGCCTATAACCGCACGCTGAACCGCCGTCGCTCAATGATTTCTGCCCGGGTCTTTAGCACGGAGTCGCTCGACGATTTCATTCCAGAGCTTTTGGCCTGCACCTGTTCCATTGAAGCGCAAATGCAGGACAGGCTGCTCCTGAGGCAGGCCCTCGGCAATCTTCAACCCCGTCAGCAACGCACCATCGAGCTCACCTACTACGAGGGTCTCACTGCGGAAGAGATCGCGGCACGCACCGGAGAAACCGTCCGAGTCGTCCGGCACAACCTTTACCGGGGCTTAGAGCAACTCCGCCGGCAACTCTGCTCTCACGGCGCTTCGATTAGCAAAGGAGGTCCGCGATGAATGACCACGAACTCTACGAAGTCCTGTGCACGCTCGCGGCTACCGGCCAACTCTCTGCTTCTGAGAAGTCCAACTTCGCCGAGCACTGCCTGCACTGCTCCGCCTGTCGCGATCAACTTCACGATCTAATCTCCATCGGCGCGCGACTGCAGTTCGAGGCGGCCATTCATCCCGCTTCGGCTGCCATGCCCGCAGGCTCGCTTGAAAGGTTCCGCGCCCGGGCCATCCGTGGGGGCATAGCGCCGCGCTCCGCGCCGGCGAGACCATCACCTTCGTACGCGATGGCATCGGCCGCGGCTGTTTTCGTCATCGTCGCAACGCTGGTTTTTATGTCTCATGGACGAAAAGCTGCTGATAGTTTGGCATTCACAACCACTGCGCCAACTTCCGCTTGGCAAAGTCTCTCCGCATCCATCGCTGGGCCAACGGTCACCCCGGAACCTTCGAAGGCTATCCATGCCCACGTCGTGCGACTCGGCCGCGTTCCGCGTACCCATATAGGGACGACGGACGCAAGCTTAATCGATCAGCGATTTCCGCGGACAATCACAACCAGCTACCCGTTCTTTGGGCCGCAGAGCGCAACGAAGCCATCACGTACCGGTTATCCCGCGCTAAGCCGATCGCAGATATCCCGCCTCGATCTCTTTCGCAACCTCGATGATGCGAACAACCGGAACTCCGCGGGGATAGCTCCGGCTGAACGTCCCTTCAACATTGCATCTACCGGAAACACCTTCGACTTCGCAGCCAATATCCGGCAGTTGCACTTCCAGCTTCCAACAGCTCAGTAGCTCATACCTCTCCAAGGAGCATCGCCATGCAGCGATCACGTACCCTCGTGTCTCTATGCGCATTTTTCGTGACAGCTGTAATTTCTTTTGCGCAGTCGCCCACATCGCTGTCAACGCCGGTCTACGTCACCGTGGCCTTTAACGCAGCAGTTCTACAGACCGCCGAAGCCCAGCACGCTTTCAATGAACTTCAGGCAAAGTTCGCTCCCCGTCAGACACATCTGCAGCAATTGAACGCACAAGTTGATTCCCTCAAGAAGCAGATCAACGACAACGCCGCCTCGTTGAGTGAGGCGGACAAATCGGCGAAGCTGCACGCTCTCGATGTCGAGGAACGCCAGTTGCAGCGCGAAGCCGACGACTTTAAAGGCGATACTGACAGCGCCTCGCAACAAGCCTTCCAGTCCGTGGCGCAGAAGCTTTTCGCGTTCCTGCAGGACTACGCAAAGCATCACGCGTACACACTCGTCATCGACCGCGGGTCTGACGCTGCTCCGGTTGTCTGGTACGCCGCCCCCAACGCCGACATCACTGCCGAACTCATCAAGGCCTACGACTTGAAAGCCGCGGCGACGCCTGTCGATCGGACCAACACAAACCTGCATCTTCCCTCGAATCCCACGCCTCATTGACCCGCGTGCGATCACTTAGGGTGGAGGAAGGCGGGCATGCGGTCGTGTTCGGAGCTTATGGTAGGTTTGGCGCTTGCTCCGATTGCCCCTAAGATAAGAACCAACCGGACGGCGTTCAGTCTCCTCTCTCTCTTCCTGGGAGACCTCCGCCTCCTCGATCCTTCATCCAGAGAGAAACCATGAAGCTTAATCGCCGTCACTTCCTCCTCACCGGTGCGCCGGCCGCAGCCGCCGGACTCAGCCTTCTGCATCACTCGACCACGCTTCTGGCCCAGGCTACCGGCCACCCCGCACCCGCTGCTCCCATCACCGAACGCACCATCTCCCTGGTCGGCGACGCTGTCCCCATCACACCGCAGGGACGGACCCAGCACCTCGCCCATCTGCTCGAAAGGTCTCCCAACCCCACCGATGTTTATCTCGCCAACGGCGCCGTACAGGAGCTGGAGGCTGCCATGGCCGCTGCTCTCGGCAAACAGGACGCTGCCTTCCTTCCCACTGGAACTCTCGCCAACAATCTTGGAATCCGCCTGCTCGCCGGCGAAAATCGCCACGTCCTGGTGCAGGAGCAGAGCCACCTCTACCGCGACGAAAGCGATTCCGCCGAGGTACTCAGCGGCATCAATCTCGTTCCCCTCGGCTACAACAAGGCTGCCCCCAGTTACGACGAGATCGCTGCCGCCATCGACGCCGCCGAGAACGGCCGCTTCCCTGTCAAGGTCGGCGCTATCTCCCTCGAAAGCCCTGTCCGCCGTCAGGACGGCGCCAGTATTCCTTACGCTGAGCTCGAGCGCATCGCCACACTCGCCAAACAGAAAAATATCGGCATGCACTGGGATGGTGCCCGTTCCTTCCTCCTCACCGGCACTCCCAACTTCGACCCGCGCCGTACCGCTGCGCTCTTCGACACCGTCTACGTCTCGCTCTACAAATACCTCGGAGCCCCCTACGGTGCCGTGCTCGCTGGCAACAAGGATCTCGTCGCCAAGGCGCGCGAGCTCCGCCACGTTTACGGCGGCATGATCTATCAGGGTTGGCAGGCTGCCCTGCCCGCACTGGACGCACTGCCCGGCTTCTCCGACCGCTTCCTCCAGGCACGTGCCAACTTCGAGCAATTGCTCACTGGCCTTCAGGCCGCCGGCGGCTTCACCGTCACCCGGGTTGAGAACGGCAGCAACATTGACCACGTGCAGATCGCTCCCGAGCGCCTCGCCGGCCTCGAAGCCCGCCTGGCCGCCGCCGACATCCGCGCCCACATTGCTCCCGACGGCCTGATGTCCATCTATATCAACGAGAGCATACTGCGGCGCCCGCCACAGGAGGTCGTCCACGCATTCGTGGGTTAGCCCTTCCTACAGCGTTTCATGACGGGTCGATGCAGGTCGACCTCGAAACGCGCTTTGGCCTTCTATCGCTAAGGGAGAAATAGCAACGATCAATCGTTGCTATCCCTCTTCCCCAGCCGATATAGTCGGAGGTCAAAGCCTTTCCAATCTCCCACTCCACAAGGGGTTCAGCATGTCTGCCGCTCTCTCTCGCTCCGTTCTTCTTTCTGTTGTCCTCTCCGTTGCCGTTCCATCGCTCCAGGCGCAACAGAACGCATCCTCGACGGAGTTGAAGTACCAGGTGCCTCCCGAGCTCATGGTCAAGCTGGTAGACGCTCCACCCACTCCAACCATCAGCCTTTCGCCCGTACGGGGAACGAGTCCTCGACGCATCCTGATCCAGCAAAGTTCCTCGCTGCCAACCATCGCCGATCTCGCCGAACCGGAACTGCGGCTCGCAGGCCTGCGCTTCAATCCGAAGTTGGGCGCACCCAGCCGCACGCGCTATTTCGTATCGCTCAAGCTTCAATCCCTGCCCATTGCCGGAGCCAGCACCAAGCCCGCCCAAGTCGCCATCACTGGCCTGCCCGTCAAGCTGCACGCTCTTTCCACCCAGTGGTCTCCTGACGGCCAGCATATCGCGCTGGTAAATGCCGACGCCGGAACCGATACCAGCGCACGAGGACACACGGGCCTCAGCCTCTGGATCATCGATGTCGTCAGGGCGAGCGCCGCGCGTGTGCCGGGCATTCGCCTCGATTCGGTTCTCGCCAACCCGGTCTCGTGGTTGAATAACAATTCTCTCGCAGTGCTCGCCGTCCCTTCGAACCTGGGTCCCGTGCCTGTCCGATCCGAAATTCCTACCGGCCCTGTCGTGCAGGAGAATGAAGGCCGAGCCACGCCCGCGCCCACGTATGAAGATCTGCTCAAGAGCCCGACCGACGAGCGCATCTTCGAGTACTACGCCACCTCGCAAATCGCGGTGGTGAAGCTCAGCGGCGGAATCATCAGGAAGATCGGCAAACCCGGTGTCTTCGCCAGTGTGGAGGCCTCGCCCGACGGCAAGTACGTCTTCGCCGAAGAACTGCACCGGCCATTCTCTTACACTCAACCGTACGAGCGCTTCCCGCAACGCCGCGAAGTCTTCAATATCGCGAGCGGCGAAGTCAAGGTGCTGGACGACGCGCCTCTGATTGACAATCTGCCGATCAACCGCGATGCAGTTGAACCGGGGCCCCGTGATTTCGGTTGGCGCAGTGATCAACCTGCCACCATCTACTGGGTGCGGGCCGCGGACGGGGGCGACCCCAAGCGTGAAGCCGCAATACGCGATCGCGTGTACACGCAGGACGCGCCCTTCACCGGGGAAGCCAAGCCGATCGCCGAGATCGGCATTCGTTTCCGCAGCATCGCCTGGGGCAATGACCATCTCGCCCTAATCACCGAAGGTAGCTGGAAGGACCGTACGATGATTCTTGCCGCGCTCGACCCGGCGACAGGAAAGCTTACTCAGCTGTACCAGGGGTCGATGCAGGATCGCTACCACGATCCCGGCCGCCCCATGCTTGAGCGCAACGCCCAGGGTCATCTGGTTCTGCAAACCACGTCCGACCAACAAGGCATTTATTTTTCCGGCCAAGGCGCCTCGCCCCAAGGAGACGCGCCGTTTGTCGCAATCATGCCCATAAGCGCCGGCGAAAATCCCAGCGAAAAGCGAATCTGGCAGTCTCAGGCACCATTCTTTGAGGTACCGGACGCGGTCGTCGAATCCAGTGCTGGCACAGAGGTCCTGGCCCGTCGAGAATCAGTAACGCAAAGCCCGAACTACTTCCTCACGGCTCCGCTGTCGGACCAGCGAGCTTCCGAGGTTTCTGTGCAGAGTCAATGGATACCCGTAACCAACTTCCCCAATCCCTATGCCGGACTGCCGATGCCGTCCCACCAATTGCTGCACTACAAGCGTGCCGACGGCATTGATCTCAGCGCCGACCTGTACCTGCCTGCCGGTTATGACAAATCAAAAGGCCCGCTTCCTACGCTCATGGAGGCGTATCCGGCAGAGTTCAAAAGTCGCGCCGCCGCCAGCCAGGTTACGGGCTCTCCCTTTGAATTCGTCCGCATCGGCGCGGGATCGCCAGTCTTCTTCACCATGACGGGGTATGCAGTGCTGGCAAACGCCGCCATCCCCATCATCGGCGAAGGATCCGCCGAACCCAACGATACCTACACCGAGCAACTGGTTGCAGGAGCCAAGGCCGCGATCGACGCAGGTGCAGAGACGGGCGCGGTTGACCGCAAACGCGTCGCAGCCATGGGCCACTCGTATGGAGCCTTCATGACCGCCAACCTGCTCGCGCACAGCAGCTTATTTCGCGCCGGCATTGCTCGCTCCGGAGCCTACAACCGCACCCTGACTCCGTTCGGCTTTCAGAACGAGGAACGGACCTATTGGCAAGCTCCTGAGGTCTACTACAAGATGAGCCCCTTCTCCTACGCGGACAAGATCGTGACACCGATCCTGCTCTTCCACGGTGAGGCTGACAACAACACCGGCACTTTCCCCATTCAAAGCGAACGCTTCTACGACGCGCTCAAGGGCGAGGGCGCAACCGTCCGCTTCGTTCTGCTGCCGCTCGAAGCCCACGGCTACCAGGGGCGTGAGAGCGTCCTGCACATGCTTTGGGAGATGGAGAACTGGCTCGACAAATACGTCAAACCACAGCAGCCAGTCGTGGCGCAACATTGATGAGGTGTCGGCAGATTGACATTGGCGGACCCTTCAACTACCCGGCGTGACCGAGTCTACATTCTCAAGGCTCTTTCATACCTTGAAGTGTAGTCATCTCTGACACTGGACAGCTGGGCGTTCGTCGTTCGCAATGGAACTCCCTCATTTTAGACGATTTCCGGTAGCGACTTTGCGTCATGCGTTTCTACGCGTTTGCCTGGTGTGATTTTTACCTCAACGTCGCCCCTGTGGTGACCATGGAATCCTGCGACCGCGACAACTCCGCGCGCGTCCCATAGGCATGGCCGAATTAAGGGCTGCGCAATCATAAAGGCTCCAACTTCTGAGGAAATCATGCACTCTCTTTCTGTACGCCTGTCGGTGCGCAGGCGCGTCGTCCTTGCCATGCTTGCGCTCGGCATTTTCATTTCAGGAGCTGCTAGCGCGATGGCTCAGTCCGCCAATGTGAGCGGAACAATTAAAGACCCGGACCAATCGGTGGTGAGCAATGCGGTGGTGACGTTGACCAATGCCGCGACGGGGCAGTCGCTACAGGGGACGACGGACGCAGCTGGGCGGTATAGCTTCACTACCGTGGCTGCGGGGACGTATCGGCTGGAGGCGCATAAGGATGGGTTTTCGCCAGCGGTCGTTGCGCCGATTGTGGTGGCGGATGGGCAGCGTGTGTCGCAGGATGTGGTCTTCGCGGAGGCTGCGGCGAGTGCGTCGGTAACGGTGAGTGCATCGCTGTCCGGAACGGCGGCGGCGGGGTACTACGTAAACGATATTGATCGCGGTGTGATGGGGACGGCGCCGATAGTGAATCAGCCGTTCATGATCACGGCGATGCCGGCGGAGGAGATTCAGAATACGCAGGTGAAGAATCTGAAGGATGCGATTCAGTACCTGCCGCTGGTGTCGTATACGGAGCAGCAGGGTCCGGAGATTCTGCGGCCTTCGACGCGCGGCATGCAGGGTGCAGTTGCGCAAAACACTCTGATGGATGGTATGGCGATGGCCATCACGGGCGCGAATCCGATGGAGCAGTACCAGGAGATGCAGGTGGAGAATGGCCTGGGCGCGTCGATGTATGGGCCGGCGAACCCGTCGGGCATGTTCGATTTCGTGTTGAAGCGGCCGACGGATCAGCGCTTCGCAAACCTGTACCTGGAGCAGGACACCAGCTCGGTGGGAACGATTTATGGCGATGCGGGCGGACGCCTGGGGCCGCATAAGATCTTTGGCTATCGCACGAATTTGTTGTTTGGCGATGGCACGGAGTTCGTGCAGGCGAGCCGGTTGCGGAGAAGGCTTGTGGAATTTGCGTTTGACCTGAAGCCTACGGATCACACCACGATTGACGCGCACTATAGCGTGTATGACATAGTGCAGCGCGGGTATCCGGGATGGTTTACGTATGGGCCGACGTCCACGACCAATCCCGCGGCGCCGGACTACATTCTGCCAGCCGCGCCGGACCCGACGCGACCTGGATATGGGCAGGCCTATGCCGGGGTGAATCTGACCACGCAGAGCACCAGCGTTCGTCTGCTGCATGACTTTTCGCCGAACTGGCATGCGATGGCGGGTGGGTTGGCGCAGCGCCTGGACCGGTTCATCGATACGCCGGTGAATAAGATCATCAGCAATGAGGGCGACTATAGTTCGTCCCTGGCGACGGGGTTTTCGCCGCGGTTCGGCATCGAGAGCGATCTTGGTTACATCACGGGCGTGCTCAAGAAGTGGGGCATCACGCAGGATGTGGTGATCGGGAGCGATGGCTACCGGTTCAACACCTACTCGTATACGCCTCCGTCTGCGGCGAGCGTGTTCCTGGGCTATGCAAATGTTGCGGCGCCGGTGATATTTGCTCCACCGGCGGCGGGGCTGCCGCAAAACGTCGGTCTGTATCAGTCGGCGGTGGTGCATCAGCAGGGATTCAACCTGGGCGACCTGCTGACGTTCCACCGGATGATGGTGCGGCTGGCGGCGAGCCAGGATTGGATTGGCGTGGATAACAACTCGGCTACGGCGTGGGTGAGCGGGTCGAACAAGCAGGGCGTCAGTCCGTCGGCGAGTGTGATGTATAAGCCGACGACCTGGAGCACCGCGTATGCGACCTATGCGAGCAGCCTGGAGCAGGGGGACATCGCGCCGTCGAGTGCGACGCTGGTGAACTCGGGACAGGCGCTGGCGCCGTATCGCAGCAAGGAGTGGGAGCTCGGGTTCAAGACGGATGCGCCGGTGGCAATTACCACGGCGCTGTTCCGGCTGCAGCGGCCGTTTGCGGATACGATCCCCTACAACGGCAGCGCGACCGACAACATCTACGCCATCGTTGGACTCCAGGTGAACTATGGTGCTGAGATTTCGGCGCAGGGAATGCTATTTCACCGGCTGCTGATCGATGGAGGATTCACGGCGCTGAATGCGCGGTTGAATGACACGAACGTGGCTTCGACGGAGGGTAAGAGATTTGTGGGGATTCCGGCGTATAAGTCGAACTTGCTGAGTGAGTACAGGGTGCCAGGGGTGGCGAATCTAAACATCACGGGGGACTGGGAGTTTATCGGGGCGCGGCCGCAGGATGACCAGAACCTGCACTGGACGCCGGGGTCCAGCGTGTTTGACTTTGGCTTCCGGTATGCGCATCCGTTGTTTACGAAGCTGGCGACGCTGCGGTTTACGTGCAACAACATTACGGACACGCGGTATTACTCGACCATCGCTGCGGGGGATATTACGGGCAGCAATGCCAGCGCGAACACGGCTCACCTGGGAACGCCGCGAACGATTTCCACGTCGCTGGAGATTTCTTTCTAGGTCCTGCGCGGACGGCGGGAGACTTCGCAGGGGCACCCTTCTTCCTCGATTGGTTCTAACCCATACGCCGCGGTGCAGGCTTAGATCGAACTTCATAATTCGCGGATCGCCGCTGAGGTCATCACGACCAATCGCCTCCCTGCGGGAAGCTGCGAACAAGTGATGAAACAGCGTGCAACCACGCGGCGATTAACACCTAGCCTCGCCGCCACGCCTTCACGAGCGGACCATGTGGCCCGTTCACCGGATCCGACGCTGGAAACACGACAGCCTTCATCCGCTCCAGCGTCGCCGCATCCGGAGCCTGTCTGCAGATATCCCATGTCTCGCCCTGCGGATATGCCCCGATCACAAGAAAGTCTCCACTCGCGTCCAGCCTGCAATGACCCGTTCCGGTCGGCAGCACTGCCACGTCGCCGGCCTTCACCAACACCTCGTGGCCGCCTTCACCACCCAGCATCAACTTCCCCCATCCGCCCGCAAAACCCAGCACCTCATGCGCGGTCGAGTGGTAGTGATGGAAGTCGTACACCCCATTCCTCCACTGTGGCGGCCAGCCGTTTCGCGCAAACGCCGCCTCCATTGCCGACGCCATATCCCCGCCCTTCGCAAACGCCCCGCGATACAACAGCACTGGAAACTCCTCGTTATTCGGCATCCAGCCATTCCGCGAGAGTCGCAGCATCTCCGGCGCGGTCTCCACCGCAGCACCCTCCCTGGCGATCAGCGAACTCCCCACCGCGGCTCCCACAGCAGTCACAAATTTGCGACGATTCATCTCGCCTCCCGCACGGTCGTTACCGCTTCTCCTTATTGGAAGCGTTGCGCCGCTCCCGGGACTCAGCATCCGGCCAAAGGCCTTGAGATTACCGCGCTCCCCGTGTGCGTCGGTTCAGGCGTTGTTTCTACCGTGCACGGTCAGACTGGCGCCGGTAAGGGGCCGCAACGATTCGCAGCGAATCATCGGATGGCCGTCGAGATTTCAGGGTTCATCCTGCCCGCACCCATCAAGATAAGTGAGCGTTGCGCAAAAGGCGAATAGACGAGGGGGGTCATGCACGCCAATGCCAATCCATAGTTGATGTGATGCTGCAACAGGAAGGGAGCAAGCGCCCACAGCACATCCAGCGGCAGGAGGAAGCGCCATAGCTTCAGAAACTTCTCCCGCATTCCGGGCGCATGAAAGAGCACGGCGCAGAGCAGGAAGATACGAACTGGAATCAGGACCGCCGCCGTCACAATCATGAGGGTGAATGCCTGCGTGGCATACGGCAGAGGTGAGAAGAGCTCATTGATCTCCGCAAGATTGGCCAATGCGCCCACATAGAAACCGAGGTACATGACCTGTAACAGGACGAAGAGCGTCTGCACCACCGCATGTGAGCTCTTCGGCAGATCCTCTGGAGCAGCTAATACCCGATCGAGAAATCCGGTCGTCGTCTCGGTCAGAGATGCCTGGATTTCCTCCTCAATTTGAGCTGTTACCGTCGCGGCTGAAGCATCTTTGTTCGGCGGGATTGGCTCCACAGGAGCCAGGAAGCGGTATCCGCGGCGCGCCAGCGTTTCAACGAATCTTGGATTGCCGGCATTATCCCCAAGGGCTTCGCGGAGACGATTTACCGCGGAGTTCACACCGTGCTCGTAGTCGACGAACGTCTCCCCGGGCCACAGTTCCCGACAGATCTCTTCTCGCGTCAACACCTCACCGGGACGCTCCAACAACAGGAAGAGCAGTTGGAACGGTTGCGAGTGCAGCTTCACACGCACCCCTCGTCGGCGCAGCTCTCCTGAAATCGAATCTGCTTCGAAGACTCCGAATCGATAACGCCTGGGTGACCGTGTGTCCGTCATGTCAGGTGTCCAGTGTATCGAAGGCAACGCCTGATTCAAGGCAATTATTCCGCGAGGACTCTTCAGAAATCGCGTGGTTGCTATGACTTGCACCGTGAGGAACATTGACCCTCGCGTGAGGTTCGATGCATTGCTTTTGCGGCTCCAAACAGGGCAGGATGCGAGGCATGATGACACGCCTCTTAGCACCTTCTAGAAAGCTCTCCATAGTCTGCGGCCTATTGCTTTTTCTGGACGCACCGCGCCTTCTGCTGGGAGAGCCCACAACCGCTGCAGTTTCCGCCTTCAACGCGTACAGCAAGTCAGTGGAGTCGCGGCTCGCGCAGCAGCATCGGTCAAGGAATGCCTTCCTGGCTCCCGTGGCCTCCGATGCAATGAGCGCGGAGACACGCTTGCGCCAGGGCGAGCAGATCATTGAGCGGCTCACGCCTCCCGCGAGCGTCGATTTTTCCGGAGCACTCCTGCACCACTGGCGCGGCACGGCGTTTGCTCCCGGAGCCAAAGCCGCGGACTTCGATCGGCTGATGCGGAACTTCAACTCTTATCCCAAGAACTTCTCTCCGCAAGTAGTTCAGGCCAGGGTGCTCTCGCAAAACGGAGACCGCATGCAGTCATGGATGCGCGTGCGTCAGCATCACGTCATCACGGTGGTTATGGACACAACCTACGACATCACATTCGGCCACCTCGATGTGCAGCACGGCTACAGCATTTCGCAGAGCACGCGGATTGCCGAGATCGCCTCGCCGGGCACCAGCGCCGAGCGCACGCTCAAGGCTAACGAGGAACACGGCTTCCTCTGGCGGCTGAACACCTATTGGAGCTACGAGGAGCGCGACGGTGGCCTTTACCTGCAGATCGAGGCCGTCTCGCTCACGCGTTCCATACCGAGTGGCCTCGGCTGGGCGATTCGTCCCTACGTGGAGAGCGTTCCACGCGAGTCCCTGGAGTTCACCTTGCGCTCTGCATGCAGCGCACTTCGGAGATGAAAAACCGCAGGTCAGCATGTCATCCGATCGCTCCATTCAGAAAGGACAAAAAAATGAATATCCAAACAAGCACAACGAAAAACGAAGTGAATTTCACGCCCGCCCATCGAGTCAATCAGTCGTTGACCGCTTCACTCGAGAAGCGCGCGCTACTATGGATGGCCGCGCGCGCACCAAGCTGGCTCAGCTCTGACCAGCTAACGATCCTCGGGCTGTGCGCGCAGATCGCAGCAGGGGTCGGCTATGCTCTATCGCGTTACAACCGCTACGCCCTGCTGCTGGTGATTCTCTGCCTGGTACTCAATTGGTTCGGAGACAGCATGGACGGGACGTTGGCTCGCGTACGTTGCCAGACTCGTCCACGCTATGGGTTCTACGTCGATCACATGATCGACATCTTCGGATCGGTCGCGTTGATGTGCGGACTCGGCCTCGCCGGCTTCGTGCACTGGCAGATTGCGATAGCCCTGCTGATCGCGTTTCTACTGCTGGCGAGTGAAAGCTACCTGGCTACCTACACCTTGTCGCACTTTCAACTCTCGCAAGGCATCTTCGGTCCGACCGAGATTCGCATTCTGCTGATCCTCGGCAACCTGGCCCTCTTGCGCAGCCCCTACTCGACACTGTTCGGGCATAGGATGCTGCTGTTCGATCTGGGAGGAGCAATCGCGGCCGCGTCCATGTTTGCAACCGCCATCCTCCTCACGGTGCTCCATACGGCTCAGCTATATCGTGAGGAGCCGCTGTCGTGAACACCTTCCTTCGCTTGGGAAAGTTCAACCTGGTGGGCGCGATGGGCATGGTAGTTCAGCTAGCCGCGCTCGCCTTCTTCAACCGCTTGATGTCCGGCCGTTATCTATATGCTTCTGCGGCAGCCATCGAGGTTACGCTGGTGCACAACTTCGTCTGGCATTGGCACTACACATGGCGCGACCGCCGTGACGGAGCCACAGCGGTCCGTAGATTGATGCGGTTTCATCTCTCCAGCGGTTTGATTTCCATGCTGGGAAACCTCGCACTGATGCAGTCGTTGGTCCATGAGGCGCATCTACCACTGCTTGTCTCGAACCTCGTCGGGATCCTCTGCTGCTCGCTGGCTAACTTTTGCTTAGGGAACAATTGGGCGTTTGCGTAAGTGCGTAAAACAGGCCCGCCGCGTATCCGGCGTTCATGTCATTCTCCTTTTTGTCTAGCGGTGTCCGACGAGCATCTGCATCAGGATCGCTCCGCCGAGCGCCGCAAAGAGCGCAACCGGCATGGCAATGGCCCCAACCTTCAAAAACGTCCAAAAGCTCACATCGAGTTTGTCCTCTCCTGTGCCCTCGCCGGGATCCTTGCGCAGTGCCAGCAGCCAGAGGATGGTCGCCAATGATCCAGTGATGGAGAGATTTGGCCCGAGGTCCACGCCAATCAAAACTGCATTAGCGATCAGTCCTTTGGTGTGAGCGGCATGGATTGTTCCACCCGCTATCAATCCCAGGGGCAGGTTGTTCACGATGTTGTTCGCGATACCGACGGCGAAGCCGACAACCATTGTGCCCGCGTACTGGCCCAAACTTGACGCCCAGGCCAGCCACTGTTGTGTCAGGTTCAACGCCCCCTGGCTCTCGACAGCATCGACCATGACAAAGAGACCAGCTACGAGCAGCAGAGTCGCCCAGCTAACCTCCCGGGCAAGCGTGATCGGATTGCTTTTTGCTTTCACGGAGACGACGACTGTTATCACGAGTGCAGCAAGGCAAGTCGGCAGCCCCAGATCCTTCTTGTACGCGGACGCCGTCAGGAGCACGCCAATCATCAGCGCGAGGCCCGCGAGAACTAGTTTGCCGTTGCCGCTCAGCTTCGCATCTTCGACTTCGCAGTCGATGCTCTTGCAGAGCTCATCCCTGAACAGAAGACGCATTACGAAGAACGTCACAACAATCGAAAGCAAGGACGGGACGCCGAAGTCTGCCAGCCAGGTCCCAAGCGGTGGCATTCCGGTATGAAAGACCACCAGATTGGCCGGGTTCGAGATCGGCAGAACGAAGCTCGCTGCGTTCGCGATCAAGGCGCATACGAACAAATACGGAAGTGGGGCGACCTTTGCTTTGCGTACCGCCGTGAGAATCGCTGGCGTCAGCACGACCGCAGTCGCATCATTCGACATGAAGATGGTCACCAGGGTTCCAACCCCATAGACCAGCAGGAAAAGACGCGAGCAGCTACCGTTGGCTCCGCGTACTGCTACCGAAGCCACCCAATCGAACACGCCCTGTTCCCGAGCCAACTCGCTCAGGAGCATCATGCCGATGAGAAACAAGTAGACATCGGTGCCCTTGGCGACCGCCTGCCCCGCGAGCTTGAGGGGGATAAGCCGCAGCGCGATCAAAAGAAGCGCTCCGCCAGAGATCCACCAGACCTCGGGAATCCCGCGCGGGCGCATCAGCATCAATGCAATGCTTATTCCGACAATCAAAGGAAACACAACGTGCGCGATCTCTGTCGGAAGCATCACCATTTCTTTCCGTTCTTATTGGGTCCGAGTTGGGTGCCGAGTAACCCGTGCTCTGGCCACGCCTCCAGCGTGTTGTCTTGATCGCGTTCAGCGCGTTCTCGTTCCGCACGGTCGCCAATCGCAACACGAATCTCGTCGGTGGCAATATCCCCGTGCTCATCCTCGACTGAGACCAGCAAGGACTGTATGCCGTCGCGGGAAGTAGTCAGATTTGCTTCCCATACGTGGCTATACTGCACCCGCTCCATAGGGACAGCGTCCCCGTCAAGAGTGGCGGATGCCTTCTTTGCCTCAACGTCGCCCCAGAACTTTGCTCGAACCCTCAGACTTCCTGGTTGTACGTTTTTCGACATAGAGTTGATCTGTTTCATGCTGGAGTCTCCTGGGGAGTGACTGGGGAAGAGGTGTCTTCGCCCGGTTGGTTCCGATCAGGAAGGGTTTCGGGAATTGCGATCCATAACAAGACGAATGCAAGTGCAGCAATGGTTCCGAGAGACAGGAAAGAGATGCGATAGCTGAAATGCTGAATCAACTCTCCTCCGAACGTGTTACTGAGACCCGCACGGAGCCCGACTGCTGTTGCGAGAGTTCCCTGCACCAGGTTGAACCGCCCCGTACCGCGCGTTCTGTCCGCAACGACAAGGATCGAAACGACCACAAAGATCGCATTCGCAACGCCGTCGAGTAATTGGATAGCGATGAGGCTTTCACTGTTGTGGGTCAGGGTGTAGAGAAGTGCGCGGATAGGCAGGACTCCAAAACCAACCAGGAGCAAGGGCTTCCGCCCATGCAGGTTGGCGAACCGTCCGATGGCCGGGGCACAACACATAATGACCACCTGCGTGACGATGATGCAGGCCGACATAAACGGAGCGGCGGATGCGCGTGCACCGTGCGAAAGCATCTCGCCCAACTGCGGCAACATCGCCGCGTTCGCAAAATGGAAGAGGAAGGCGCAGGTCAGAAACGTCAGCAGAACCCGGTCTCCTAGCAGCGTCTTCATAACGGAGACTCTTGCGGGAGCTTCCTTGCCGTCCACTTGCATGGCGCCTCCCCGTGCAAGGTCATAGTCGATGTCCCTACTCCTGATCGCACGGACGGCCAGTATCGTAGGAATGGTCAGAACTGCAGCGGTGATGAAGATGGCGCGGTTCCCAAAGACATGACTAACGCCCGCGACCAGAAGCGCACAGGCCACATTGCCGGCGGAGTTGAAGGACTGGTTCTTCCCAAACTGGCGATCAAAGAAGGCGACGCCGACCACTCCCATCGTGACCGCAGCCAACGTCGGTCCCAGGAACGGCGCCGCTCCTCCAAGCAGCACTTGGGATGTGTATACGGCCCACGGTGCGGTGGTGATGCTAAGCAAAACAGCTCCTACAGCGAGAACGACTGAACCGGTACCTAGGATCAACCTCTTCGACCTGAGTTGATCGACGATGGCACCAGCCGGAGCCTGCAAGACAACTGTGATGATGCCGCCTATGGTCAACGCCACTCCAACGCGTCCCGGCTGCCAACCCGCTCCCGCCAGATAGGCTGCCATGAAGGGACCAAGGCCGGTCTGCACATCGGCGAGAAAGAAGTTCGTCGCTTCGAGGGCGTGGACGCTCTTCCTCTTCTCAGGTGCGATGGTGAAGTTGGATTCCATAGTTCCTTCAGAATTCGAAGTTGAGGCAGAAGCTTTCCATGTCACCGGCCAAGGACGGTGGCGGTCAGCTCTTATCTCTTCGTATCTATCAGATGCAGTTAGGACGCGGACACGTCCCGCATCCATCTTGCAGGAGCGGTATGCGCGGGGTACAAATCCAAGAGGAGTTGGCCAAACCGACGAGTCGCACCACGGGCCTCTTTGATACCGAGGCCGTCACAGGAATGCCACTTCATGATGAGGTCGCGAGCTGGGAGCGTTATCCTATCGAGCAAGCGCTCAAGGCATCCCACGGGAACAAGTCCGACGCCGCTCGCCGACTTGGGATTCACCAGCGACTGGTTTACGAGAAGCTGACACAATTCGGAATGCTGTGAGCTGGTTCAGTTTCTCCCAGCCCACAGCATTTTCAACCCGCATTTAGGAGGGCGCAGGTTCACCAAAAAGTCGCCCAGCGATCCCGAGTAAGTCTTTTCAACTGGTAATAAATCGCGAATGCGCTTATGAAGAGACGTCAGTAACGAGGGCCGATTTTCATGGAGAAGAAACGGCTGATTTCGACGTATATTTTGCTGAAAATCTCATATTCAGCCATCGGCCCTTGCAATCTTTCTAGTTCTTGGTTACTTAACTAACTGGTTAGTCAATTAATGTCCGACTCGACTCCAACCCGCTCTAGCTCCGATCGCGCCGACCAGACCCGCGCCCGTATCCTGGAGGCTGCGACCAACGAGTTCAGCGCTAACGGCCTTGCAGGAGCCCGCACAGAGCGCATCGCCGAAGCCGCCGGAGTAAACAAGGCGCTCCTCTATTACTACTTCCGCAGCAAGCAGGAGCTCTACAACGCGGCTCTTGAAGAGCTTGCGGAGAAGGTTGTCTCGAGCGGCCTATCTGCAATGAGCATGGAATGCTCGGCGGGCGAGCGGCTGGTCCATTTTGCATTGAATCACTTTGATCGCATCCATACGCGACGGACGTTTCAGTCTCTGATGCAGCAGGAGATGATTCGCCTGCACCGTGGAGAGGAGAATGCGGTGGTGCCGCTGGTGGAGAAAGTCTTCAAGCCCATGATGCTGCGCTTCCGCGTGGAATTTGCCGAGGGCCAGAGCACCGGAGAGCTGATTCGTGTCGACGACATGCAAATGATCTACGCCGCGTTCGGAGCCAACGTTTTTTACTATCTCTCCGGACCGGTAATGGGACTGTTAATGGAGTTCGACCCCTTTGAGCCCGATGCACTGGAGTTCCGCCGTAGGGCCGCGGTCGAATATCTCGGTCAGACCATCTTCGTCGATCGGGAGCACGGAGCCCGCGTTGCCGTCCGCGTGCTGGCCGCGGTTCCAATGCCCGAGCCCGACAAGCCCTACATAGCAGGAATTGGAAGCCCACCGGCTTCGGTCGTTCTAAACAACAGAGTTGAAGTGAGGCACAAGTGAACGCGCGTAATCGAGTCTTTCTCATCCTCGGCATTCTTACGGCGGGTTCCCTCGTCTGGTATCTCCTCACCACCCATCGCTCCAGCGATCTGGAGCTGATCGGGACGGTGGACGCCAATGAGGTCCTGGTCAGCTCCAAAATCCCTGGCCGCATCCAGACGCTCACAGTGGACGAAGGCGACACGGTAAAGGCCGGCCAGTTGATTGCGGTAATCGAGAGTGAAGACCTTCAGGCTGCAAAGCAGGCCGCCGCCGCCACCGCCCAGAGCCAGCAATTCAAAGTCGGCGAGACCGTCGAAACCGAGCACCAGACCCGCGGCGAAACCGGGAACGCAACTCTCAACGCAGAGGCTCAGCTCAGCGCTGCAAAGGCTTCGCTGGCTCAAGCCGAGGCCAACTACGACCATCAGAAGGCTGATACCACCCGCACCGTGTCACTGGCTCAGCAGCAAATCATGAGCGAGCAGGCAAAGGACGATGCAGTCACCAGCCTGCAGGCCGACAAGGCCGCCGTCGACGCCGCGCGCGACACCGTGACCGCCGCCGAAGCTTCGCTCCGTCAGGCTCGTTCCCACGAACTGCTCACCAACGTTGCTGCCCGCACTGTGGACGAAACCCGCACTCAGGCTGCCAACGCTCGCGCTCTCGCACAGGAGGCGGAAGTCCAGCTCGGTTACTCCAAGGTCGTGGCACCGGTTGACGGCAAAGTGAATGTGCGCGCCGCTCGCCAGGGAGAGGTTGTCGCCGCCGGCGCACCCATCGTCACTGTCATGGACCTTTCGCAAACCTGGGTGTACGCACCGTTGCCGGAAACTCAGGCGGACTCCGTCAAGCTCGGTGATTCCCTCCGTGTCGTTATGCCCTCCGGCGCGACCGTCTGGGGCAAGGTCATCTCCAAGGCTTCTGAGGCGGATTTCGCAACCCAGCGCGACATTAACGGTAGCGCCAAGCGCGACATCGAGACCGTACAGATCAAGCTGATCATCGACAATGCCGGCGAGCGTTTCGTGCCCGGCATGACGGCAGATGTCTACATTCCCAAGAGCAAGCTGGTGAAGCCATGAACCCCCAGACCGCGACTCTCGACCAGAATCCTAAGCCGGCCGGGGTGGTTGCGATTGCTGTTGAGAATATCGTCAAGCGCTATGGCACGTTCGAGGCCGTCAAAGGGGTCAGCTTTGCCGTCAACGACGGCGAAATCTTCGGCCTGCTCGGACCCAACGGCGCCGGCAAGAGCACGCTCATTCGCATGATGACAACCCTCGTCCCCATCACCAGTGGCAGAGCGATGGTTGCGGGCTTCAATGTCGCGAAGGAACCCGATTCCGTTCGCCGCGTCATCGGCGTCATCCCGCAGGCTCTTACCAGCGATCCCGACCTCACTCTCGAGGAAAATCTCAGCATCTATGCAAAGCTCTACGGCGTTCCGCGGGCTCAGCGTGCAAAGAACATCCAGGAGGTGCTGGAGGCCGTAGACCTGGTCAAATGGCGTGACGCGCAGACCAAGACGCTCTCCGGTGGAATGCGGCGTCGCCTCGAAATCGCTCGCGGCCTCGTACACAACCCGCATATCTTCTTTCTGGACGAGCCCACTACTGGTCTGGATCCCGTCTCGCGCATCGCCGTCTGGGAGATGCTCGACAACCTCCGCAAAACCCGCAACCTCACCATGCTTCTGACCACTCATTACATGGAAGAGGCCGACAAGCTCTGCGACCGCATCGCCATCGTCGATCACGGCAACCTTGTGGCGCTCGGAACACCCATTGAGTTGAAGCAGAATGTTCCTGGTGCGAATGTGGTTGAGGTCCACTTCGATCGCGAGACCGAGCAGTGGAAGTCACGCCTTGAGGGTCTGGATGGAGTTACCAGCGTGCAGGCAGAGAGCGCCGGTTTCTATCGCGTACTCACATCGTCTGGTTCCAGGACCACCATGCAGTTGGTCGAGTTAGCCGCTTCCCTGGGCGAAAACATAACATCCCTCAGCGTTCAAAACACCTCCCTCGACGACGTGTTTGTCCACTACACCGGCCGCCAGCTTCGCGATGAGCAAGTCAAGGCCATCTTCACCATGCCCCCCAGACCGGGAGCGCAGCCATGAACAGGATGTTTGCAATTTTCGAGCGCGAGATGCGCAAGTTCTTCCGCTCGCCCGTTCTCATGATCATGTCCATGATGCTTCCCATTGTCCAGTTGGTCATCCTTGGCAACGCCTATGGCGGCAAAATCCGCAACGCCCGCGTAGCCATCGTTGACTACGACCACGGTCCTCAGGCGGTCAAAATCCGCGAGGCCTGCGCGGCCATCGCAGTCAATATCGGAACCTTTAGAACGGTTGACTACAGCAATGAAGTGCAGGCGCGCGAAGATGTGCGCACCGGAAAAATCGACGCCGCCCTCATCATTCCAGCTCAGTATTCGCGCCGTGTCTATGCGCAGGACGCGCCTCGCCTCGGGCTCGTCGTCGACAACTCCGACCAGTTCACCAGCTCCAGCATCGAGTCTGAACTGCAATCGCTGGTCGACTCCCTCAATGCTCCGGCAATTCAGCCGCGCATTGTCAAAAACATCGCCGTACAATCCGTCGAGCTCTACCCCTATGTCTCTTACATGAAGTTCCTGCTCGCCGGCACGATCTCTCTGGCCATGTATATCTCGGTCATGATCGGCGGCGGCATGTTATACATCGACGACAAGGCCCGCGGCGTCCACGAGGGTTACCTGGTAACTCCCATCACCAAGCTTGAGTTGGTCATGGGCCTCAACCTCGCCGGCGCAGCGAAGGCGGTGCTTGCCGGAATCAGCCTCACCATTATCGGGTCGTTGATCGCCGGTCTGGGCGCAATTTTCAGCCCCATCGCCGATCTGGAATTGCTCGCAATGGTCATCGCGACCTCACTCGCCTTCAACGGCATGATGTTCCTCATGATGGTTCGCGTTGACGATCCACTCGTTCCCCGCGCCATGTTCGGAGTCCTGAACACGCTGCTGTTTTTCCCCTCCGGCGCGGTGTTTCCCATCATTGCATTTCCAAAATGGCTGCAGGCCATCGCCATCGTCGACCCCTTCACCTACTGCGTCCATGGCTTCAAAGCAATCCTGCTGAAAGACGGCGGGTTCGTGGCTATCCAGTATGATCTGCTCTTCCT